>NZ_JBIDBS010000017.1:0-180423 GCF_043204165.1 Streptomyces sp. NPDC047982 | reverse complement strand
GCGCGCGGTCTGCTACGCAGACACGACGCGCCGCTGCTACGCAGCGGGATGCATTGGACGCCGACGGCGTCCCGGTTCTGATCCGCTACGCGGCTCAGAAGCAACTACGGTCGACATCGGGACCGGTAATGGTTGCTCTGGTCTTAGTCTCTGTCTCCCTCGGGTGGTTGCTCTCAAAGAGAAAAGCGGCTGGCTATGGGGTGAGAGTGTGTCTGGGCTCTTTGTGTGCAGGTTGTTTGACGGTTGCTCGGGTGGTTGCCTTGTGAGCAACCGTCAACTTGGTTGGTGGTTGCTCCGCGATGGTTGCAATGGCTCACTGGCGCCGGCTTGGCTGGTTGTTCGCCCCTCTGGTTGGTTGTGCAACTGTCGGCGGGGAAATCCTGCGGGGATCTTGGTTGTAGTAGTAGATTGAGGTCACCAGTGTACACGATTTCTGGTGATGCATCAGCGGGTAGGTTTCGGGAAAAAGAGGCCCTGGGTGTCACCGCTGATCAACTCGTCAAGATCAAAAAGTGCAAGGCGGTGACCGATGATGCTCTCGTTCGTGTCCTCCCCGCGGGGTGACCGATGAGCAGTGGCGGGGCGCCGGAATGGCGCCACATCGAGGAGCACATCGCCGCGGCTGCACGGGAGTTGCCGGCCGGTGCTCCGATTCCGGCCCCGGGGCTTCGGACCTTGGGGGTCTCGGCCCCGGGGACAGGCAAGACGGCCGTAGGGTTTGGCACGGCGCGGACGGTGGCTCCTGGCGGCCGGGTGCTGTGGATGGCTCCGTGGCGGAGTCTGCTGGTGCAGACGGCAGCGGCGTGGCGTGCCGCCGGCTTCTCCGGGCGGGGGGTGGCGGTGGTCTCGAAGTCGGGACCGGCGTTCTCGGAGTTCGGGGTGCAGGCTACGACGAGTCCTCCGCAGCTGGGGCTGTGGGCCGGGCGGGGGCCGGTGTGGGTGTTCGCCACCTACGACTCGCTCAGCTTGCGCCAGGAGGACGGTGAGGACGTTCCTGGGCCGCTCGAGCAGGCGCTGCTGGGCGCGTACGGGCAGCAATTGGAGCCGTTCGATCTTCTGGTCGCGGACGAGGCGCACCATACGTCGGGGGATGCGGCGAAGCCGTGGGCGGCGGTGCATGACAACTCGCGGATTGCGGCGGATCGGCGGCTGTATCTGACTGCGACGCCGAAGATCTGGGCTGTGCCCGAGGGGCGAGCGGGCCGGAGGGACCGGCTCGCGGTGTCGATGGACGATGAGGCGGTGTACGGGAAGCGGGCGTTCACCTACGGGCTGGTGGAGGCGGTGGAGCGCGGCACGCTGGCGCGGTTCGAGGTCGACGTGCTGGAGATCGCCGATCCCGAGCCGCCGGGCGCGGACGCGGACGATGAGGCGGTGCGCGGGCGCCGGCTGGCGGTGTTGCAGGCCGCGCTGCTGAAGCTGGCGGCTGAGGTTCGTGTGCGGTCGTTGATGACGTTCCACAACCGCACCGTGGACGCGATGGCGTTCGCGCGGGCGTTCCCGGAGACCGCGGCGGAGCTGCATGCCGGTGATCCTGAGCGGTATCCGGAGCGGGTGTCGGCGGAGTGGCTGTGTGGGGATCACACCCTGGAGGTGCGGCGGCTGGTCATGGACCGGTTCGGGGACGGGGTGGACGAGGAGGGGCGCGAGACGGACTTTTCGATCTTGTCCTCCTGTAAGGCCGTTGGGGAGGGGCAGGACATCCGCGGGCGTCGAGGGGTCGGCGGGGTGGTGTTCGCCGACACCCGCGGCAGTGCGACGGAGATCGTGCAGAACGTGGGGCGGGCTCTTCGTCAGGCGCCGTGCGAGGGCAAGATCGCGCGCATCGTGGTGCCGGTGTATCTGCAGCCCGGTGAGAAGCCGGACGACATGCTGACCTCGCCCTCCTACCGACCCCTGGTGGCCGTGCTACAGGGGCTGCGCTCACACGGGGATGGCCTCATCGAGCGGCTCACGCTGCGCACCGAGCACACCGGCCGCGGTGAGAGCGAGGACTTCACCGGCCTGGACCCCCACCCCGTCACCCCGCCGGGAGCGAAGGACGCCGGCGAGGCGGACGACAGCAGCGAAGGGGGCGGCCAGGAGCAGGCCGAGGAAAGCCAGCGGCGCGCGGCCGAGATGTGGGAGCAGCTGCTGAAGTTCTCCACGCCCCGCGATCCGGACCTGATCGCGCGGTTCGTGGAGCGCCGGATCCTGCAGCCCGACTCCGAGCTCTGGCTGACCGGCTACGACCTGCTGCGCCGGTGGGTCGGCGAGCACGGGCACGCGAAGGTGCCGCTGACCGCGACGGTACCGGTGCCGGGCAGCGAGGACGACGAGGTCTACGCGCTGGGAAGCTGGGTCAGTGAGCAGCGTCGGGCGCAGCGGGAGGGCGTGTTGGCTCCGTGGCGGTTCGACATGCTCAACGCGTTGGGGATGGTGTGGTCGGTCCACGACGCCGCTTTCGAGGTGTGGGTGTCCTGCGCGCGGCGCTACTTCGAGATGTACGGGACGCTCGCCGCTCCTCGGGAGGCGGTCATCGACGGCCGGGCGATCGGGCAGAAGCTGGAGAATCTCCGTAAGCCCGGCGGGCTGGGGAAGAACGCCGAGCGGGCGCGTACGCGTGATGGGCTGCTGCGCGCGATCGATCCCGACTGGAACCCGCCGTGGCCGATCAGCTGGCAGCGCCACTACGCCGGCTTGAAGACCTGTCTGGAGGGCGGTGCGACGCTGGCGGACCTGCGCCCCGGGATGCTCGTGTTCGGCGACGACATCGGCCTGTGGCTGCTCCAGCAGCAGAAGGACTGGGGCCAGCTCGGTGAGGAGCAGCGGCGGCGGCTGCTCGAGGTGGGGGTGCAGCCGGCGGTCCCGGCGGCTCTTCCTGCCGGAGCGGCGGGCGGGGACGAGGTGCGGCTGGCGGCGGAGGCCAGCAGCTGGGAGCGGCACCTCACCGCGGCCCGGCAGTACCAGCAGCGGGAAGGCCATATGCGTATCCCCCGGGCCCATTGCGAGACGGTCGTGGACGCGGCGGGGGTGCATCACGTGCTGAAGCTCGGAGTCTGGCGCAGCAACACGCGCAGCCGCCGTACGGGACTGCCGAAGGATCAGTACGAGGAGGCCGCGGCGATCGGACTCTTTGCCTGAGCCCCCTTTGTGCAGGTCCTGGGCGGCCGACGGGCGGGGAGTTGCTTGTTGCGCTGACTGCAACCCCCTTGCGCCGCTCTCCAGTTGCGCTGGGTGCAACTGGCTCATCGGTTGCACTCAGCGCAACTGGGGGTGCCTTGTCGGCGGCGCATGTCGGGGTCACCCCGTGGTGGTGCTGAGGATCTCGTCGGCGTACTCGACTCCGGGGGCCGGAACGAACTGGTCGCTGCCCAGGAGGACCTGCGCGCCGATCGTGAACTTCTTCGCGTCCTCGGGGACTTGGTCGTTCACGTCCTTCCAGGTAAGGAGCCGCCAGCCCTTCTCCTTGGTCTCGGCAAGGAGCCAGATGAGGGCGGTGTCGAGGCCGAGCTGGGGGTATCGGGGGCTGTCAGTGAGGTCGTCGCGCTGGTGGTCGTAGAAGGTCTCGATGGTGCCCAACGCCACGGCCTCGTTGGGGTGCTCGCGCTGGGACAACAGGTCGATCTTCCACTGTCCGCCGTAGCGGTTTCCGACCACGAGGAGGACAGCGATGTGGTTCTCGTTGAACTCAGCGTCCGGGATCGTCAGCGGCTCGGTGACTTCGTAGTGGAGAGGCATGGTGGGCATTCTCCCGGACCCGGCCGAGGCGCGGGGTGCGCCGCTGGGAGCAGCCGGGACCTCTGGCGGGCGAGGGGCCGTGTCTGCGGGGCACGGTCGGCGTTGTGCAGCGGGGGCCGGATCCGTTCCTGCGCCTGAGGAAGAAGGAGTTGCCGATGGGCCGCATCAAGGCGGGCAAGCCGCGCCGGCCACGTCCGGAGTCCCGCACGGAGCCGCCGTTCATCGCGATCGGCCTGGACGGGCCGGCGCTGGCGCTGGCGTGGGATGCGAACGCGGACCAGGCCCTCGTCGAGCACGGCGACAAGCTCGTCATCGTCGCGCCCGCCCAGGAGCAGGCCCGCGTGCTCTTCAGCGATCTCGCGGCCGAGGCGCCCCGCGTCGGCGCCCGCGACCTCATGGTGAGCGACGCCGACCAGTGGCGTGGCTCCCGCTCCGACCATCCCGGCGCCTTCCTGGCCTGCCTGAGGTACCCGGACGACAGCTCGGCCAGTGAGGACATCGTCCGCTACCGGGCCTTCATCCGGTCCATGGGGCTGGAACCGGTCATCTGAAGCGCCGGAGCCGAGGCGCGCCACGTCGCCTTCGTGACAGCGTCTGAAGAATCCCGCTGGCCTCCCGGGCCTGGCCGGAGAGGCCGCAGCGGCACGGATAGAGTGCCGAGGTGAGCGTGTCCCGTGTCCAGCGCCTGGCTGGTCTCTTGGAAGACGAGTGCCGCCGACGTGGGGTCGATCTTGTTCCCGGGCAGGCCGGTCACGTGCTGCGCCATCAGGCCCGGGTGGTGGCGGCTGCACTGCACATCAGCGAATCGTGGGCCCTGCGTTCCTACCTCGATGAGGACGCGGTGCGGGGGCTTGCTGCGAATCTGGTCCGGGAGGTGAATGCCGCTCGTCCCGTACGGGAGCTGGTGCTGGAGGTCCTGGCGAAGGTCGGCGGCTGGGCGAGGGACGATCGCCTGGCACGCGATTGCGCCCACCCTCAGAGGCCGGCACAGGGCCCTGAACTGGGACCGGCGCTCGTCGCGGAGCTGCGGGCACTGGCGTCGGTGGCGGCACAGCAGATGGCGTGGGATCTGTACACGGACGCCGTGGAGTTCGGAGACCGGCCCTACGCCTACTACGCCGACGAGCGGGACGGTGTGCTTCTGCGGCTGCCGCGGGTGTGCGACGGGATGGATGCCGCCTGGCGGCTGCGGTTCGCCGGGGTTCTTGAGCAGGTGGCCCGGCAGCTTCGAGCCGACACCGAATTCGTCCCGGTCTGCCACGCCTCGACCGTGGCGCTCGCCCTCGCGGTGACCGCGGCTCCCGAGCTGGTAGACGACATGGACGACTCCGCGGCTGCGGAGTCCGTAGGGCTTGACGAAGGCTGGTCGCCTCATACTGCGGGTCTTCGGATCGGTGGGGCGCTGAGGGCGATCGCCTGGAACAGTCCGGCGTTGATCGCCTACGACCCGGAGATGACCTACAGCCTGGAGCCCTCCACCTATGGCATTCACGGCCGCGATGACCTTCGCCCCGAGGCCTGGTTCACGCCGTTCACCGACCTCGAGCCGAGTGCGCCGTCACCTCCTGGCTGGGTGGTCGATGCCCTGGCCGGCGGGCTTCCTGCCCGCGAAGACCCGCCTCCTTTCGGCGCGGACGAGGCGGAGCGTGCGGCGCTGGCCGACCTGGCGACCGGCATCGTCGAGCGGGAGGCCGCATGGCGGCGCCACCGCGACAACTCCGGCGGCGTGGAGGAGGAACCGGTAGAAGCCGTCGTCCTGCTGCGCCCACAGCAGCTGGATTACATGACGCGGAAGAGGGCCCGGTCGGAGCAGCAGGCTCTGATTGTCGAGCAGAACGGGCGGCTCGTGGAGTCTGCCGCTGTGCGCTACCAGGTCGAGCACGACCTGGACGACGACCGGGACATGTTCGACCCTATGTGGTCGCCTGCGGAGCAGGACGCGGCGCGGCTGTGGGCGATCACGCTCACGCTGGAGGACTTCTCCGGCACGTCAGCGCTGCTGGAGCGGCTGCCGAGCCCGGGCCTCGGCAGCCCGTATGACGGCGGAAACAACTGGGAGTTCGCTTCTTCCGCTCAGCTGGCCGACCGGATCGCGGGCGCCGCCTTCTCCCTGCCGGTCGAGGGCGTCATCGTGCACGCGCCGGAGGGTCATGGAGACAGCGTCCATGCAGCGCAGGCCTGGGGGTTGGTTGTCACCCGCAGCGGCCACACCTTCTGCACGGGCTGCGCTCCAGGGGGAGTCGAGGCGGCCCATCGCGGCCTGATCACCGCGCTGACGCACGCACTGCCGCAGCCCTGAGGGACACGAGTTGCATTCGGTGCAACTCGCGGCGTCGCGTTGCATCACTTCTGACGCCCGCGGCCGTACGGCTCGCCGCGTGCTCGCCCCGGTCGAGGAGTCGCCGTGCGGGGCGTGTGCCCGAGCCGCTTAGCCCGCGGCATCCGGCACTGTCAACTCCCCTTTCTCTTGCGGCAGTCGGCGCTCTACGCTCGCGGGGTGACGTATATGACCTGGTCGGAGCTGCTGCGGCGGGGAACGGCGGACCCCACTTTGACGTTCGCCCGCGCGAAGTGGACCCAGGCGGGCAAGTTCGTGTGGGTCGAGCCCCGGGCCACGGTCACGGCCCCCACCGGGGCGCAGTACCCGCTCTGCACCACCGTGTACTTCAAGGACGTCGACGACGTCGTCAAGCCGTACTTGCCGAGCATGGACGGGATGACCGAGGCCGACGACTGGTACAAACCGGGCCATTTCGCCTCCAACCATGGTGTGGCGTCAGATCCTCTGATCTGCCTCAAATCGCGCCCTGTGCCCAGTGTGTATCTGCACAGTGAGGTCTATGACACTTTGGCAGAGGGGCACCGGTCTGATGTGTGCCCACTGGAAGCTCGTTTGGGTTCCTCTCGGATTCTCGGCCGTCCTCTATGGCAACAGCCTTTACGGGACGTCCCAGCAGCGTCTCGGCTTGGGCTTGTTCCTCGGAGGCTGGGTTCTCACGGTCTGCGGGCTGCCAGCCTTGCGGCGGTTCCTAGACAAGAACCCGCTTCGTAAGGAAGACGAGGCCGTAGCCCTGCTAGGGCTCTTTGTGCTCGCCTGCACGGGGGCGCCTGTTTTCACCGCAGCTAAGGCCGCCTGGGGAGTAGCACAGCCGGACGACTACCGGACTGCCGCCGCATGGCTGGGCCTTATCTACTTCGTGCTCCCCTTAGCCGTACGGTGGGCTGAGTGGAAGGGCTCTGCCCTCCGGTGGCTCCCCAGCAGAATCTGGCAGGCTGTCATTTGCCGGATCGTTGCGAACGCAGCTGGTATCGGTGCTGTCGCCATGTTTCTGAGCGCACGGTTTGTCATCGCCTATCCTGCACCGCTGATCTCTACTGCATTGACCCTCATGGTTGCCATGGCCGTGGTCACGCACAAGACTTTCGCGCGGGCGCGGAAACTGTGCACGCAGACTCACATCGACGTACAGACCCTGCTTCGGGACCTGGACGAGCTCGACGAAGCAAAGGAGCGCGACCGGGCGGCGAGGAAACTGAGGAACTGGCGGCCGAGGCCGCGCGCCGGCCAAGGGATGAGTGACAAGCACGCCGACAAGCGGATGGCGGTCCGCCGTAGCTGGGAGGTGCTCAAGCTTGATCTCCGCACCACCGTGGACAGTGGCTACCGCCTGCTCGGGCTGCCCTTCCTCGCCGCTGATGCGGTAGCTGATCTGGAGGAGAAGGTGCTGGCTGCGATCAAAGCTGCTGATTCCGATGCCACAGGTCCGGCGCGTGATGACCTCCACGCCATTCTGACCGCGTGTGCAGGGCGCATCGACGTCTTGGCTTAGCGGCATCGCGCTTCGCCGGGTCTTCCCTCCAGCCGCCTGCTTCGGAGGTGCCGAACAGGACCACACGGCTTATCGCGTCGTCTCACCTCGAATACTGCACGGTTGGAACACTGCCTCTTCCCCAGTCGTGGGGGTCTCCGGCCATCCGCCCGAGTAGCCTCTCGGGCCGCCTGCCCCTCACCGGTGCTGCGCGCGAGGAAGACGCCGAAGGGCCGGACAGCACAGGTCAGGTCTCACTAGGCTCGAAGGATGGTTGTCCACCGGCCCGAGCCCTTGTGGTGCTGCCCGCTGGGCATGGTCATGGGGGCGGCGTACGAGCGTGCGCGGGCCCGCTACGACGCCGCGGAACAAGCCGGGCGCGACCAGGACGTTCAGGTCGCGTATGCCGCCATGCTGGTCGCCTTGGTCAACTGGTGCGAGCACCAGATCGACGCGCACGACACGGCCCCCGGGCCCGTCGAGCAGTGCCCCGACTGCGCGCGGTTCGAGGAGACCGCGCCCGTACAGACGGGATCCGCCCAGTCGCCGATGACCGCGGAGGAGTGGGCGTACGAGCGCCGCGTGCACCAGGTCGCGCACCGCCTCGGTCCTCGGATCGTGACGCCTGTGGGCGCCGTCGCCACCGAGCCACCGGGGTCTGCGGCGCTGCGGCGGCACAGCCGAGGGTGAGTGAGTTGCCGCCAGCCCCCGGCGACGTCTCCCTCCGACCTCGGCGTGCGTCGCCATCAGCGGTGAGGGCTCGGGCGTTGGCCGGCGGAGCCGAACGTCGGTGGTACGGTCGGAGGACTCATCGCCCCGTTTCGGGGTTTCCCCAGGAGGGGTCGCGCGCAGTTGCGCGCCGTCATCAGCCCCATGGGGGAACAGCGCCACGCACACCAGGCTGGCGCCACTCGCGACGGCAAGAGGGAGCACGATGAGGTACGACCAGTTGACCAGGGGGCAGAAGCAGGAGGCCCAGGGCATTCTCCAGCGTCTGCGAGGCGAGGGCGTGGAGACGTCCGTCTCGCAGGTCGCGGTGCATTTCGATGACGCCTGCGCATGGGACGCCAAGGCCATCACCCTGGCCACGCTGCTGGACCGCACCGGCTGGACACGCAGCGCGCCGGTAGAGACGATCCACCGTGCCGAACTGCCCGCAGGAGTGCTGCGGCACGTGCGCGCGGTGCTGGGTGCCGATGGGTCGGCACAGTCCAGGGAGGCGCTGGAGCTGTTGCCCGAGGTCTGATCCGCCTGTCACGGGCTGATCAGGAATCTCTGCCCGGGCGCAGAACACCTAGCATCGGCCCGTGAACCGGATCGCGAGCTGGAACAGCTCGTCTCCGTGCGTACGGTCCCATGACCCGACGCGCGGTCGAGGCTGCATGCGGGCTTCTGCGGCGCGCGCCATCGCGGTCGGGTCATTGACGCGCAGGCTCCTCGGCAGGACCTGGACGGTCGGGCCGCCACGGCGGTCCGCGCAAGCATCGCCCGGTTCCAGTCCGCTGCCGGGCGGCTACCCGGTCGGCGGGGACGGCGAGGTTCCCGGGGGAAGCGGCGCGGTGCCGAAGAAGGAGCCCGGCTGGCCTGCATTCTGCGGACTGCCGGGATCGCTCGTGCTGGAGAAGACCCGTTCCTGCAGGCGGTACAGGCGGTCGGCTTCGTCGCGGGCCCGGGCGGGTATGTCGCCGCGTTCGGCGATGAGGCGACTGTAGATCGGGGTCTCCGTGAACACGGCGGGGTCTGCCTTCATTCTGGGCACACTACGGCGCGGACAAGGGACCTCAGCCTCCTGTCTCGCAGGGCGGAGGCTCACACGAGGACGCAGCGCTGGAGGGGGATGCCGGCGGCGGCCGCGTGTTCCTCCAGCGGCAGTATTTCGTCGGTGCGGCGGACCAGAACCAGGCACAGGTCGGGGTGCCTGGCCGTCAGTTGCCGGTCGCGGATGTCCTGTGCGTGGTGGTGGTGCCGTGCCGTGTCGGCCGGCAGGGAAACGGACATCGGGCCGGTGCCGTCGGGGAGCTGGAGGCTGGCGGCCCATTCCTGGATGAAGCGGTCGGCCTGTGTTTCACAGCCGTGTTCCAGGACCAGGCCGTGCTCGATCCCGACTGCCTCGATCGCGTCGTGCCAGGTCTGCAGCAGTACGTCCTCGACGGCCTGCCGGCCGGTGAGGGAGGGCGAGGCCGCGACGAGGACCACGACCGGCTTCAGCGTGCTGGGGAGCCAGCGGGTGATGGTGCACTGTTCGCCGATCAGCTCGCGGATCCGGGCCAGGATCTGCGGTGCGCGCTGAACGGCCTGGTCGCGTGCCCGGGAAGATGCGGCCATCGTGTACAGCTCCTGGCCCTGGGCGCCGAGACTGACCGGCTCCACCTGGTCGGCGAGGTCCTCGCCCACGATGTCGGGCCACCGGTCCCGGATGATCTGGGGAACCGGTCCGTTGACGGTCTGCACGATGATGCCCGACATCTGCGCGTCGGCGTCGAGCAGTTCGTTGACTCGGGCGATCAGCCTCGCAGCGGTTAGCCGGGTCTGCGTGCGCCATGCGGGACTCGAGCAGCGCACGTGGAGGCGTCCGCGGTCGTCCATGCCGACCGGCTCCACGTGCCGGGCGACGTCGTCGCCCACCGCCGGCGTCCACCATGCGTGGAGATCGCCGAACCACTCCGGTTGCGTCAGGGCCATGGTTGATGTCCTCCCCTCACCGGATATCCATGATCGCGCATGCCCGTCCGGGCCCGGTCTCCGGCTGCGCCGTGCTTCACCGTGGCGAGCGTGTCGCAGGCGGGGCAACGTGCTGGATCAGTGCTCGTCTGAGGTTCCCCCGAGATGCGGGAATGGGTGACAGAGTGTCAGATGGGACCCATGAGAGGAGCCCAGACGATGCCTGCCCCGAGAAAGTACCCGCTGGAGTTGCGCGAGCGTGCGGTGCGGATGTACCGGACCGCCGAGCCGAAGCCGGTGATCCGCCGCATGGCCGAGGAGCTCGGCGTGCACCACGAGGCCCTGCGTAACTGGATCCGCCAGGCCGAGACCGACGCCGGCGAGCGAGGCGACATGCTCACCACCGCCGAGCGTGAGGAGCTTGCCGCCCTGCGCAAGGAGAACGCCCATCTCAAGCGGGCGAACGAGGTCCTGCGGACGGCCTCGGCTTTTTTCGCGGCCCAGCTCGACCCGACCCGGCCCAGGTGACCGCGCTCGTCGACGAGCACCCGCACCTGGGGGTCGAGCCCGTACTCCGGGAACTCTCCATCCCCTCCTCCACCTACTACCGCTGGCGCCAGGCCGAGAAGGAACCGTGCGAACGACGCCGCCGCGACGCCGAGCTGACGGACAGGATCCGGCAGGTCCACGACGAGTCCGGCGGGATCTACGGCTCGCCCCGCGTGCACGCCGTCCTCAAGCGCGAGGGCGTCCACGTCGGCCGCAAGCGCGTCGAGCGGCTCATGCGCCAGGCCGGCCTGGCCGGGGTCAGCCCCCGGAAGGGCAAGGGCTTCACCCGACGCGACCCGGAGGCGGATCTTGCCCCTGACCTGGTTGAGCGTGACTTCACCGCGGACGGGCCGAACCGGTTGTGGGTCACCGACCTGACCATGATCGCGACTGGCGAGGGGCCGTTGTGGCTGTCGGCGATCCGAGACGCGTTCTCCCGCCGGGTGGTGGCCTGGGAGACCTCCGCCCGCGCGGACGCGGACTTGGTTCTCACCTCGCTGGAGTACGCCCTGGCCAGCCGCGAGCCCGCACCCGGCGAGCTCATTCATCATGCGGACCACGGCTGTCAGTACACGTCCGTGAAGCTCACAACACGCCTGGTCAGGGCCGGGATTCAGGCGTCCATGGGTTCGGTCGGCGACTCGTACGACAACGCTCTGGCGGAGAACCTGTGGATGGTCATCAAGACCGAGTGCATCCGCGGCCGTGTCTTCGCCACCAGGGCCGAGGCGAACCTCGCGCTCTTCGAGTACATCGACGGACCCTGTTGCCCAATTGAGTGAAGCTGCCGTGATCGCCTGTCGCGTGGCATTCCGGTTCGCGAGTGTGTGGTGCAGGCGGTTTCGAGGGCGTGAACTGGGCGTCTGGCCGCGGAAAACGGGGTGGCGTTGTGTCGATGCGGTCGAGTTCGGAGGTGGAGGTTCCTGCGGTGACACGGGATGTCGCCCGGGCAGCGTTCCCCAAGGGGTGTCTGGCGATGAGGATCCGGGACAGTCTCGGTCCGCTGTTCCTGGACGAGGAGTTCAGAACGGCCTTCGGGGTTCGGGGGCGTCCTGGCATCCCGCCCGGCCGGCTGGCGTTGGTCAGCATCCTTCAGTTCGCCGAGAACCTGACCGATCGCCAGGCCGCGCACGCGGTGCGGGCCAGGATCGACGTGAAGTACCTGCTCGGTCTGGAGCTGACCGACCCCGGCTTCGACCACACCGTGCTGACCGGGTTCCGGGAACGGCTGCTGGTGCACGGACTGGAGGAAAGGATCTTGGACCTGCTTCTGGAACGGCTGGCCGAGATGGGGCTGGTCGCTCCCGGCGGGCGTCAGCGCACGGACGCCACGCACGTCCTGGCCGCGGTCCGCAGTCTCAACCGCCTGGAGTTCATCGGCGAGACGTTGCGGGCGACACTGGAGGCACTCGCCACGGCCGTGCCCGACTGGATGCGCGCGTCGATGGACCCGGCATGGCAGGAACGCTACGGGACACGGGTCGACGCTTACCGGTTGCCGACCGACGAGCAGGAGCGGCGCGATCTCGCCCGGCAGATCGCCGCCGACGGATACCGGCTGCTCGAAGCCGTCTTCGCCCCGACGGCGCCGGTATGGCTGAGGCAGGTGCCCGCCGTCTCCGTCCTGCGCACGGTGTGGGTGCAGCAGTTCACCCGCACCGTCACCGACGGCGAGGAAGAGGTGGCCTGGCGGGGGAAAGACGATCTCCCGCCGAGCAGAGCGATGGTCGCTTCGCCCTATGATCCCGAAGCCCGTTACGCGAAGAAGCGCGGGTCCGCCTGGGTCGGCTACAAGATCCACCTCAGCGAGAGCTGCGACGATCCCGGGGAGGCGAAGCGACCCCACCTGATCACCCATGTCGTCACGACCGACGCCACGGTCAACGACGCGGTGGTCGTCGAGGAGATCCACGACCGCCTCACGGGCAAGGGCCTCCTGCCGGCGGAGCACCTCCTGGACGCCGGATACACCTCGGCCGAGCTGTTGCTGACCGCGCCGGCCACCCGCGGTGTCCACGTCGTCGGCCCGGTCCGGTCGAACAACACGCGGCAGGCGGCGAAAGGAGGAGGCTTCGGCAAGTCCGCCTTCACTATCAACTGGCTGGCCCAGCAGGCCACTTGCCCGACCGGCGCCGTGAGCAGGTACTGGACGGCGGGGGTGGACAACAACGGCCGGGACGCGATCCGAATCCGCTTCGCGACCACCACCTGCGCACCCTGTCCCGTGCGAGACCAGTGCACTCGCTCCACCAAGTACGGGCGGCAGCTCACCGTCCGTCCCCAGGACCAGGACGCACTGCTGGAACGCGTCCGCGCCGAGCAGGCCACGGACAAGTGGAAGGACCGGTATGCCGCACGTGCCGGAGTGGAAGGCACCATCCACCAGGCCGTCGCTGCTGCCGGAGCCCGGCGGACCCGCTACATCGGCCAAGCCAAGACACGTCTCGCGCACATCCTCACAGCTACCGCCATCAATCTGATCCGTCTCGACGCCTGGTGGAACGAAACGCCCCTCGCCCGCACACGTACGTCCCGCCTGGCAGCACTCGACCTTGCGGCATGAGACCAATTGGGCAACAGGGTCATCGACGGCTTCTACAACTCCCGCCGCATCCAGAAACGGCTGGGCTACCTCAGCCCGATCGAGTTCGAGGAGAAGCACTACGCCGACCAGGCAACGACCGCGGCCGGTGCGCGGGTGGGGGCGGCCCCACAGGACGCGGACCTGGCGGTCGGCCAGGTCGAGGATGCACACCGCGCTCTACTCGGCGAGCAGGACGTGGGGCAGGGCCGTGCCCGGGCGCATGAACCAGATGTCGCGGATGCCGGCGGCGGCGTAGTCCCGGTGGCGCTGCTGCCACAACGAGTCGGTGATCAGGCTGCTTTGGGCCTCCAGGGCAAGGCGGGAGCCGTCGGCGAGGTGGACGTGGACGTCGGCGCGGCGCTCGCGGCCGGGGATCCACTGCTCCTGGCGGACCTCGGTGACGTCGGGCAGCGAGCGCGCCCACCGTTCGAGCTGGGCCTTGGCCTCCAAGTGCCAGAGCGTTTCGGGGTGGTGGCCGCCGGGCGGGGCCATGTGCGGCGGGTGCGCGAAGTGGTGGCGCCGGGCGCCGCCGATCCTGCCCCGCGGGATCAGCGGGACGCGCGTGCCCGCCGGTACTCCGTCCAGGCCGAGGAAGCAGGCCGCGCACACCAGGCTCTCGCGGTGGCGGTAGCCCAGTGTGCGCCACTGGTCCATCGGCCGGTCCTCGATGTGGACGTGGCGGCCGGTGTCCAGGTCGAGCCCGACCACCAGCAGATCGTCCGCTGCCATGCACTGCCCCCGTCTTTCTGGATCTGCTCGGTGCTGGCAGTTTTCGGGACGCAGGTGCTGGTGAACGCCGGGCGGGGGCGGCGTCCCGCCGGGCGGACCGGCGGGCGCAGAACATCTTGTGTGGCGGTCCGCCGGGCGGGACAAGGGGCGTCGTCCGGGACAGGCGGGGCGGGAGGTGTCACAGGCTGCGGGGGCGAGGGGCCGCCCTCGTCGTTCAGGCCGTTCGGCCAGGTTCCTGCAGGAGGTCAGCCCCGGAGAGCCGCACCATCCCCGTTCTTCTTTCGTTCGTTGCGTCGATGGCGGTGCTGAGCGCCGCGTTCAGTACGGTGCGCGCGTTCATGCTGGCGCAGGCGTCGTCGTCCGAGGCGCGTCTGGCCCGGCAGCGTGCGGTGCAGGGCTGGGTGGGTGCGGTACTCGTCGTGGTGGTCACCTGGGTCGTGCGCGTGCGGTTGCCCGTCGGCGGTGGGGACGCCGGGCGGCCGGGGTCGGTGTCCATACCGTGGCGGACCGTGGGGCTCGTGGCGGCCTCGGTGGCTGCCGCCGTGGCGGTGGTGGTCGTCCTTGCGGGTCTCGTGCGGGCGCAGCGGCGCCGGCGGGACCGTGAGCACAAGGAGCAGCAGGCCCGGTGGGCGGTGCAGGAGCGCATCGCCGCCGCTGCGGCGCGCCACGATGCGGTGCTCGAGGAGTACGGCGCTCATCTCGTGGACTTCATGGCCGCGCTGGAGCGGCCCGCGCTCAACGATCCGTCGGTCGCCGCCACCGAGCGGTTCGACCGGGCGAGGATCAACGCGGACGACGCCCGTCTGACCGTGCGCCACGGCGCGCAGGAGCTCGTTGCCGCGTATCACGAGGCGGTGGCCGAGCTGGAGGTGTCGTGGCGGATCGCCCGGGAGCATGCGGAGCGCGTCGGCACCTCCTACCTCGAGCCGGCGGTCTCCCGGCGCCTGGCGAAGGCGGTCGATCTGATGGCCGTGGTGCGCGGTGGTGCGACCGAGCACGAGCGGGCGTTGGCGTATCAGCGGGTCCGTCGGCTGGTCGGCACTTCGGTACGTGTACCGCAGGTCGCCGAGCTGGCGATCGCGCGCCTGGTCCGCCCTGTCCTGACGAAGGAGGGCTTCGACGCGGCGGGGGGCCTGGACGCGCTGGTGCGTGCGAGCCGGTCGGAGAAGGTCGTGGTGGTCGCGCCCGCGCGCGGGGTGCCGTTCACGCGCCACCGTCTCGAAGATCTCACCTGACCCCACCCGCCCGCCGGCCGCTGGCTGTCAGGCGGGCTGCCGCAGCAGCGCGACGTCGCCCGGTGTGGGGATGGTGGCGGTCGGCTCCGGCGGCCTCATCCGGTCACTTCCCGTGATCCCCGCACGCAGGTGAACGGTACTGCGTAGGCTGGGGGTTGACGTCCCGGTGGTCCCCCCGTGCCACCGGGACGCTGTATGTCAGTGGTCCCGGATCTGGTGGATGCCGTCCACCGGGTCCGAGGCGGCGCGGATCCGGTCGCGCCATGCGTCGGGCCACTGGGTGGCGGCGTCCCAGCGCAGCCCGCCGAGGTAGAGGTGGGTGAGGTCGGCGGTGCGCAGGTCTGCTCCGCGGACGTCGTTGCACACGCGGTCGAACCTCACCTCCGCCTCCGCGAGATCGGCGGCCAGGCGTCTGAGCGTCCTGCGGATGATGCGCGGTGCGGCGGTGGCGAGTTGCCCGGCGTCGCGGCGGGCCTGGCGCAGGGCGAGGGCGAGCTGCTCCGCGCCCGGGCCGGCATCGCGGACCTGAGGCGGGAGGGTGATGTCGAGCGTGTCCGGCACGGTGGCGAGGGACTGCTCCGGATCCTCGAGAGCGCCCTGGGCCGCCCGCCGGGCCTCGGTGATCTGCTGGGCGAGCCACAGCAGGTGCCCGCGGGTCTGCAGGCGGGTCGCGGCGCTCCAGGAGGCGATGGTCCAGGCGGCGGCCGCGACGGAGCGACGGCGCCATGGGAGGTGCCGGGACATGTGCGTGGGCCAGGCCCCCGTGTTCACCGTTCCCCCTCGTCGGCCGGATTCTCCGGGGCACTGTATGCCCGAACGCCGCCCGCCGGTAAGGGCGGGCGGCAGGGGTGCGGCGGGGGTTCTAGGTGAGGCCGCGGCTCTGGTGGCCCTGCTGCTGGTGTGCGGCGGACTGTGCCTGGCCGTGGTCACGGGTGATCTGCTGCGGGGCGGCGGGGACCGGGTGGGCGGCGGCCCGCTGGTCCTGCTGGTCCTGGAGGCGCGCGATGCGACGCCTGAGTTCGTCG
This sequence comes from Streptomyces sp. NPDC047982, assembly GCF_043204165.1. Classification (NCBI taxonomy): domain Bacteria; kingdom Bacillati; phylum Actinomycetota; class Actinomycetes; order Kitasatosporales; family Streptomycetaceae; genus Streptomyces; species Streptomyces sp. NPDC047982. The sequence goes on along the minus strand of NZ_JBIDBS010000017.1, from coordinate 164,111 downwards.
GGGTCCGCGTTCTGCATGGCCTCGGTGAGCTCCTCGAAGCTGACGTCGAACTCATCGAAGCCCACCGGGTCGTGTGCGCCCGGTGCACCCTGCCTGATCTGTCTGATGAACCGCTCTTTGCGTTCCCGCATCTCGGCGAGCCAGGGCGGGGGCGACGCGCCGACGGAAACCTCGAATCGCTTCTGGATGCCGGGGCCCGAGTCACTGCGAGGGGCAGCCGGCAGAGCTCTCACCGTGAAGCGGGCGCCGGGGAGGGTGTTGAGCACGGATTCCTCGGTGTCGGCGCGGCTGGCCACGATGAGCCGGTCGGCCGCGGCGGCCCGCGCGAGGAGGGCCTCGCGGGTACCGGGGTCGTGCAGGAAGTCGGCGTGCACGACCAGGACGCCGCCGGTGTTGCGCTCCGGGTGCTGGACCGCCTCGCCGACGGACATGGGAGTACAGGCGAGGTCGGGGTGCAGTTCGGCGACGGTGGCGTGGATCTGGGGCAGCAGGTGGCGGAAGTCGATCGCTGTCAACGACGTGCCCGAGCGGGCGGCCAGATGCGCCCCCGCGGCTATCGCGATCTGTCGGCCGGGGGCCCCGAACTCGTAGGCGATGATGCCTCCGCCGGAGTCCACCAGCGAGTCGACGAGCTGTGCCGCCTCGGGGTGGTCGATCGCATCGTTCATGTGGGGCCTTTCGGTCTCTGCCGGGGCACGGTCCGGCCGACAGCTCGCTCTTCCCTGCTGTGGGCCGGTCTGGACAGGTGACTAGGTGAGGCCGGTCCCCTGGGACCGGTGCTGCTGGTGTGCGGCGGCCTGTTCTTGGCCGTGGTCGAGGGGCGTCCGTGGCAGGTCGGTGGACCCGGTCGCGGCTCGGCGCCGGCGAGCCAGCTCGATGGTCGCCTCGTACTTGCTGCGGAGTTCGCCGACGCGCTGTTCGACCTCGGCGGGATCCGTCCTCTTCAGCACCTCGGCCATTTCGTCGAAGAACTCCACATGGTCGGGCAGGACGTCACGGTTGGCCTGCTGGACCAGGCGCAGGGCCACGCTCATGTCCATCGGCGGGGGCGTCAAGGTGATCGGCGCCGGGCGAGGAGCTGACGGCATCAGGTCACGGAGCCGAAGGACGAGTCCGGGGGTGGCGAGGGCGTCGAGGGTGGTGTCGCTGTAGTCGTGGCGCGCCACGAGGAGGTGGTCGGCGCTGTGGGCCATCGCGAGCAGCGGCTTGCGCACGTCGGCGTCGCGCAGGACGTCGGCGTGCACGGCCAGGACGCCGTTGATGCTGCCAGCCGGCTGCAGGGCCGCTTCCTCGGCGGCGATGACCGCGCTGCGTACCGTCGGCTGTACCTCGCGGACGAAGGCGCGGACATCGGAGTGGAGGCTGCGGGCTTCCACGATCGTCAGGGGGGCCTTCGTCCGGGCTGCCAGCCGCGCGGCGGCGGCGAGGAGCGTCTCCCGGCCCCCGCCGCCGATGTCGTAGGTGACGCGTCCTCCCCCGGCGTCCACGAGGGTCTCGACAGCCTCCTCGATCCGCGGGTACTTCAGCACGCTGCTGTCCACGCGATCACTCCCCCTCTTCGCCGCGATCAGCGGCCGTTGTAGAAGGTGGCGGAGGTCTTGCAGTACGAGGGGCTCTGCCCGGCCTTGATGACGCAGACCCGCAGCCGGTAGGAGCGCTTCTCGACGAGGTTGTAGCGGCCGCTGGCCTCGCTGACGGTGGTGCACTTGTTGTCGTTGTAGCTGTCGGTCACGCGGTAGACGTGCGCGCCGGCGGCGGTCTGGACGTCCACCAGCGCGCGGTAGCTGTCGGAGTTGACGTCGCACACCTTGAGCTGGTCGCCCTCAGCGCGGAAGCTGGCGGCGGCGCCGCTGCCGTGCGGGCCGCCGCTGTACCACCAGGTGGTCGCCGCCGAGGCGGTGCCGGTGCCGGAGGCCATCAGGGCGCCCAGCGCGACGGCGGGTACGGCTGCGCGGGCCGGGCGCATGCGCGTCGACTTCATTCGGGTCCTCCTGCGTCGGCGGGTGGCCCGGTTCCTGCGGTGCCGGGCTGGTCCGAGGCAATCAGGTCCGCGTGCCGTCGAGGAGCTGGTGGCGGTGGGCGTCCCGTCGGCTGCGTCGGCGGGGCGTCCGGCGCTCCCGCGTGGCGGGATCTTCCTGCATGCCGTGCCCGTGCCCGTCTGGTGCTCGTGCCGGTTGTCTCCCGCCGGGCGCGGCCGGGCCGCTACCCTGAGAGGTGCAGCAGCGGCATGTGCCGACGACCTTCGAGGCGGTTTGATCATGGGTAGTGACGACTGGACGCCGGACTCCATCGCCCATGCCCTGCCGGACGCTGGCATGCGGCAGGAATTCTGGCGGCAGTTCAACCTCACCCCTCTCGACGGGCTCAAGGCCCTCGGCGAGAAGTGGGTCAAGGCCATCGAGGACCTTGAGGGCGCCGTCGAACGCGGTCGTGAGGTGCGCGCCTTCCAGCAGCAGAACGGTGGCCAGCTGCCCGCGGAGTACTTCGACGTCACCGACCTGATCGCGGAGAGCCGGGCTGCCTGATCCATGTACCGGCTCTATATGGATTCCACCCTTCACGCCGTATACCGGGATCTCCCGGACAAGGCGCGCGCCCGGGTCGCTCAGTTCCTGCTCGACTCGGTCAGTGATCCGCGGGCGGCCACCAGCCCGTACAGGGACGTCGATGACGGGCTGATGCGGCTGTGGGCCTCGGGTGATCTCGCGGTGGTGCTCCTGATCGGGGACCAGACCCGGACCATCACGGTCCTGAGCATTGCCTACGCCGGACTGGAGTAGCCCGGCCGTCGGCGGCCGGGCACCGTGAGGGCTTACACGCTGTCTCGTGGTGCGCGCGTTCGTCATGCCGCCGGGGCGTGCGGGGCACCGCAGCGCGGGCACCGGCAGGGATGTTCCTCACAGGGCGCGGCCAGTGCCCGGCACCGGGCGCAGTCACAGAGTTCGGGAGCGCCCGAGGCTCGCCGGTAGTGCGCGTCGAGGGGCGCGGCGGACGGCCAGGCGCCGGGCTTGTGCCCGGTGGGGCCCGTGAATCTCTGCCACAGCGTCACGACCTGGACGGGGGATCGCACCGGACGGATCTGCAAGCGCATGAACACGGGCAAGTCCCCCTGCTCGCGCATGGCCGCGATGTCGGCGATCCCGAAGTCTCCCGCGGAGGCCCCCTCGCGCGCTCCGGCGTCCTCGGTGATCTGCTCAACGGCCGCCAGGTGTGCTCGCTCCCTCACGGTGCACCTCGTTCAGTTCGATCCCTTATGGGCATCCGGGGCGGCGGCTCGTGCAAGGACCCGCCACCGCCCCGGCTCTCCCCGTTCCGTCCCAGAACAGGAGGGCCCCCTCACCTTGCCCCCTGGGGGGCTGGCAGGTGCCGCCGCGGAACGCCTTCTCCCGGCTCCTGGCACGTGAACCCGCAGATGCGTTCCGCCCGGCGGACCGAACCGCTGTTTTCACGCTCCTGCGCCGACTCACTCGGCCTGGCCTTGCTGCGCCGCCCCGCCCCTCGACCGCGCCTTCAGCCACGTCGTCATCGACGCCTCTCCCACCGGTCTGCCGCGCGCCGCCGCCAGTACCGCCGACCTCACCCTCGCCCCCTGGCGGCACACGCCCCGCCCGCCGGGCCGGGACATCACCGAAGTGTGCCTCACCCCCCAGGGAGAGGTGTGGGCCTGGATCGAAGGCGCCTACCGGGACTTCGAGAACTCCGGCCCGGCCGCGCTGGAGGACTACGCCGCGTACGAACAGCGCCTCACCCGGTTCGCCCGGGAACACGGCGCGCAGGCCGTGGACGACGAGCTCGAGGACACCCTCGCCAGGCGCCTGTTCCTGAACGACACCGATGAGGCCGGCGGCAGCGGTGGGGGGCACGGTGGGAACCGGCGCGGGACGGCTGGGTCGCGCACCTGCGGCGCCAGAACGCCACCGGCTGGGACGAAGCGGCGGGTGCGCGCGTCACGCGCACCCGGTCCGACCAGGAGTGGGAAGCCGCATTGCGGTCACGGGTCGCCGAGGCCGCCGACGAGGTGCTGTGGGACCTGCCGATCTCCACCGGCAGGCGCCGCCCCTGTCTGGTCCCCACTACACGGATGCCCGCCGACGCACTCCGTCCCCTCCGTCAGGCGTGCGCGGCCCAGGGCCTTCGCCTGTCCTCCACCGTCCTGCCCGACCTCGGCAGCGCCGTCGGACCGGCCTCCCTGGCACGCTGGGAAGACGCCGCACGGCAACTGGCCGACGAGGCCCACGCGCACCTGCCCCGGTGACATCAGCGCATACCACCTGGCTTGCCGGTGAGCGTGGAGGCCGGGCCGCGAGCCGGTCCCCACGCTCACCGCAAGGGTGGCGATCGTGCGGGAGAGCAACTGCCGACCTCTCACAGTGAGTAGCATCCGGCAGTAACAACCCAGGTACAAGGAGTGCTGTCGTGGCCGACGAGCCCGCAAAGACCCCCATCCAGAACAAGTACGCGCAGCAGTACGCCGATGACCTCGCGGCCAACCGCAAGGAGCAGGGCGACCTCACCACACAGATCGCCGACCTCCAGGAGCGCCTTGAGCAACTCAAGGTGGAGGAAGGCTGGTTGGCCCAGGCGCAGAGCAGTCTGCCCGGAGCAGTCACCCCTGGCGAGCCCGGGTCCGAGCCCGCCGCCGAGGTGCCGTCGGCGGCCAAGGACGAAGAGCCCAACACGTCCGCACCGGCCGAGGCCGTCACCGATGCGCCCCCGATCGTTCCGCAGCCGCGGCAGGATGAATCGGTGAAGGCGGAACAGGAACAGTCCGAGCAGCCGGCCAAGAAGGCGGCTGCCGGCAAGAAGACCACGGGAAAGAAGACCGCCGCTAAGAAGGCCGCCGCGAAGAAGACGACGGCGAAGAAGTCGGCCGGTGGGCAGGCTCCGGCGCCGGAGGCCGCCATCACGGAGGCGCCGGGGGAAGAGGCCGCTGCCGAGGAGAAGTCGGGGCCCCCGTTGTGGCAGCTCGCCCTGGAGATCCTCCTCAAGACCCCCGGGCAGCCGTGCGTGGCCCGTGAGGTTCACGACCAGCTCGCGCAGGAGCATCCCGGTCGGGCGACGTCCGTCCAGACCGTGCGCAACAACCTGGAGGCCCTGGTCAAGAAGGGCCTCGCCGAGAAGTCGCGCCAGCAGGGAAACGCGATGTACACCGCCAACGCCGCGGCAGATGCCGCGCCCGAGGCGGACGGCACCGTGGGCGGCGAGGCGGGGCAAGCTGACGAGACGGCGGCCGGGAAGGTTCCGGCGGAGGTCTAGCGTCCGTTGCGGCCCGCCCGGGCACCTGCGGCGCTCGGCTCGCCGCGCCGCAGGTGCCCGGGCAGCAGTACGGTGCCGACGAGGAGCTGGAAGGCGGCGATCCCGTAGCCGAACGGGTAGTCCTCCCCCAGTCCCCAGCTCAGGATGGCCGCGACGCACCCGGCTCCCAGCCAGGCGATGGCCGCGCACGGCAGAGCGGCCCGGACCCTGGCCACTCCGTAGGCTGCGACGGCCCCCAGGCCCAGCCCGGCGGCCATGACACTCAGCTCGGCACGGTGGCCCAGGAGCGCGGCGGCGAGCACGCAGGCCGCCGCGCCGCCGGTCAGCGTGGTTCACGGGGGTATGGCGGGGGCGGGGCGTGTCACGGTCTCTCCGGGGCGGGATGGAGGCGCTCGAGCCAACCATGCCCGGGCGCGGCAGGGCAAATGACCTCCCGGACCGCCAGACGGGCCGTGAACCCTTGCCGTCTACACCTCAGGCGGGTCAGCGCGGCCCTCGGCGCCCGCCCGGCGGGACACCACTGGCGGCGCAATGCCGCAGCGTTGAAGGATCGGCCCCAGCCCGCGCGCGGCGGGCGGCGGCTCAAGGAGGACCTGTGGTCGGGGCGTTGGTGTGGCTGGCCGTCTGCTCCGCGGTGATGGCCGTGGTCGGAACCTGGGCCTGGGCGGTGTGGCAGCCGGGGCAGGACGCGCCGTGGGCGAAGCGGTGGGAGGCCGCATCCGTGCTGCTGGGGGTACTCGGGTTCACGGTGTTCACGCTGGCCCTCGTGGCGCGCGCCGAGGGCGCGGTCCTCACCGGCGTTGCGGTGGTCGTGGTGGTGCTGTGGGCGCTGGCCGCCGGGTGCGTGGTGGCGGAGAAGGCCGTACGGAGGCAGGAGGCGCACGAGGTGCGCCAGGCCCGGCAGGAGAGGGGACTGCCCGTGGAGGCGCGGATGTGGGCTCCACGCACTGTGTGGATCGCATGGGTGGTGGGTGGCTGTCTCCTGGCTGCCGGCGGACTGATTGTGTGGGTGACGCAGACCCGGCTCGATCCCGCCTCCGCACGGCCCGAGGAACTCCTGGACCAGGCGCAGCAGTTGTCGGCCACGGCGGCGATCGTGATGAGCGCCGCCCTCGTGGTGTCGGCGGCGGGCGGTGCCGTGCACGCGTTGGCCCGGCGACGGCGTCACGAGGCTGACCGTGCCCGGGTGCAGGATGCCGAGCAGGAACTGGCGGCGCCCGCCGATTGCGGGTGACCACTGGCGTCCCGGGACCACCGTCCCTCCGACGAAACCCGTCGGTGGAATCCGAGGAATGCCGTTGCGGGAGCGGCTCCCCCACCCGACCGGCAGTGTGACGTGCACCACAAGTCCCAGATTCATTGTCGGTTGGGGTCTGTGCCGCCGCCTGTAAGCGAAGAGGTTTTCTCACCTTCGTGCTGGAGGACTTGATGATCCCGTCGAAGACGCTGCTGCCGACGATCACGCCGGAGGGGACGTACGGGCGGCTCGTAGAGCTGATCACGGCTGTTTCGGAGCTCGACGACCAGGCGGCAGAAGGGCTTGCGGACAGGCTGCTGGACCGGTTGGGGCTCTACGGTCCCACCCCCGATCGGGTGGACGGCCTGTGTGCGGCGATGTTCTTCGACGCCGCACCGGAGAACTACGGCTGGGTGCAGTGCGCCAAGGAGCCGGGGCACATCCGGCGTGGCTACCCGCTGCACGAGGGTCTGTTCAGCGGCCGGTGCTGGGACGACGGCCACCGGCAGGCCGTGGCCGCTGGCGACGAGGAGGACTGAGGCGGCGGTGCCGGAGCAGGCTGCTCCGGTACCTCACCCGTCTCCGGGCGGGGCGCTCGGTGCGCCTCGCCCTGCAGGTCACTGGCCGTCGGGTGTGTGCGCCTGGCGTCGGCGGCGGGATCCGGCCCACACGGCGCCGCCGCCGGCGGCCACCAGGACGCCGACCGCGCCGATGAGCCAGGTGGTGCCGGACGAGCCGGTGTGAGCGAGCTGCGCGGTGGGCGCGGGCGGCTGGTGGGGTGCGGCCGGGGGCGGCGTGATGGGCGGCGTGGCGGCGGGCGGTGTGGTGGGCGCGAAGATCTTGGAGTCGGCGAGGGTGACGGTGACCTGGGCGCCGGGGGTGGCGGTGAATCGCTGAGGTGCGGCGTCGGCCCGGTATCCGGGCGGTGCGGTGGTCTCGCTCGCCCAGTAGTGCGTGCCGTTCTTGAGCTTCACGTCGAGTTTGAGCTTGGCGGTGCCGTCCTTGCCGGTGGTCAGCCGGGCGATCTCCTTGCCCCGGGTGTGCTTGCCCGAAGCGTCGAGGGTGTCGGCGTTGATCGTGATGACCGCTCCGGGCAGGGGCTTCCCGGTGGCCTTGTCGGTCTTCTTCAGCACCAGTTCGCCCTGCTTGAAGGGGTCGACGATGGTGATCGGGTTGGCGGCCGCCGCCTTGCCCTCGGTGATGGTGATGTCCTGGTCGGGCACGCGCTCGTGCAGGCGGCTGCCGGTGTCCGTCTCACGCAGCCGATAGGTGCCCGGCGCGAGGTCGTCGAAGGCGAGAATGCCGTCAGCGCCGGTCTTGCCCTCGGCGACGACGCGACCGCTGTCGGGATCGGTGAGCTGGAACGCGGCGCCGACCAGGCGGTCGCCGCCCGGGTCCTTCTTGTGAATGGTCACACCCCCGGGGGCAGCGGTGACCTTGATGGCGGCGTCCGCACTGGCAGTGGTGGTGTCGCCGGCCAGCACCATCCGCTGCGCCTTGCCGTCGCGGGGTGTGAGGATCTTCAGCTGGGAGCCGGGCAGGTCCGCGGCGCTGGCGTGGACGGTGGTGGTGCCCTTGGCGTCGGCGGTGAACTCCCAGTCGGCGGTGCCGTCCTGGCCGGTGGTGACCTGTCCGCGTTCACCGTCCTTGCCCGCCTCGGCGAGCGCGACCTTGACCCCGGGAACCTTGGCGCCCGAGAGCTGTGCGGTAACCGAGACGGTGACCGTCACCTTCTTCCCGGCCGCGGTCTCGGTCACCTCCGGGACGACGGACAGCCGGTAGGGGCCGGCGTACTTCTTCGCCTCGCTCAGGTAACCGAGCGCCAGCGTCCGGGCGGACGGGGAGACATTCGGGTAGCTCAGGCGCTGCTTGCCGCGGGTGCCGTCTATGCCGTAGCTCCCGCCGGCCAGCCACTCGTAGACGGTCGCATCGACCGCGGCGGCCTGAGCCGCATCTCTGGTCTGGCCGTACTTGCCCACGACGTAGGAGACGTAGGCGAGATGGGCGTCGGGGATGGGGCGGCCGGTGACCGAGGACGTCCAGTGCTCGACGGTGGTCGGGCCGGTGTAACCGCCCGCCTGGTCGGGTCCACGGCGCTCGGGGTCCGCGCAGAACGTCTCGTAGTTTCCGTACACCGTCATGCCGGGCGGCCCGTAGGCGCCGATGTGGGAGCTGGCGGCGTGGCCTTCGCTGTCGGAGATCGCATAGCCCGGCCCGAATTTGTCGTGGTTGGCCGCCGGTCCCGGGGCCGCATGGGCGGGTGCCCACGCGAGGGTCCCGGCCGCCGCAGCGGCGATGAGGGTGGCGGCCAGTCGCGACGACGCGCGGACGAGAGGTGCGTGCATGGCGGGGGTGAGCTCCTTGGTCAGGGAGGGGCGGTGCGGCCCGGATGCGGCAGCGCCCGCCCGGGCTGGATGGACAAGGGGGCCCGGCGGGCGCTTGGGCAGGGAGGCGCTGTGCGGCTACGTGAGCGCGGCGAGCGGGCGGACGGCGGACAGCGGGCGGGACTTGTACGGGCGCTTGATCATCTCGAAGGCTCCTCGGAGAAGACGGTGAAGCGTCGGTTGGACAGAGGTGATCTCAGCAGGACGGACCCCGTACCGCCAGAGACAAAAGTGGATGAAATCCGCTAATTCCTGGGAGTGGGATACGAGTTGCTGCGGCGGTCTCCACTGCGGGACAAATTCCCTCCGACGCCGTGGTCCGGTCCGCCCCGCGGGCTGCCCGCCGCTCGGCCACAGTGTGACGGCAGTCACGCCCGGTGTGCGCCGGCGGAGCCGACAGCGGCCTCCCGGTCGGCCAGGCTCGATGACTGATGCCGCAACGGAGGGAAGATCCGATGCCTGTACTGCGCCAGCTCACCGTCTGCTCCGCGCCCGCCACGCACGTGGTCGAGGCGCGCAGCCGGAAGAAGGGACGTGTCCTGAAGTACCGGGTGGAGATGTGTGCGAGCCATCGGTGGCTCGCCCGGCCTTGGCCCGGCCGGCGCGCATCGCAGGAGCCGGACGGGCGCTGCGGGACGATGGCCGACCACCGGGCCTACACGCAGGTGGTGCAGTCGCACGTCGAAGCGTGGATCGGACCATTGACGGGCCAGGACCTGCAGGCGCACGACGGGGATGTTTCCGCCGCGCTGAGGGCTGCCCACAGGTGGCTGCAGGACGGGTCCTGCAGCGAGATCTGGCATGCCGTGGCGGCCTTGCTCGGTCACGCGGCATGGCTCGCCGAGGCAGTTGCATCAGGCATGGTCGAGGTGGAAGCCGGTGAGCGGCAGGTGCTGGCGGCGCTCAGCGCGGCCGAGACGATCGACGGCACGGCACGTGGGGTGTAGCAGCAGAAGAGCTCGCGCCCCGCACAGGCGTCGAACAGCCAGGAGAAGGGGACGAGTTCCCCGGGGACGCGGTTCAGGAGCTCCCGCCGCGGGGAGACCCTGAACCGCCGGGTGAAGCCGCTCGTTGAGGAGTTCTACGGCCTCTACACGGTCGGGGAGGCGCTGAAGTGCGTATTGCGGTAGCCCCGCCCGTCGCGGTTCCAGTCCAGCTGGATGTAGCCGTCGGCGAGGTAGCGGCCCGAGCCGTCCTTGTACTTGATCGTCCCGGTCGTGTAGCTCCCGTTGCCAGCGGTGTTGCCGTGCTCGAGCTTGTACTCGAGGCCGGTGTAGTTCGCCGACTTCACGACGGGATCGGTGCCGGAGGTCGATTTCTTGGTCTGGAGGTGGAAACGGGCGCCGTCGAGGGTGTCGGTCATGTTGACGTACGCGACGGGGCCCTCGAAGTCGACCCTGGCGTAGGTGTAGATGTAGCCGCCGGAGCGCTTGGCGCAGAGCTTGACGTCGAAGTTGTAGTTGTCCGCCCACGGGCCGGAGTAGGCCGGGTTGTCGACGGAGGCGCTGCTGGTCTTGCAGTGGTAACTCGCGGCGGAGGCGGTGGTGGCGGTGGCGAAGGTGGTGCCGGTGACAGCGGCAGCGGCGAGCAGGGTGACGGCAGTGCGCTTGAACGCGGGCATGGGGTTGCTTCCTCCTACGTCGGTCGTAATGCCAGGGAGCCTGCGCGCGGTCCGGGGCCTGTGACCGGTGTGCTGTCCGGGCGTGCCAGGGCCTGGCTCGGTGATCGCGGTGTGCGTGCCGGGAGGTGGGAGCGGGTGCCTGTGACCGCTTCGTCGTGTCACACGGCAGTAGCCGCCGGGGCGAGCGCCGGGCGGGCCGAGAGCAGAAGCGCGCACAGGGCGGCGGCCATCAGCGGGACGGCGAAGTGACCGCCGAGCGGACCCGCCAGGGCGGTGCCACCTGCCAGGCCCAGGCGCATTGCGCTGGACATCCAGCCGACCGCTTCGGTGGATGTGCCCGGCGGGGCGAGCGAGGTGACGGTCAGGCTGGCCACGGTCAGCAGGGGGACGAACAAGGCGCCGGGCAGCATCGCCAGGACGAGGACCGCCAGGCCCGGGAGCGGGGCGAGCAGGGGGAGCCATCCGGCGGCGAACGCGGCCCCCAGCAGCATCAGATGCCGCGGCCGGGGAGCGGTCGCGGGCTGGAAGCGGGCGAACAGGACACCGCCGAGTAGCCCCGCTGCGGAGAACACCGCGGGCAGCGCGCCCGCGAGCCAGGGCTCGTCCTGCCGTTCCGCAACGACGATCCCGGCGACGTTGAGGGCGCCGACCGTGGCGCCGAGGAAAACCAGGGAGAGCAGCAGGGGCCGCATGGCGGGCGGGCGCAGTACGCCGAGCCGCTCCCGGCGGCGTGGCACGGCCCGCCAGGTGCGAGCGGGGCGGGCGGTGGCGAAGGCGAGGGAGCCGACCATGGTGACGGCGGCCGCCAGGGCGAGAGCCGTAGCCGGCGAGAGCCAGGTGGCCACCGCGATGGCCAGGGCGGGGCCGGTGACGTAGACGATCTCCTGGGCGGAGGAATCCAGGGTGTAGGCGGTGCGCACGTGCGCACCGTCGGGCAGCACGGCGTGCCACAGCGACCGGAGCCCGCCCTCCAACGGCGGGCATCCGGCTCCGGCCAGGGCGACGCACACGGCGGCCACCGGCAGATGGGAGGTGCCCACCAGAGCCAGGGTGCCCAGCGCGGTGGCGACCAGGGCGGCGCCGAGGTGGCAGGGCAGCGGCAGGCCGCGCAGGTCGGCCAGCCGTCCCAGCAGCGGCAGGCCGAGCGCCGGGGCGATGCCGTAGAGCGCGGCCAGCAGACTGGCAGTCGCCAGGGAGTGGCCGTCCTGCTGCGCCGCCAGGATCAGGGCGACGGGCACCATGCCCAGCGACAGCCGGCCGGTCACCGAAGAGATCAGCAGGCGGCTGCAATATCGGTGACGCAGCACATCGCGGAAGGTCGGCGGGGTGGGCCGTGGCGCCGGTTCGTCGGCGAATGCGGGCGGGGGTGACGGCTGCGGTGCGCGGGTCGGCGCCTCTGTGGTGCGGGGGACGTCGTGAACCTGCGCGTGGGCCATCGCCTACCTGCCTCTGCAAGGGGAATCGTGGGTGCGGGGAGAAGGCCGCCGTCCGTGCGCCGGGGCCCAGGGGGACAGGCAGCGGCGTACGGACGGCGCCAGCGGCGAAGGGGTGGCCAGCCGCCGTGGCGAGAAGCCCAGCAGGCCGCGGCGGCCCTCTCCACGCTGCTTCCGGCGAGGCGGGCAGTCGCTGCCCCTCCTCCCATCCCCTGGCGCGGCGATCGGGCGGACCGTTCCGTCACGCGATGCCGTTCGGCCGGACCCGGCGGTGCTCACGGGCGTACGACCGGGCCACGGGGCACATGCCTGCGCACCAGGCGGCACGCACACCTCCTGGAACCCCTACTGCTCGTTGCGGGACTTCGAATCCACGCTCTGGGAGCTCGTGCCCGCGGCCATGATGCTCGCCACGCCCTGACGCACGGCCGTGCCCCGGGCGAATCTCCTTCGTCCGGGGCACGGGGAGAGCGGTCGACTCCGCGTGAAGCGTCCGGTCCCGTCCTCGGTCCCGGCGCCGAGGCGTGCTATCCGGCCAGCCAGAGCTTGACCATGTCCTTGCGGACCCAGCCGGGGGTGTTCTTCGCCAGGCCGCTGGCGGACTTCGTCCTCAGCTTGGTGTAGTACCAGCCGTTCTTCTCGCAGTAGATCTTCACGCTGTCCGACTTGTAGAGCATCCCCTTGGACTTGTACGAGGTCCCCGGGCCGCTGCGGTAGTTGACACCGTTGCGGACCCCGGCGCTCTGGTCGTACGACGTGCAGTCCCGGTCGGCGGCGGAGGCGGACGGCGCGATCGCGAGGGCGCCGCCGGCGAGGAGGGTGGCGGACAGGGCGACGGTGGACAGGCGGCGTATCACGGACATGCCGAGTGGTCCCTTCGAAAGGTGTCTATGAAGTGGTGAGCGGCTTCAGGGAGCTGTGCGCGGTGTAGCGGTACGCCGGGGTGGGATGAGGCAGTGGGCCCGGCCCGCCGTGCGGCGTCGTTGCTGCGCCCCGGGGAGCTGCCGCTCCGGTCTCTCCGGGTGCGGCAACAGCGGTGCCCGAGGGGCTACTTAGGGATCGGCGGGGTGGGCGCGGGCCAGGTGTTGTACGGGTTCGCGCGCTGGTAGACGACGTAGCCGCGGATCTTCTTGTGGTCCGACTTGCGGGTGACCGTGCCGTGCACCCACCACGTCTTCTTGGACTTCTGGTACACCCACTGCTTGTAGGTGATCTTGTCGCCCATGTGCCTCACACAACAAGTGCCAGATCGGAACCGCAGATAACGGTGGTCGAGCCCTTGGACGCGGACTTGTGGACCTTGACGGCCTTGCAGGAGATCTTGTCGGTCGCGGTGTCGGCGGCCTGTGCCGTCGAGGCGGTGGCGATGCCTCCCGAGGCGACGGCCAGGCCCAGGGCACCGGCCACGGCGGCACGTTTGACGCGCTGGCGAACGATCACGGGGAACTCCTTGTTGTGGGAGGAAAACGGGCCGGGCGGCCCGCGCTGCCCACGGGTCCGCCCGGCCCCGGCAGGGGTGCGCACCCTCAGGTCCGGACGTGATCGATCCTGGGCGGCCGGCGGCGGTGACGGCATCGGTCCTCGGCCGCGGTCCCACCTGCTGGCTCCGCGACTTGCCCAGCTCTCCCGGCAGGTGGAATCCGCCGCGCGGCGGCCGGCGCACGGCGCGGAGCAGCGCTCGGGCCGTCGAGTCCGTGGGGCGGGAGGCGCCACCGGGTTGTGCAGCGCATCCTCCCGCCCTGCGGCGTACTCGGTGACTGGGCGGCCCGCAGCGGCTGCGGGCGGGCATAGATGGAGTGGCACCTGCAGCCCGAGCGATCCGTACGGAGCCGATGACGTGAGTCCCCGCACCGCCTTGACCCCGCCCGACGAGGGCCTGACCATCGGCTTCCAGCCGTCCCCGCCCGCGGCGGACACCCGCGCGCTGCACCAGTTGCAGCGCGCCCTTGGTCCGGCAGAGCGGCCGTTCCTGGGGCTCCCGGACCACCTGGGCCAGGTGATGGCCGAGTTCGCCCCGCTGCTGGGCCTGTTCAACGATCGGCAGGGCGGCCCGTACGACGAGACCCGCTTCGACGACGGCGCCCGAGCGTATGAGAAGGCGGTGCTCACCTACTTCGCCGCGCTCGCCGGGGCCTCCCTCGACGAGGTGCACGGCTATGTGGCGGCCTCGCCGCGCGAGGCCCTCCTGCACGGCCTGGTCCTGGCCCGCCGCGGGCTGCCGGAGCCGTCGGTGTACGTCGGCGAGCAGGCCCATTACGACGTCGTGCGGGCCTGTGAGCTGCTGGGGATGAACGTGGTGCGCGTCCAGGCGCTGCCGGACGGCTCGATGGATCCGGACGATCTGCGCCTACAGACACGGCTGCGGCGCGGGGCGGGGGCGCTGGTGGTGGCCACCTGCGGCACTCCCCTGCGGGGCGCCATCGACAACGTGGCCGAACTGCGCTCCGCGGCGGCCTCGTTCGGGCCGGTACACGTCCATGTCGATGCGAGCGCGGGCGGACTGGCGGCCGCGCACAGCAACCAGGTCCCGCCGTGGTCGCTGGCGCACGGTGCGCACTCCATCACTCTGTCCGGGCACCCGCTGCTGGGCCTGCCCGTCCCGGTGGGCGTCTCCCTGGTACGCCGCAAGCAGGACCCGCCCACGGCCCTGGGAATCACGGTGCCCGGCCGCCTGGTGGTCGGTGCTCGCAGCGGTCTGGGTGCGCTGCTGCTGTGGACGCGGCTGCGCTCCCTGGGACGGGCCGGGGTGGCCGCCATGGTGGCCCGGTGCCAGGACGTCGCCGCCTACGCGCTCGAGCAGTTCGAGGCTGCCGGGGTCTCGCCGCAGCACTTCCCCGGCTCCTTGACCGTCACCTTCGAGCGGCCGCCGAGATGGGTGGTCGAGAAGTGGCGTCTGCACTACATCGGTGACCTGGCGCGGATCACCACCGCCGGGCCCATGACGCGCACGGCCGTCGACGAGCTCGCCACAGATCTGGCCGCCGCCCGCCAGGGAGTTGCCGCGTGACCCCCGCCGTGCCGCTGCCCCGCTCGCTGCTCACCCTGCCCGCCGAAGTCGGTGACCTGATGGACCACACCCCCGAGTCCGCCTACGCGCATCTGCGCGATACCCGCCCCGCGTGGTTCTCCAGCCCGCCCGGTGAGGGCGCGATCGGCATCATGCGCTGGCCGATGACCGAGGGCCAGGTCCTGCACCGTGACGAGGAGCGGGTGGTCCTCGAGGACCCCGTAGTCCTCCCGGACGGGCAGCAGGCCCGCAGGCTGCGGCTGATCGCCGCGCGGCCGGAGCCGCCGGTGGCCGTGCTCCCGCTGCTGGACGGCCAGATCGTGCTCGTCGACCGGTTCCGGCACGCGGCCCGCACCTGGCAGTGGGAGATCATCAGGGGTGCCGGCGCCGCGGGCGTGCCCGACGCGCAGAACGCGGCCGACCAGGTGCACGACCAGCTCGGCGCGAGCGCCTCGGAGGTGATCGGCCTGGGCCAGGCCCACCCGGACCCGTCGGTCCTGGCCGAGGCGGTGATGCTGTACGCCGCGCGCATCGACGCGGTGGGCGAGCTCGCGCCCGGCGCCAGCATCCGCCAGGTGCGTACCGTCGCGTTCGCCGAGGCGGAGCAGATGGCTCTGGCTGGTCGGATCACGGACGCGGTGACGATCACCGTGCTGTTCCGGGCTCGCCAGGCAGGTCTGGGCGAAGAGAACCCGGCCGTATGACGGGGGCACCGGGGCGCGACCGGCTGATCGTCATCGTCGAGCGTGCCATCGAGCGGCATCTGCCCGGCGGCACGCTCGGAGTGGATGTCCCGAGCATGGCCCGTGAGGTCGTGCGGCAGGTACGTCGGCAGGTCGCGGTCGAGCGGTTGGAGGAGACGACGGCGAAGTTCGCCGAGTCGCTCGAAAGCATCGCCCCGGCGCGCAGGGGAGAAGTTCCCCGGTACGGCGGCTGAGCGTAGGCGTGCGATGTCTACGGGGTGGGTGCGTCGCCTGAGTCGTGCCCCAGGGTGCGCAGTGCTTCCTCCCACAGCGGTCCGCCAGCGGGGTATCCGGAGGAGGGCGGGCAGTCGATGATGAGCGGGGTGTACGCCTGCGGGAGATCGCCCAGCACTCTGGCCGTCTGCTGAGAGTCGGTGTCGGTGATGAGGATCCGGCTGTCGCCGCGCTGGGCCCAGAGCTGAGCGAGCGCGGACGAGGTGCTGGTCTTGCCTCGTACCTGGCTCCGGGGGCCGAGGTCCGCGCAGCCGCGGCGGTTGGCGGTGAAGAGCGCGGCCGGCTCGGCGGTGCTGTTCAGCTCGGGCTCGCGGCCCCCTTCTTCGATCGGCACTTCGAGCCTCCAGCCGGTGACGGATCCTGTCGGCAGTACGGTACTGGGTCGCGCTGACACCCATACCCGGATCCGGCCAGCCGCCGTCCTCTGTGCTCTACGGAATGGTCGTGGAGTGCTCGTCACGGTCGGTGCCCGGCCGTCGGCTCAGGCAGTCGGCCGTGATGGCCAGCGGCAGGAGCAGGGCCACCGCGAGCAGCCCCACGAGCGCGGCCAGGCGGACCGCAGCTCCCAGCAGTCCGACCAGGACGGTGACCAGCGGCCACTCCTCGGCCGGTGACCACAGGGCTATGCAGAGAAGCCCGCGTGCGGCGGCGAGGGATGCTCCGCACACGAGCGCGGCCATGGCGGCCATGGCGAGGTGGGGCAGTCCGCGCCGGAGGAGGGGGCCGGTCGCGCGCAGCAGCAGGGAGATGACGGTGCTCAGCGCCCAGGTCACCGGTCCACTCCGGGTGCAACGGAACCTGCGGCAAGGGCCTGGGCATGAGCCTCGTCATGGGCGGTGGCCGGCGCCGGGGCGGGGCCTTCTGGGACGGCGGGGCGGGCCATCGCCTCCTGCAGGCGGGCGCGGATGTGCTCCTCGTCGAGGGGAACACTGGTAGCCGCGGTGTGCTCCAGCGCGTCGCGGGCACGGGTCAGCAGGTCGGTCTCGGCGCCGGTGGTGGCGGGCCGGCGGGCGGGCACCGGCTGCTGGAGCTGGTAGTGGATCTGGCCGTCCAGCGCCTGAGCCGCGCGCTCCAGGGTGCCGTACGCCTCGATGACACGGCGCTGGGTCTGCGCGGCTGCGACCGGGACGAGCTCCTCGGGCAGGCCGCGAGGGGCCGGGGCGGGGAACGCCAGGCGGCCGAGTGCGTCGTGCATGAGGTGCAACTGGCCCTCGCGGGCGGCAAGGTAGGAGGCCTCGGCGTGCAGCAGTTCCGGGTCGGCGAAATAGTCGCTGCTGTCCTCGGCCGTGATCGCGGCGCGCTGCGCGGCGAGGGCCTCGACAGCATCGGCCGCAGTGGCTGAGCGGTACCGCCAGGCGGCGGCCGGACCGCTGGTGGACAGAGCGCGAGCCGGAACCGGGAAGGCGTCGAGCAGTTGCTGCGCTTCCTGCTCGCGCCCCGAGTGCGCTGCGGCGGTGTAGGCGCGGACGATCTCGCGGGCCTGAGCCAGGTGTGCGGCGCGTGGCGCGTCGAGGGCGGGAACGGTGACGGTCAGGAGGGAGCCGTCGGCTCGCCGGTCGTACAGGTAGTCGGTGACGTCGGGCTCAAGGACGGCCCGCAGCTGCTGGGCGGACGCGTCCCTCAGGGCGATTTGGTCGAGCAGCCAGTCGGTCATCCCCCTGAGCGCGGGGACGTCGGCGGCCAGAGACTCCACGGCATGCCAGTCCTCGATCAGTTCGGCACGCGAGCGGTACGCGCGCTCCAGTCGGTCGATGAGGTTGGTGATCTGCAGCGCGGTGCTGACCACCAGATCGGCGGTGGCCTCGTCGTGTTCGCCGGCGCGTTCCAGGCTCTGGGCGAGTACGGAGGGCGGCGGGTAGGTGGCCAGGGCGCGCAGGTGGCAGGTCCAGGCGGCGGCCGCGGTGATCCACCCGAGCTCGAGCCCCTGCGGTGCCTCGGCGTTGCGCCGGTAGAACCAGCCGGCCAGCGAGTCGGTGAGCCGGGCCTCGTCGCTGGCCGGGTCGTGCATCAGCTCGGCTGCCAGTTCGCCGGGGGTGTGTTCGCGCAGGCCGCCGGGCTCGGCGGTGATGATGGCCAGGTGCCGCACGCCGTCGTCCAGTTGGAGCCAGCGGCGCAGGGTCTCCTGCTGGCCGTGGGTGACCTCCTGCAGCGCGACGCGTGTGGGGTCTGCGCCGGTGCGGGCGATCCCGGTCTCGCCCACCCGAGGTACCTCCGACTCGGCCCAGCCGGTCGGCTCGCTGCCCTCGGCCACCCACGCCAGGGCGTACGCGTCCTCTCCCCGCTCGGCCAACCAGGGACGGAAGTCGTCGGGGAGGGGGGCGTGCTGCTCGCTCATCGAGGGACCTTCTGCTCGGCGGTGGGGCGCCGCGCGGCCCGTGGACGGCGGCTGGCGGCAGCTTGCCCGTGCCGGTGTGGCCCACCGGCCGGACCGCCGAAGCCGTTCCGTCACACGGGAGCCGGAGGGTAACCATCCGCAAGGGCGTCCCGTAGGGCGGGACGGACCAGGCGAAAGGAGCTCGCCGGGGCGGCGCGGCCGCCCGTGCGGGGGCGCGGGCGTTGCCCGTGCGAGAGTGGGTCAAGGCGAAATGAGTTGGCAGGGAGCGGTCCATTCCGTGATGGCTAGCTGGGTCCAGCCGTGGTCGGTCCTGGCGTCGTTGCGGGCGGCGGGCTCGATTACGAAGCCGTGTTTCTCCAGGACCTGTACAGCCTCTTCGCGGGGCAGGACCGGCACCTTGCCACTGAGGGCGATCAGATAGCGGCCCGGGTCGTCGGGGCGGGCCATGGTGAGGTTCTCGGCTGGGCCGAGGTCGATGTTCGGTCCTGCGGCCATGCTCAGGTCCGGGCCGATGACTGACATCGTCCACCGCCCGCGGAACACACCAACCTCAGCGCGGTACAGGGCGGGCAGGCCGCTGTGCGCGGGGTGAGCTTCGGGCATCACAGGTACTCCTGTTCGATCGTGGTGCCATCGTGCCTGCCGGGCACGGCATGACGACCGTAGCGTGAGGGGCCGACACAGCTCTGGGATGCCGCGTCTCCGTTTGGTTGTCCGGATGTTGGCGGTACTTGAGTCCGCCGCCCTCGTGGTACCGAGTCGTCCTCCCGCGCAGCTCGATCCGGCCCCACGCCCAGGTCGTCCCAGGCAGCCTGATGACCAGATGCACCGCCGCTTCCCGCGGCGGGCTCGGGGGCCGAGCGGCAGATGGTGCCCCAGGCCCTGGCTGCGCCCGACGCGGAGCCGACCGACCGCACGGGAGACGGTGCCGCTCAAGCAGCCCGGGGCCGTGCGGTTCTTCCGGTGGACGACGACGTGTGGACAGGGCGGTGTTCTGGTTCCGTCAGGGCCGCTCCGCGCACTGGAGTTGGCCGCCGTCCTCGGGTTCGGTGTCCTGCCAGATCCGTACGAGGGTGAGGCCTCCCCATCGCCACGGTCGGCGCTCAGCGGAGAACATCGCACGGCGTGCCTCGTGCTGGACATGGCGCGGCAGGCTGGTGGGGGCGGGGAGTCGAGCTGCGGCTGCCCGATCGGCCGCGCGCTGCGAGCGCGAGCGTACTGCTCGAGTGCCCCGGCCATCTGCTCCATCAGGTGCGCGCTGTACTCCGTGTCGCGGCCGTCTTGGTGCCGGATCCACGTGCAGACGAAGCGCACAGAGGTGTTCGCGTAGTCGGGGCGGGCGGCATCTGGATCATGGGGTGCGGTTCCTGATTGGTCAGCGTCCCTGCCCGGGACTCCGGCGGCGGGGCCGCTGCGGTGCGCGGTGCGGGCGCCGGGCGGGGGCCGGATCACCTTCGGCGGGGGCCGAGGAGAAGCCGCCCGCGATGCCTTGCCGGGCGGGGGCCGGCACCTGCGCTGCGGGAGTGGCGGGCCGTTTGGTGGTGCGGTTCGGCCGCGCGGCGCGGGCGATGACGGTGGCGTTCGGGATGAGCGGGGCGCAGGTCTCGCAGACCTCTTCCAGGCTCCACACCCGGCGCACGATCGGGTCGTGTCGCAGGATCATCACCACCGCGCCCGCGCAGGACGTCTTGGCATTGGGGTGGGCGCCGCATCGCTGGGAGCCGCAGTGGCAGTAGGCGTTGGGGTTGATGGTGGCGACCTTCGCGTGTGCGGCGGCGTGCGCGGCGGCGAAGGTGCGCAGCGCGGCGAGGTCCTCGGAGCGGGGCGGCATCCGGCACGCCGCGGTGCTGCAGGTGACCGAGGCGGCGCGGCTGCCGTGGCCGGTGATCCGGACGGTCCAGGACCGTCCGGGGATACGCTCGGTGGGGGATTCGCTGTAGGCGGTCGTCACGGCCGTCCTTCTGGTTACTCGGCTGCTCGGTGATGTTGCTCCACTATGTGTTACCCGCCGGGGTGTTGTGCAGCGGGTTTTTCGGCGTGGGGCGGGTGCGGGTTCCAGGTGGTGAGTCGGCCACCGTCACCGGTGTTCCACCAGACGGCCGCCTCCAGCCGGTGATCAGATGCGGCCTGCGGGTGCCGGGCGCATGGTGAGGCGGGCCTTGTGAGGCCGTGTCCCGGCAACAAGGAACCCGAAGCCGTCACGGCTGCTCGCTCAGGAACGCCAGGCGAGGCAGCGGGGCGCGCTTGTTTCTTCCCTGTCGCTGTTCGTCTTCCAGGTGGCCGACTCTGCTCCAGTCAACGCACCGGCGACGGTTCGGGCGCCGTTCCTGTTCGCGCCCCGGCCTCGGTGCGCGCCCTGTCGATATGGGAGCTGCACTGCCTTCGACGGCGGTTCGGCATCACGGTGCGAGCCGCACTGCATAGTGGGATGGGAGGTTCGTGACGGCCCGCGCCGGGCGGAGTTTCAGGCCAGGGTGTCGAGCCAGCGCCTGCAGTCCTTCGACAGCGCGGACATCTGCCCGTGGAGCTCGGCGCCGAGCTGCACTGGGCTGTCCTGCGCGGCACGGCGCAGAGAGTCCAGGAGCACCTTCGTCCGCTCCTCGGGCATGAGGGCGACAACTCCGAAGAGGCGGCTGCTCAGAGTCTGCTCCAGGTCCTCCAGGAGGACGCCGATCGACTGCCCTGGTACTTCGGGGTAGCGGAAGAAGAGCAGGACCGCCGACAGGTGCCGCTCGACCGTCGTGCAGGTCCGCCGGATCAGGCGCATGCCCCGACCGACAGCGGCGAAGGCGGCCACTCCCGTGGCGCCGGCAATGGCCCCGGACAGGTAGGAAGGCGGCAGGATCACGATGAGGATCAGCGCTGCAAGAAGGAGAGCAGCCCCGAAGAGAAGAGGCAGCGCGGCAATCCGCACGAGCCGTGCGCGTATCGACGGCGGGGCGGCGTTCCGGCAACGCGGTGTCGACGGTCATCCTCGATCTCCTTCACCTGCCGTGGCGTGCGGCTGCGGCGCACACGTCCCTGCGGATACGACGGGCCGCGCCCGGACGGCCAGCGTACGCGGGAGGAATGGCCAGGTGTTTCGCCCGGGCGAGATGTTCACGGGGCGACCGGTCCGGCAAGCAACAGCGTCCGATCCTCCGGTAGATGCCGGTGAGGGCCCGTACGGCCAGCGGGTGGGTGGACCGTCCAGATGGTCGGCGGGCAGAAGGTTGAGTACCAGCGTCACCCCGGTAAGGGCCCGCTCGCGGCCTCCGGCCCGCCACGCCACCGGTGCTGTGGACAGCGTCAGACCCTGGGGCCGGAACCGCCCCGGCCTGAGCGCGTGATTGCGGGGAGCGGCTGGGTGACATCCCACTCGATGAGCTGGCTTCCTTGGCGCTGGTAGAACTCCCGCTTCTCGGCCTTGCGGCGGTCGTAGGCTTCCCGGCCGTGAATGCCGTAGACCTCGACGTACGCCGTGGGTGTCACGTCGGTGAGGACGAAGTCGGGCAGGACGGTGCTGGTGGTGTCGTAGCGGAGTGGCTTGATGAAGGCGCGGCGGCATCCGGCG
Source organism: Streptomyces sp. NPDC047982 (assembly GCF_043204165.1). NCBI lineage: Bacteria > Bacillati > Actinomycetota > Actinomycetes > Kitasatosporales > Streptomycetaceae > Streptomyces > Streptomyces sp. NPDC047982. Next base: position 142,308 of record NZ_JBIDBS010000017.1, on the reverse strand, counting down.
AGGGCGTCGGCCATGACCACCTCGTAGGAGGAGTCCGCTCGTAGGAGGAGTCCGCGGGAATGTAGGTGCCGGTGGTGAGCATCGCGGCGAGGTCCACGACGATGAGGTGCCCCTTGGGGCTGCGCTCGACGACGAACAGGGCGATGCGTGTGCCGCTGTGCGCGGTGGCCGTCCTGCCGAAGGCGTGCCGGTAGGAGCGGGTGGCCCGCGCGTGCAGGGCGGCGCGGGCGTAGAGCGCGGTGCGCTGGTGGGCCAGGCGGTAAGCGACGCCGTACGGGGTGGGTGCCACCTCTTTGAACTGTCCGAGGATCAGGGCGCGCCGTTCGGTCCTGCCGTGGCGCCCCAGCGTTGCGCGGAAGGCATCCAGGGCGGCGGCGTTGTCCTCGGCCGCAGCGGGGGTGAAGGGCGGGACGACGTACAGCGCCTCGTCCATGGCCCGGCCGTTGATGGTGGTCTCACGCAGTTGTTGGCGCAGCCGGGCGTGGCACGTGCGCCAGGTGACACGCCCTGTCTGCGGGTGTGAGACGTTGAGCTGGGCCTGTTCCCACGGCCAGTGCAGCAGTCCCAGCAGGCCGACGGAGCGCCGCGAGCCTGTTTCGGTGCCGGTGTCCTCCGGCGCGACATCGTGGGATTCGAGCTGGGCCAGGCGGCTGGTGAGAGGGGTGGCGAGGCGGATGAACACGCCGTCGTCGGCCTCCTGGATGGCCTGCGTGCTGTAGCGGTCGCGGCCGGACAGGCCGGGTCCGAGTCTGTGGAAGGGGCAGCTGGGGTCGTGTCGCTCGCCTTCACCGGGCCAGCCCGCAACGTGGGAGCGGCCCGCACGGGTGCAGCGGATCACCAGGCGCAGGGCAGGGCGGCGGCACAGGCACCAGGCGTAACCGACCTCGGCCCGGGCGCGGCGAACAGCGGGGCGGCCTCCGCGGAGTGCTCACGCAGCCAGGTCAGTTGCACGGTGCGGCCCGCCAGCCGGATACGTCCGGGGCCCGTTCGGGGTGCCATATCCACCTGTCTTCAGCCGGGAAGCGAGCCCGCACCGTGGGGCTGGGCTTCGGGTGCGGGGGCATCGGTGCGGGGCTTGCCGGCGGCGTCGAGGGCACGCGGTGTGGTGTTCACCGGGTCGGAGGCCGGTGGCCAGGCCGGCTGGTGTCGGGCGGGGGCTGCTGACGCAGCGGCGAGGGCGGCGGCAGAAGAGCGGCACGTGTCGCGGCGGTGCGGGCCCGCATCTCCTCGAGGCGGCGCTCGACCCGGGCGTGGGTGTACAGGTCGATCGCGTCGGTGAGGTGGTCCCACTCCTCGCCGTCGAGGCCCGCCGGGCGCGGGCCGAGCACGTCGGGGCCGGCGCGGTGGTGGCGGCGCCGGTAGTCGCCGATGGCGGTCAGCAGCTTGGTGTAGGTGCGCTGTTCGTCCTCGTCCTCCTCGCCGGGGGCGGTGATCTCCTCCATCCAGGCTTCGGGCAGAGGTTCGCCGGCGAGCACGGCGGCCAGGGCACGCCGGGCGAGGCGCGCGTCGAGCGCTCCGTAGGACAGGGGTGCGACGCCGAGGGGGTCGCGCAGGGCCGGATGGTCAGGCAGGGGCCCGGTGGGCGGCGGCGTGTCGAGGTGGCTGAGGGCCGCCTCGATCATGACGGAGGCGGGAGCGTCGGGTGGCGGGAGATGCACCGGGCGGCGGCGTCCGGTCAGGGCGCGGACCCGGGCGTCCAGGTCGTCCCAGGCTGCCGCGTCGTCCGGGTCTGCGGGGCGCGGGCCCAGTCCGGGGACTGCGGTGATGGCGTGGCGGGTGCGCCACAGTTCCACCAGCGCGGCGGTGGTGGCCCATGCGTGGCGGCGGCGGGGGGCGCTGGTGGGGGGCGGGTCCCCGAGCGGGCGGGCCCAGGCGGGCGTGGAGGCGGCCAGGGTGTGGCCGCGGTCGGCCAGGGCGCGCGCCAGGATGCGGTGACGCTCGGCGAGGTGGCCGGCCCAGTGTTCGGGGGTGTCGGGGTGGACCAGGGCGTGGGAGTCGGCGACCCAGTCGGGTATCTGGCCGCGGTAGTTGGGGCGGTGCGGGGCGTGGTCGGGCAGGCGCTCGCGGAAGCGGAGCTCGGCGTAGATCTTGTCGGAGACGGCGTCGGCGCGGGCCAGCGCGGCGCGCGCGGAGTGCTGGCGATCAGCTGTGGAGGTACGCCGTGTCTGGAGAGTGCGGCGCATCGCGGCCAGTGAAGTGGCGCCGGGGGCAGCGTTGCTGGTGGCCCGCTCGCGCTGGAAGTCCTCGCGTGCGACGTCGCGCCAGTTCAGGGCGCGGCGCAGCTGGGACTCGCGGGTGAGGTCGGCAATCAGGTGCCGGGCCGTGTCGGAGAGCGGGGTTTGGTTCGTCTGGGCGCGGCGGATCTGGGTGCGCACCATGGCCAGTTGGGCGGCGAGCTCGCGGCGGGTCAGCTCCCCCATGGGGCGCTGGTCCCAGGCGGGATGGGTGTGGCCGGCGCGGGTGGTGACGGAGGCGGGCAGGTGAGTGAAGGCGGCGTCGGCCGCCTTGAGCGCCTCGCGAGCAGTAGCCCGGTGGGCGGCGGCGAGCTTCGTGAGGGTGTGCAGCTGGGCCAGGGTGAGGGCGGCCAGCGGACGGTGCCGGTTGTCCTGCTGGGCTTCGGCAGCGTCCTGCAGGCGCTCGCGCAGCCGCCAGGTCAGCACCGCGGACGGGTCGTCCGCGTCGCCGAAGCCGCGCTTGGGCACGGTGTTGGAGAGCAGGCGGGGCAGGTCGAACCCGGCTCGTTCGGCGTCGTGGAGCACGCGGACCAGGGCCGGGTAGGCGTCGGCGGCCATGAACATCGCGGCCCGGCCGGGGCCGAGGGCGTGCTCGATGAGACCGGTCAGCCGGGCGGTGGTGGCGCGCTCGGCGACGTCGGCGAACTCGGTGGACAGCTGCCCGGGCGCGGCGATCTCGCGTTGCAGGGCGGTGATCGACTCGGTCGCCGACAGCTGTGCGCGGCGCCTGGCGGCGATGGAGGCGAGGACGTCGTCGAGGCGGTCGCCGTCCTCGAGTGCGACGTAAAGGCGGTTGGTGCGCGCGCCGCGGGTCAGCTGGACGTAGACGCCTTCACGGTTGGAGCGGGCGGAGGCCAGCGCGTGCGAGGTGTCGACCGTCATGCCCTGGGAGCGGTGGATGGTGGAGGCGTAGCCGAGCTCGCACTGGGCGGACATGTAGTCGGCGGGCAGGCGGATGCGGCCGCGGTGCTGGGTGTGGCGGACCACCACGTCCCCGCCGGGCAGGATCTGCTGAACGGTCCAGGTGTCGCCGTTCTTCACGAAGTCGCGGCCGCCGCGCACGGTCATGCGGCGACGGTTGAGGCGGGTGACGATGACGTCGCCGACGTGCGCGCGCTGCCCGGCACGCAGCGCGGCGGCCTGGCTGGTGTCGACGGTGCCGGCCTCGATGTGCCAGGCCTGGGCCCGCAGGTTGAGCGCGGTCACCGTCGCGGTGTCGGCGGCCGTCATCAGCGAGGTGAGCCCCTTGCCGAGGTCCTTGGCCCAGGCGGCGAACACCATGTCGCACATCGCGTCGTAGTTTCCGGCGACGATCCGGCCCTTGTTCCGGTACCAGTCGAAGACCGCCCGGTTGTCCTCGCCGTCGCGCAAGGTGAGGGAGGCGTCGGCCTCGCCGGGCACGCGGAAGCGGTGCAGTTGGTCGAGTTCGACCGCGCCGCCGGCCCGGGAGATGAGCCGCAGGGCTCCCCCGGCCTCGACGGCGGCGAGCTGGTGCGGGTCGCCGAGCAGGCGCACCACCGCCCCGGCGGCCGCCGCATCGGCGAGGATCCGATCGAGCAGGAGGGTACCGGCCATGCCCGCCTCGTCGACCAGGACGACGTCGCCGGGGTGTAGCTGGAAGTCCTCGCCGACGGTCTTGCCGTCGGCGGCCCGGCCGCGCTGGTGCAGCCAGGAGTGCAGGGTGTGGGCACGGCGGTCGAGGTCGCTGCCGAGGACTTTCGCCGCGCGGGAGGACGGTGCGAGGGGGATCAGCCGGCCGCCGGCCGCGTCCACGGCGCGGGCTACCAGCCGCATCGCCGTGGTCTTTCCGGCGCCCGCAGGCCCCAGGCCTGCCAGCAGCAGCTGCTCGGAGCAGGCGAAGGAGGAGGCCAGTGCGCGCTGTCCGGCGTCCATCGGGCCGCGGTGCAGGGCGGCGACGCGGGCGAAGGTGCCCCGCCCCACCGGTGGGATCACGCTGGTCCGGGCGGCGGCCAGCAGCCGGCTCTCGGCGGCGAGCAGGGTGTGGGTGGTGTAGGTCTGCGAGCCGATCGGCCGGTAGACGGAGGTGCCGTCCGCGCGTTGGAGGTCGGGATGGGGCGGGTTGATCTCGGGTGGAGTGATGTCCAGGCAGTCGGCGTGAGCGAGGACCCGGTCGGTGATCTGCTCGGCCGCCTGGGGTGCGGCGGTGGCCCCGGCCAGGGTCCGCATCAGGTAGCGGCGCGCCTCGGCCAGTACGTGGCGGCGGTGGAACGTTGTACGCCGCTCGACGACCGCCGCCAGGACCTCCTCGGCCCCTGCGGCGATGTCGAGTGCCGCGGCGGCGGGTTGGCGGAGGGCGGCGGCCTGCGCGGCGGCCAGCAGTCCGTCGACGGTGGCGCGGTCGGTGACAGCGACGGCGCGGCGCCGCCAGGTGGCGAGTAGTTCGTCCAGCGAGCGTGCCGTGCGCTTGGCGGGACTGCTCTGGTTGCGCGCTCGCTCGATCAGGGCGTAGCGGGCTGGGCCGTGCGGCTGGCGTCCATGGCGTCGCCGGTAGTCGTCGAAGAGGGCGTCGGCCGTGGTCCGTACGGCGTTGCCCCGCTGTGCGAAGGCCGCGCGCAGCCGGGGGTCGATCCCGCAGATTCGCATCACGGGCCGCTGGCCGGGCGTGACCTCGACCTCCTCGGCGGCAAGGCCCAGTCGGGAGCAGAGAAGTTCGAGGGAGCGCTGGTTGAACAGTTCGCTGGCGACCACGACATCGCGCAGCAGGAGCCTGGAGTCCAGGTTGCGCCAGCGGCCGTCCGGTCCCTTCACGCGTGGGGAGATGACCGCGTGTTCGTGCACCATGGGGTCGCCTGCACGGGATTCGTAGTGGAGATAGACCGTGGCCAGCAGGCCCGGCTGGGCCCGCTGCTGGGCCACGCCGCCCGGGCCGGTGCGTACTGCGAGCGCATGGTGCTCGAGCCACATCAGGGTCTCCGAGCGTGCATGGGCCAGGACCTCGAGGACGATCCTGCGCACCTCGGGGCCGCCGAGGGCGAACAGCAGGGACAGCTCCTCGTTGGAGAAGGTCAGGTCGTAGCCGGTGACGGCGTGGCGCTGGGGGCCTGTCCGTGCGGTCAGGTACCGGCCGAGTTCGGCGCCGGCCGACGGCGCCCGGTGGTATTCGACTTCGAAGGCGCGCGCTGCGGTCCGCATCCGCAGGTCCTTCGTCTCGGCCTTCGTCAGCGGGCGGCACAGCTGCTCGCTGACGTGCTCAAGGACCTGTTCGATCTCCTTGTCGAGCGGGGAGGATTCGGCGAGTTGCGGTACGGCCGGCCCGAGCTTGGCCGCCTTCATGGCCCGCTTGAGCGAGGCTCCCTCGCTCAGTTCCCGGGCCGTGATCGCCTCGGCATCGGGGTGCATGCCGAGCCCGAACAAGGCGCGCATCTGGGCGTCGCTCACGATGCCGGACAGCCCGAGAGCCGTGGCGGCCTGTCCGTGCCACACACCGGGCGGCACCCCCGGCACGCTGGAAGACACCGTCAGCTGCGTGCCCTGGGCACCGTCGCCGAGGGCGATGTTGCGCCGGTAGTAGCGCTCCCGCCCCGCCCTGATCGCCTTCGCCGCCATCCCCACGACGCCAGAAGAACACCGCGGTACAGGCCGATGCGGGCGCTGTCCGGTGCTGAGCCCCGAACCTCCCAGGGCCTTGGATACGACCTTCGAATGCGTCCCGTCGGGAGGGAAACCGGCCCTGGGGACCGGTGCAGCGTCAAAAGTGCCAGAGGTGCTCGGCAACCGGCCTGTCACCGATTGGGGACCACACGATCCCCACCACCACCGACCCTCATCACAGACCCGGCACCCGCGGCATCCCCCACCACTGGCACCCACCATCTCCACCAGCACCCGAACTCGGCACTATCCCTCTCTCCAGGGAACCGCTTCTACCTGGGGCCTCTCCCCCGCCCGGTATGGCCGCTGTCCCGTGAGCGGGACCGGGTGCGGTGACGGGCGTGCTACGGCCTGGGACGCGGACGGCTCACCCGGGCTGGGGGGCTGGAGGGCGGCTGAGACTGGCCGGGCGCAGCCTGCCACGAGGGTGGGCGCGGACGGCCGGGAGGTGGCTGCGGTGGTGTCGAGCCGGACCAAGGGCAAGGGGAAGACCAGCGGGACGCTGGCGCGCCGGAAGGTGGCGCTGGAGCGTGCCGCGGAGCGGATGGCCGAGCAGCGGCGGGCGGCGGCGGAGGCGGAGGTCCAGCGGCGGCGCAAGGAGGCGGAGTACGACGAGCTGGTGGCCGACTTCGAGTTGGCGGTGGAGGACGAGGCGGCGGCCGCCGCCGAGGTGGAGAAGGAGGTGGCTCGGGTGCGGGAGCGCGGCCAGGTGCGGATCGACGCGGCGAGGGTGGCGGCGGCGCGGGTCGTGCTGGCGATGGGCGAGGCCGGGGAGACGGTGGCCGGGTGCGGGCACCGGTTGGGTGTGGGGGCGGAGAAGGTCAAGGAGCTGCGGCGGCTGGGGCGCGAGCGCCTTGCCGCAGGGGGCTCGGAGGTGGCACCGGAGAAGGTGGAGTCGGATGCCCCGGGGAAGAGGACGGTGCCAAAGGAGACGGCGGGCGGGTCGGGCGGGGAGCAGCGGGATGGTGGGGGTGCGCCGGGGCGGGCGGGCACGGCGCGGGGCGGGGACGTGGCGCCGGGCGCTGCTTCCCCGGTGACGGCTCCCCCGGCTCCCCCGGCTCCCCCGGCCGCTCCGGCCCGATCCGTTCCTCCGGCCTCTGCCCCGGGGGTTCCTTCGCCCGGTGTGCCGGCCGGGCCTTCGGGGACGGCGGACGGTGGGGGGCGGCCGGGGTGGCCGGAGTCGTCGGGGTGACGGTGGGGTGTGGGGGCATGGAAGGGCCCCGGCTGCCGCGCGGGGCGGTGGCCGGGGCCCGGGGGTGGGGTCAGCTCTGCTGGTTGGACCAGGGTGCGGCGGAGCGCTGCGGGGCGGCGGTCTGGGGGGCGGGTGCCTGCTGCTGGGGCGGGTAGGTGGCGGGCGCGGCGGCCTGCTGTGGCCAGGCGGCCGGCGAGGTGGCCTGGGGGGCGGTGGCCTGTGCCGGGGGGACGTGGCCGGTGAAGCGGCCGGGGTCGACGTCCTTGAGGTAGACGATGACGGTGGCCTGGTCGGCGACGATGATGCGTTCGTGGATGCCGGGCGGGGTGAGGATCCACCAGATGGTGTCGTCGCGGCGCTGGGTGCGGCGGATGAGCGGCGGGGGGAGGGTGACCTCCTCGGTGATGTCGGTGTCCGGGTTGGTCTCGGGGACCGTGATGTGGTCGACGACGCTGAAGAGACCGGCGAACTGGGCGAGTTCGTTGATGGTGGTCTCGTGCCTCACGGCGCTCCCCCCTTCTGGTTGTGGCCTGGGCCTGCGGGTTCGCTTGGACGTTAGGCGGCCTGGGGGCCGTGCGGGGCGGGTGTGGTGCGCGGGTGCCGGGGGGCGGGATGCGGGTTGGGGTGGCGGGTGCCTCAGGCGGGAAACGCGGAGCGGCCCCGTGCCGGGACAGGTGTCCGGGCGCGGGGCCGCAGCGGTAGGTGTCTACTCGGTGGTCATGGTGAGGGCCATGCCCTCGTCGTCGTGGGCGATGTGGAGCAGGAAGCGGGTGGCGTGGTCGGGGGCGTTGCGCAGCAGTTCGATGAGCGTGGGGCCGTCGTCGACGGGGTGGGCCAGGTCGAGGGTTTCGTGGAGGTCGTCGCCGCCGAGGACGGTCGACGGGTCGGTGCCTGGTCCCCAGTTGTCGGCGAAGGCGATGTGGCGCCAGTGGCCCTTGTCATCACGGGCGTTGGGGGTGTGGTCGATGCCGTTGCTCATGAGGAAGGTGCCGTCGCCCTTGATCCACCACAGCCGGGGGCGTGCGTCCGTCTCGCCGGGGCCGAGGGCGTGCTCGGTGGCGGTGATGGCGTGCTCGGCGGCGGAGCGGACTTGGTCGAGGGGGAAGGTGAGGATGCAGTCCTGCTGGGCGGGGGGCTGGTAGTCCTCGCCGAGGACGTCGCGCAGCAGGGCGTCGAAGTCCTCGCGGGTGGTGGGGGTGGCGGGGTTGGTCATGTCGGATCCCTGGCATCGGTCGGTGTGGATGGGGGCGCGGGGCCGCCGGTGGCGCGGAGGCCGGGGCGGGCGCGGCGGGTCCGACGGTGGGGCGGTGGGGGGTTAGCGCGACAAGGCTCGGCTCCCGCTGGATGCTGTGCTGGCCGGGGTCTGTGCCGGCCGGGCGTGGGGGCTGGGGCGTGTGGGGGCCGGATGGGATGTGCGGGCGGCCCCGGCACCATAGGTGCGGGGCCGCAGTCGGGTGGGGGCCGGTTCAGGCGTGGGTGTGGGGGTGGGTGGTGGTGAGGGGGAAGCCTGCGCGGTAGTCGATGCCGGGTTCGGGGGCGATGGGTTCGCCGGTCCGGGCGTCGGTGCAGTAGGCGTTGAAGACCTCGGCCTCGGTTAGGGGGTGGAGGCGGCCGTGGCACAGGCGCCAGCCGTGGACGCGGTCGCGGGCGTCGGGGGTGGTGGTGCGCAGGACAAGACCGCCGTGGCCGCTCCAGGCCATTCCGACGGCGAGGGCCGTGAGGAACTCGGTGCTCTCGGTGTCGCAGAGGAAGGTGTCCTCGATGCCGTCGCCGGTGGTGGTGGTGAGGGCGGCCAGGAGTTGCTCGTCGGCGGGGACGGAGCAGACGAGGTGGTGTGTGCCCGGGCCTGCCAGGTCGAGGAGGGTAAGCACGGTGGTGGAGGCGTGTTCGAGGGCGGCGATGCCGAGGTCCCGGCCGCAGTGGCTGCAGTGGCCGAGATCGGCGAGGAGCGCGGTGGCGTAGGCGTGGGTGGCGCGTCGTACGGCGGCGTCGGCGAGGGCTTCGAGGAGGTCGGGGAGGGACTGTCCGGTGTAGGTGATGCGGGGGCCGGTGGCGGCGAGGTCGGCGGTGTATGCCGTGCGGCTGGTGTGCGTGTCGGGGTTGATGCGGGTGTTGTCGCAGAAGTCGCTGTAGTCGCAGGGGTCGAAGAGGGCGACGGTGACGTGGCCGCCGTCGGCGGCGAGGCTGTGCAGGAGGTCGTCGATGTCGGCGAGGTAGCGGGTGTGGTCGGTGTGGGGGAACGACGCGAACTGCCGCATGGCGGTGAAGTCGTCGGGGTCGGCGATGACGGCAACGGTGGTGGCGACTTCGCGGACGGGTGCGGGCATGGTGGTGCTCCTTCGTGCTATCGGATCGCGGCACCGGATGGGTGTGCGGCGGGCAGCACGGTCGACGGCTGGGGGTTAGGGGAGCAAGACCGGCGGCTGGGATGCAGGCGGCCCCCGGCTTCGACGCGGATCGGCCCCCTGTCCCCTGGCACGGTGTGGGGGTCAGAGTTCGGAGGGCTGGGCTTGTGGGTGGCTTGCGGGGGTGGGGTCGTGGGGAGCGGGCGGGGGGGGTATGCGGGCGGCCCGGTGCCGGGACGGGTGTCCGGGCACGGGGCCGTGAGAGGGGGCGGTCAGCTGTCGTTCTCGGCGTAGAACATGCAGTCGTTCGGGATGCGGGTGAGGAGCTTGCGGGTGACGTCGGGGGCGGGGACCTTCACCCTGCTGGAGCCGTGGGCGCGGTAGTCGCGACGCAGGAACTCGGTGGAGCTCTCGTCGAGGAGGACGTCCAGGCGGGTGACGCGGCTGTTGGGGTTGGTCTGGGTGATGCCGGTGAGCCCGTTCCAGGAGGCGGGCGAGATGTTGACCAGGCGGACGCGGCGGCCGGGCTTGATGTCCTCCGGCACGGGGGTGGGGGTGAAGGGGATCTCTTCGACGGTCACGGTCGCAGGGGTCGACATGGGCGGTTCGCCTTCCGGTTGGAGGACCGCAGCCCCCAGGGGCGGGGGCGCGGCTGGTGGCGTGACCATGGAATGGCGGGGGTTAGCCGGGCAAGCCGTGGGGTTCACAGGTGCGGCATGGCAGGCGGGCGGCCCCGTGCCGGGACGGGTGTCCGGGCACGGGGCCGTGGGGTTGTTCGGTTACTCGGTGATGTAGGTCAGCTCCATGTAGGTGTCGTCGAAGGTGGCTTTCAGCAGGAAGCGGGTGGCGCCGTCGGCGGCGGCTTCGCGGAGCATGCCGAGCAGGGTGGTGCCGTCCTCGAAGACAGGGGTGGTCAGGTCGATGGATTCGCGGAAGTCGTCACCGCCGAGGATGGAGCGGGCGTCGGTGCCCGGCCCCCAGCCGTCGGCGTGGACGACGTGGGGAAGGCGGCCGTTGTCGTCGCGGGTGTTGGTGGGGTCCTAGCCGTTGCTCATGAGATAGGTGCCCTCGTCCTTGACCCACCACAGGCGGGGCGCGGCCTCGGTTTCCGCGTAGCCGAGCTTGTGCTTGTCGGCGGCGGCTGCGTGCTCGGCGGCGGCGAGGACCTTGGCAAGGGGGAAGACGAGCGTGGCGTTCTTCTGTCCGTAGGCGGTGTTGGCGGTGACGACGTCCAGCAGGGGGTTGGTGCTGGTGTCGGGGATCGGCGGGACGGTCATGTTGCCGAGGAATTCGTTCAGCCAGTCGGGGCGCTGGTCGGCGGGCAGGGCGAGCAGCTGCCGGACCTGCTCGGGATGGTTCATGGCGGCCTCGGCGCTGTCGGGGGCGGCGGGGGCGTGCTTGGGCATGTCGGTCCCTGGCATGTGTGGGGTTGGATGGGGTGCGCGGGGGCCGCCTGCGGCGGGGTGCCGGGGCGGGCGCGGCGCGGGGGGTTAGGTGGGCAAGGAGTGGTGGTAGGCGGACGCGGTCCGGCCCCGTCCCTGGAGTCGAGGGGCGGGGCCGGGGCGTCGCGGGCCGGGGTTCAGTTCAAAAGGCCGGTAACGGTCGTGAGGCCCCGCTGGGAGGTGAAGGTGACGGTGTGGTCGAGCAGCTTGACGGCGTGCTTCCAGCCCGGGTCGTGCTGGATGAACAGTCCGGTGGGCGGGAGGTCCACAGCCAGGCGGGGGAGGCTGGTGTAGCCGTGGGCCGTGAAGAAGTGCTTCTTGCTGTGCTCGTGGCGCAGTGTCAGGGCCCTGTATCCGGTGCGGCGGAAGTCGGTCTCGACGCGGGTGAGGATGTCGGTCGCGATTCCTTGGCGGCGGTGGTCGGGGTGGACGGCGATGGTGTCGATGTTGCTGACCCGGTCGGTGAGGGTGCGCTGTGTGCGGGCGGGGATCTTCTGGTTGAGCATCCAGTGGGCCGGGCCGACGTGGGCGGCGCCGACGGGGGTGCCGTCGGCGGTTTCGGCGAGCAGGAAGTGGTTCAGGCCGTGGGAGAACGGTCCGCTCTTGGCCTGCAGGGCCGCCGCGAGAGTGTTCTTGAGGGCGGGGAGTTCGTGGGCGGGGAGGTGGAGGTCGACGAGCAGGGTGAGGGCGAAGTACGTGTCGATCTCGTCGGCCCGCACGGGGCGGATCGTGATGCTGGGGGTGTGCGTGAGGGTGGTCATGCGGGTGTCTTTCGGTCCGGGTGGTTGGGCCGGGCTCGCGTCCGGGGCGGGAGCTTGGCGGTGCGGGGACCCTGGCGGGGCGGGAGGCTAGCCGGGCAAGCCCGGCGGGATTTAGGGGGCGGCGTGGCGTGCGGGCGGCCCCGTGCCGGGACGGGTGCCCGGGCACGGGGCCGTGGGGGGCAGGCTGGTCAGTCGCGGTGGGTGACGCGCGGATCGGTGAGGGCGACCAGGGTGGTGGGCTCGGGGACGGGCGAGAAGCCGGAGGAGTCGACGCGCAAGTGGACGGTGCGGGCGTCGGGGCCGGTGATCTTGACGATGTCGCCGACGGAGACGGAGCGGATATTGCCGGGCCAGGTCTGCCCGTTGTCGTCGGCGCGCTGGCGGTTGCCGACCTCGAAGGCGGCGTCGGCGGCGTCCTCGTGGTTGCGGATGCGGTCGCTGGCGCGGAAGACCAGGCGCAGGGCGCTGTTGTCGCGGCGGGTGGCGGCGGCGAGCGGGTGGTGGGGCTCGTAGCCGCTGAAGTTGTCGTGGTGGGTGTTGATGTAGACGGTGGCGGTGTACGCGGCCGGGGCCGGGGCGCTGCCGACGGCGTCGGCGGCGTCGATGTGGGCGGTGACGGTCAGGGGGCGGGTCACGAAGGTCGTCACGGCGGGTACTCCCATCGGGGCGTGCTGCTGGTTGACGGGATGGACGGTGGGGCGGCGGGGGGTTACGCGGGCAAGGAGCGGCATGGTGGGCCCGGCGCGCCCTTGTGGCTGGACGGCGGCGGCCCCGCGCCGGGACGGGGGTGTCCGGGCGCGGGGCCGGGGGCGGGCGGTTACAGGGCGCGGCCGTTGCAGTCCTCGCGGGGGTCGATGTCCTGGGCGGTGGCCTCGGCGGTGGCCTCGAAGTCGGGTTCGCCGTTGCCGTGGTAGATGATTCCGTCGCTGCCGGTGTAGGGGTCCAGGTCGGCGGGGTCGAGGTCGGGAAGGTCGCGCTGGGGCGTGAGGGCAGCGGTGATCTTGTCGGCGAGCAGGCGCAGCAGTCGGGGGTGGACGTCGACGGTGGTGGTCGCGTTGACCGTGATCGGCACGTAGTCGGTGTCGCTGTCGTCGGGCGCGATGGCGTGCGGGTGTTTCTGATTCCAGGTGGTCAGTGCCTGGATGAACTCGTTGACGGGGTCGGTGTGGGGGGACGGTGTGGGCGTGCGCACAGTCGGCTCCTGGGCGGGAAAGGGAGGTGGGTGTGGGGTTTGGAGGCCGGGGAGTCAGCGGTGCTTGCGCGGGGGGCGCCGGTGGTGCTCGCCGCTGAGGGTCCGCTCCCGGGTGGAAACGGTGAACTGCCGTGTGGTCAGGTCGAAGACCACCCAGGGGGCGTCGGCGTGGAGGGGGGTGGAGGCGTAGGGCTGGGGCTGCCAGTCGTTGCGGGATCCGTACAGGTCGTGGAAGTCGGGGAACTGTCCGGCGGCGATGAGGGAGTTGAGGACGTCGGTAAGGTTCTGCCACAGGGCGCTGGCATCGGTGCTGGTCACGGGGATGCTCCGCTTCGCGGGAGAGGGAGGGCTGGTGGCCGAGGGGGGCGCTGCTCCCCCCGGGGGCCGGTGGGCCCGATCGTGACCGGGCGGGGACTTACGGCTGCAAGGTCGTCGTCCGCCCCGGAAGCAGGGTCGGCCCCGTGCCGGGACGGGGTCCGGGCACGGGGCCGTGGGGGGCGGGTCACAGGTCGTTCTCGGCGGAGGTGGGCGGGGCGGTCGGGAAGCTGTTCAGGAGCTGCTGGGGGTCGTGTCGGTGCGCGGGCCGAGCCAGTAGAGCAGCGAGTTTTCGCGTTCGCCGGTCTCGGCGGGGCTCAGCTCCGGCTCCGGCTGCTCGTTGCCGTCGTCCTCTTCGTCGTCGGGGTCGTGGCTCTTGTAGGGGTAGGGGCTGTCGGGGTTGTCGAGGAAGGCGAGGAAGGCTTGGGTGACGAATTGACGGTCGTGGCGGTGGTCGAGCGGGAGGTACGTGCGGAGGCGTTCGAAGGCGGCGTGGGCGGCCTGTTCGGCTTCGGTGCGGGTGTAGAGGGGCTCTGGTGCGGTGCCGGGGGTGATGCCGGTGGCCTGTTCGAAGCGGTGGATCGCGTCGGCGGCGGCGCGAGCCGTGTGGGCGGGCTGGGCGGCGGTCGGCTTGAGCAGTTGGAGGGCGTCGAAGAGCTGCTGGCTGGTCTTGGTCCACGGCGAGGTGGAGGTGTCGTCGTTGTGGAGGGCGAAGTAGCCGTACTGCCACATGTCGTGGAGAGAGGCTGCGAGATGGTGGGTGGCCTCGCGGCCCGGGACCGCGCGGTAGGCGGCCAGGGTCATGCGTGCGCGGGCTGCGATGGTAGCGGCAGTGCGGGGGTAGGTGAGCTGGCTCATGGGGTCTGGTCTCCCTCTTCTGGGGGTGGTCCGGGGCGCCGGGGGATGTCAGGCGTAGGTGGGGCCTGCCATGGTGGGGCCGTAGCTGTCGCCGGGCTGGCCGGCTGCCTGGGGGCCGCCGCCGTCCGATCCCGCCACGTAGCTCCATCCGGTCACGGGGTAGTAGCCGGTGCAGCCGGGGCGGCAGGGTTCCTCCTCGTGGCCGAGGAAGTTGCCGCCGCACGCGCAGGACTCGGACCAGGCGGTGACGACCTGGACGACGTGGCCGGGGGCGGGTCGTTCGTCGGCGGCGCGCAGGAGCTCGCCGACGTTGACGGGGCGGCGCAGCGGGTTGCGGATCACGGGCCTCCTGAACTGGTGCCACTTGGCGGGCGGGTGTGGCGGCCCGAGGGGCGGGGGTGGTCGCCGCTCTCCCGGGCCGGTGCTTCGTACCGTGGCCGGGGTGGCGCCAACGACCGCAAGGGTGGCCGGGGCGCGCGGTCAGTGCGCGGGGCTGTAGGTGTGCGGGGCGAGGAGGGCGAGGGCGTCCGCGATGGGGCCGATCATGTCCAAGGGCAGGGACGCGTTCTTGAGGGCGGCCAGGGCGGAGCGCGGACGCGGACGGCCCCGCCTGCGGGTGCAGAACAGGGCCGGTACGCGGATGCGGAGTCAGCGGCGGCGGGTGGTCAGGGGGCCAGGTCGGCCAGGAGGGCGGTCGCGTGCCGATGGCGGGTGCCGGACCGCCCCGGGGGAGGGGAGGGGGCGGTCCGGCGGCCGGGGGCGGGTTGGTGGTCACCGCGCCCCCGGCCGGTGCGGCTGACCTTGGGCTGGCGGTGCCCAACGTCCGCAACCGCCCCTCGGTCGGCCTGAGGCGGCGGCAGGAAGGGCAGTCGGGTGCGAGGGTGGGGGCGGACATGGCACGGCCCCGGGACCGTGAGCGCGATCCCGGGGCCGGGTGCCGGATACGTGGGGTCAGTTGCGTGTCTGGGGGGCGCAGCGGCATGACAGGCAGCCGTGCGGGCGGGTAATGCCGGTCCAGGCTGATGGCTCCTGAAGGTGGGGGTGGTCAGCGAGGGTGCGCTGAAGGTGCTGCTCGACGTCGGACCATGTCCAGGCGGGATCGCCGAGGGCACTGGCGTTCATGGCGTGCCGGATGAAGTCGGCCTTGTCGCCTGGGGTGGTGAACCAGGTGTCGGCGAAACCGTGCCGGTCGAAGTGCGCGATGTGGCCGAACAGGTGTCGGGAACACGTGCGGTACAGGTCGTCGGTGAAGGCGTCGGAGTGCAGGCCGTTCTCGATGAAGGCCAGGACGCGGTTCCCGGCGTCGGCCTTCGCCTTCGCCGTCGCCCACTGGGTGGCCGTGCAGTCGGCGGGCGTCAGGCGGGTCAGGGTGCGCGGGGAGAGGGTGTGCGGTCGCAGAGCAGCGGAAGTCACGGAATGTCCCATCGTCAAGGCTCGGTTGGGGGCGTGTACGCCCCGGGGGGCGCGGCCTCGGGGAGAGCAGGACCGGGTTGGTTGCTGCTCCCGTTCGGGGCTGGCCGGGGGTGACGATGACCGGGCGCACGCCAAGCACCGCAACCCCGCCGGCGAGGCCCGGACAGCGGGCCGGAGGCCGCGGGCCGCGCCGGGGCCGGGGCCGCGCCGGGCGGGGGGCCGCGCCGGGGCGCACCCCTGGGCAGGTACAGCGGTCCTGCCCAGGGGTGCGTGGCGTCGAGGGCGGGGGCGGCCCGGTTCAGATGCTCCGGGGGGCGTAGGTGTCCGGGGCGAGGTGGGCCAGGGCGTCCGCGATGGGCTCGATCATGTCCGAGGGCAGGAACGCCTTCCTGAGGGCGGCCAGGTGTGGGGCGACGCGGGCGGCGGCCCGGTCGGCTGCGGCGTGAAGCTCGGCGTCGGAGGGACGGCGTACGAGGAGGTGGGTGTGGTGGTCGGTGACCTCGTAGCGGACGTGCTCGTGGCGCAGCACGGTGCGCATGAGGCGGTGGTCGCTCTCGCGCTGGTAGGCGTCGGGGCCGTAGACGGTGAGTTCGACGACGTGGCCGAGTTCAGGGTGGTTGAGTTCTCGGGCGGTGAATCCGCGGCGGCTTGTATCAGTGCGGGTGCCGCGGTGCAGGCGCAGGCGGGGGAGGTTGTAGGTCTTGAGGAGCTTGGTGATCGTGTCGGCGCGGGCGGGGCGCGCGGTCGTGGAGTGGGTGATCGGGGTGCGGCGTCCGGCGTTGCCCTCGGCGTTGGTGTAGGGGGTGGCGAGGGGGGGCGACGGTCCAGCTGCTGTAGGGGGTGAGGTGGGCTGCGGCCCAGGCGCGGGCGTCGTTGCGGGTGGCGAACGGCCCGTACGAGTGGAGGGCGACCATGCCGCCGGTGCGGTCGGTGTCGGTGGCGACGACCATAGAGGTCTCGGAGAAGGCGCCGCCGACGAACTGGGCGTCAACGGTGGCTATCGGGTCCTGGTCGAGGTTGAGGAGGGTGGTCAGGTGCAGGAACATGCCGGGCTGCCTCTCGGGCTCGGGAAGAGAAGAGGGGGATGTCGGCGGCCGCGCTCGGGGATGCCCTAGAGGTGCGCGGGGTGCGGCGACCGGTGGCGGCACGGTCGCCGTCCGGCCGGCTAGAGCGGCAACCCGAGCGGGGTGCAGCAGGTTCAGGCGTACGAGGGCCTCGAGAGGAAGGGGCGGCGCCCGGCGGACGGCAGGCGGCCCCGCCTGCGGGGGCGCAGGACGGGGCCGGAAGCCGGGGCGGGGCGGGTCAGCTGTGATGGCGGGCGATGTGCTCGCTGCGCAGTGCACGGGCCAGGGTCTTGTCCGGGATGAAGCGAGCTGGCCGCGTTCGGTGCAGTGGGCGGCGTAGTCGGTCAGTCGGCCGCTACGGGCGGGGGTGAGCGGGCCGAGCATCGAGGGCTCGGGGCAGGGGCGGGGGCGGGGCAGCGCTCCTTCGGGGCAGGTGAGCCGACCGCGGCTAGTCCTCCTGCCAGCAGTCGAGGAGGGTGTTCAGAGAGCTGATGATCCCGACGCGTTGTCCGAGGCACTGGTCGAGGGCGCTTGCCGGGGGTGCCCAGACAGGGTTGATACTCAGATGCCCCGCGTCGAGGAGGTCACGGCGTACCGCGATGCTCCGGGCCGCCGTGTCGCTGATTTCCCTCAGGTCTCGCTCGACGAGCACCAGTTCCATGCGGATCTGGCGCAGTGGCCGGGCCAGAGGATGCGTGCTGTCCAAGAGCGCGGGCAGGTCGAGGCCCGTCTGCCTGCGGATGAGTTCGTCTGCGCTGCTGGGGAGCAGGCGGTCCGGGTGGTGCTGAACGGTGGTCATGGGCAGTGCCTTCCTTGGGTTTGGGACAAGGCGTGCAACAAGGCGCGGGCCGTGGCCGGCCCCGGCGGGGTGTGCTCCTCAGATGCCCTCGGGGCTGGTGGGAGGCTCCGGCCAGGATGAGAATCCCAGTCGGTTCTCCAACCGGGCGTGCTCGGCTGCGGCGGCGGCCCGGTGCTCCGGTGTGTGTTCAGCGGGCGGGACCGTCCAGTCGCAGGCGGCCACCAGCCGGTCCGCGGCCTCGTGGGCCATGTTGGGCTCTGGGTAGTCCAGCCCGATCAGGCTCTGTCCGTTCTCGCGCAGCGTGATCACGTACGTCCATGGCGAACGGGCTCGGTTCGGCACGACGCGCAGTCCGGGGTGCCGAGGCAGGTTACGCAGCTCGTTTTCAGTACGGATCTCGGCCGCTCGTGCGGCGAGTCGATGCAGCCAGTACGCGACGGGCTCCCGTTGGACGTAGGGTTCCCGGCGGCTGATTTCGGCTCGCAGCTGCCGCAGGGTCCAGTGGGTCAGGTCACGGGCGTCGATGGCGTCACGCCGCTCCTGGGGCAGTTCCGTCCACGAGTTCTCAGGCGGCTTGGTCATGTTCGGCTCCCTCGGCTTCGCTCGGTGGGGCGGCTGGTTGACGGGGAGTACGGTGTGATGCCACCCAGCTAGCCGAGCAAGACGCAGCGCGGCGCAACGCGGCGGGCAGGGGCGGGGCAGTGCGGAAAGCCCACCCCGTCGGCAGGGGTGGGCCTGGTGCGCGCAAGCTCGGTGCGCGGGAGGTCAGTTGGCGGGGCGGCCGGTCTGGTCGGGGTTGTTGCCGTGGCGGTCACCGCGGAGGATGTCGCCCTCGATGTAGGTGATCATCGATCCGTCGGGGGCGCGCATCGTGTAGTAGATGGAGGACTCCGCCCAGACCAGTTCCCAGCCCGCGGTGTCCAGGGCGTCGCTGACGGTCTCGTCTCCGCCGGAGCCCGCGAAGAACCCGCGGTTGGGGCCGTGGCCGGTGGCCAGGGTGCGCAGGACGTCGTCCGCGTTCTTGGCGGTGCGCAGCTCCTGGAGCTGTTCGGCGATCGCTGCCCAGAAGGTGTCGAGCACGTCGGACATGATGCGTCTCCCTTGTTCACGTGGTGGTCGCGGCGCTCCGGCCCGGGTGCCGGTGGCGCGCCGGTGCGGCAGGCGGAGGTTCTCGAGCGGGCGGCCAAGGCCCGCAACCCCGCCGGCCGCAGGAGACCGGCGGGGTTGCGGCCAGTGGTCAGGGGGTGGGCTTGGGCGGGTCGGGGAGGGAGAAGACGCGACGCGCAAGGCGGGGCGGCGGCTGGTCGGGGAGGACCTGCTCGGCCAGGGCCTGGACCCAGTCGGGCACGCCGTCGCGGAACTCGACGGGGTGGTAGAAGAGGCGGCTCGTCCACACGTCGAGGGTGCGGCGGCGGCCGTCGACCCGGCGTCCCCGGACGGTGAGTGTGGCGACTTCCCACTGGAGTACGCGGGGCGCGTCCTGGACCTGGTACGGGCGGAGTTCGGCCTCGAACTCCTCGGCTCGCATGAGGTGCGTGCTGTCTCGGTCGGTGGCGAGCAGTTGAGGGCGGCTGATCGTGCCGGGCACGGTGAACGTGACCTCGGGGATGCCAAGACGGATCTTCACGTGGGGCTCCTGGTCGATGAGGGAAGCTTCCCGGAGACGTGCCGGGCGGCCCAGTTCGGTGGTGGGGCGGCGCACTGGGCCGGTGGCCGGGGCGCGCTGTGAGAGGGGGTGCCGGGCCGCCCCGGGGGGTGGGGGCGGCCCGGTGCCAGACCGATACTGCCTGGGGCGGGGCCAAGCCCCGCAAGCAGTGCGGTGGCGGGACGGCGCGGCATGGGCGTGCGGGGCGTCAGGGGTGCGGGGCAGCGGCCTCGCTCGGTTTGGTACTGCGCCCCCTGCCGCCGGACTGGGGAACGCAGGGGACGGGCGTGCCCGGCGCACGCGTGATGTGCCGGGGGCTGCCGGGTCGAGAGCGTTACAGGACGGCGCGGGTGCGGGTGACTGCCTCGGCGAACAGACGGGAGGAGGGGTTGGTGGGCCACAGAGCGATGTCGAAGTCGTGCTCCAGCCACCAGTCGGTGGCCGTCTGAAGTGCCTGCTGCGTCTGTGCTGCCATCTGCGGGGTCAACGGCGTGTACCGGCCGTTGCTGTCCTCCGGGCCGGTGATGACAGCCGGGCCGTGCAGTGTGTAGGGCAGCATGCGGTCGCGCCAGGCGCTGGCCAGAGTCCACAGAACGGGATTGGGCTGCAGGCCGAGTGCGACGCCGTTGCCGTGCACGTGGATGACCGCTTGCAGGTGATAGGTGGCCGCGTCGGCCCAGCCGCCAACCTGTTGGGTGATCCAGGCGTGTTGCTCGGGGCGGGGCAGGTCCAGAGGTGAACTGCCGGTGGTGGGCGTCGACTTGGTCGGCATGAACGGCAGTGGGGTCACCAGCAGTGCGGAAGGGGAGGTGGTCATCGTCAGCGCTCCGGAAGAGTCACGGGCCCACAGGGTTGGGCCGGGCGAGGCTGACGGTGCGGGCCGGCCACGCAAGCCGAGCAACCTCTCTGCACGGCAAGGCGGGTGGCGCCACCCCACCGGGCGGTGGGCATGACGCAGCCCCCGCATCCCCGGCTGGCCCGGGCAGGGCACGGGGGTCGGGGATGCGGGGGCGGGAGTTCGGGGTGGTCAGCAGGCGGATGCAGCGCGTCGCGGGGGTAGCGCTCGTGCTCGGCCTGGTGAGGTGCCGGGCGAGGACAGAGCTGGGAGCCGGGTGGCGCGCACGCTGCCGTGTGGGCGCGGGCGGGCTAGCGCAGGAGTCGGGCCCGCACGGCATCCGGACCGCGGGTGAAGCCGAGCGTGGCGGCGTTGAGGATGGCGAAGACGATGCCAGGGTCCTCGATCCACTCCGGCTGGGTCCACATCGCCAGTTCCTCGGTTCCGTCGAAAAGGGTGACGCTGTCGTATCCGTGCGCGTCGCCGTCGAAGCCGATGCGGAAGCCGCTCGGGCAGTTGCGCTGGTCTTCGTCGACGGGTGCCAGGATGACGTGGCGGCCGTCGGTGTAGGTGATGTCGTAGCGGCCGGATTCGCGGGAGATGGTGCGGACATGTGCCCGGTCGGTTACCCGGTCCGTCATCGCCGCGCGGCCCTCGGCCAGGGCCTCCTGAGCCGTCACACGGATGGTGATGCCGTCCTCGGTGCGTTCGTAGGTCTTGGTCTCGTCAGGCATGGGTGGGTGTCTCCTGTTCGGATTCGGTGGGCGGAGCGTGCGCGCCGCGCTGCCCTGAAGCTGGCTGACGGCTCGGCAAGGACCGCAAGGCGCCGGCCGGGCGGGAATCGGCCCCGGCCCCGAGCCCCGCCTCCGGGGCAGGGGCGGGGCTCGGGGCCGGTATGTGAACGTGGTGGTCAGTGGGCTGGGATGGTCAGCAGGTGGCGCAGCCGGTCCAGGCCGGTGGCGGTGCGGCCACGGCGCTCGTGCTCGGCCCGGCGGGCCTGGGCGCGGCGGTGGCTGGTGTAGGGGAGCTGGAAGTCGCGGACCAGGGTGCTGTTGCGGGCCTGGATGCGGGTGGCCTGCTCGGTGGTGATGTACGCCTCGGTGACTTCGTCGAAGATCAGCCGGGCGGCGGCCTGCGGGCAGCCGTTCAGGAGGGGAGCGGCGTCGGGGCCTTCCTCCTCGAACGCGGTGATCGCGGCGGTCACGAAGGCGAGGTGCGCCGGGTTCTTGCACTGGCCTGCGGTGGCTCGCAGCCCGTCCAGGATGTGAGGGAATTCGAGGACGTAGCCGCTGGGTGTCACCTTCATGAAGTCCTCCAGGGGGGCAGAGTGCGTGTTGACGTGGCGGGTTGCCGGGGTGGGGCGGTCCGAAGGGGCGGGTGGGGTGGTCACCGCTCCCCCCGACCGCTGACCTGAACATGCCCGAGAGCGGGGCAAGGAAGGCAAGCACATGAGGACGGGCGTGTGGCGGCTCTCAGCGCCGGGGGCGGCCGATGCGTTCCTGGCGGGGCAGCATCGAGCGGTCGGGTTTCGGGAACGGGACGGCGCGGCCGTACGCGCCGCAGCGCCATGCCGTCGCGGCGGCCATGCCCCCTCGCCAGATCGCGGCCTGCTGCACCCGGTGTCGCCACTCCCCTCGCATTACGTACGTCTTGAGCCACGGTGCGGCGCGGCGCAGCCCGGACGGGTGCGAGAGGGCGATACGGGAACGGGCGGCGCTGACGGTGCGACTCGTCGACCGTGGGGCGGCCGGGCGGGGACGGCGGTCGGCGTAGCGGGGCGAGCGGGCGAGGCGGGGCGGCGGCCGGGCGCGGTGGTCAGGCTCAGAGGGTCGGGGTGGCGGCTGGGGTGGTGGGGTGGAAGAACACGTCACCGACTTGGCGGGAGTGGAGGGTGACGATGCCGGTGGGCAGTTCCAGGTGGACGCTCACGGTGCGGGTACGGGCGGCCTGCCGGGCCAGTTGGCGCAGCCACGGGCCGGATACCGGCTCGGTGTAGGTGAACGTGCCGTCGCGCAGGCTCAGGAGGCGGCTGAGGCTGGTGTAGCGGTCGCCGGTGATCAGGCTCGTCTCGTTAGGGGTGAGTCGGTGGACCAGGGCGAACCGGCTGCCGGGCTGGTGCCGGGTGTGCCACCAGCCGGTGACCGTCCGGTCGGGCAGGCTCAGGCCGTCCGGCCGGCCGGGGATGATCCACCGGCCGTCGTAGCGCATCCATTCGGTGCCCCGGGGGCAGCTGACGCTGTCGCCGTTACGGAAGGGCGGCGGCCCGGTCACCGCGCGGCCGACGCGCGCCTGGGTGAAGAACTCGGCGGTGGTACGTCGTTGAGCGGAAGGGCGGGAGATGTAGGGACGCACACGCCGAAAAGTCAGGGACATGACAACTCAACTCCTGGCAGGGGGTGATGAGAAGAAAGGGCGGGAAGGGCGGAAACAGGGCCCGGCCGGCACGGATCCCGGCCCCGGAGCACGGATCCCGGCCACGGGGGCTCGAACACACCCACCGATGAGCCGGGACGGGCCACCGTGTCACCGCTGCCCGCACACTGACCCGCGAGCAACCAAGCCACGCAACCCCCGGGGTATCGGGAGCAGCAACACGGGGGGCGGTGACGCAGGACGGCCCGCCCACGCGGAACGGCCCGCCCCGCGGTGTAGTCAGTCCGGGGGCGGGCCGTCAGATACCGAGCGGTACAGGTCAAACCCGAGACGTGGTGCTGTTCTCGCGGGCATGCTCGCGGTGCAGCATCAGCAGCTCGAAGGCCGTCAGGGCGGCGAACCAGGCGGTGTATCCGTACTCGTCTCGCATGAACGCCTACACGGTCGTCGCGGTGAAGGCTCCGACTACGGCTGTTCGTGCCTCAGCGCGGGTCAGCAGCCCGAACATCTCCAGCAGCCCGGGCAGAACGGTGGCCGCGAAGGCGCGATCGCCTTCGCCATAAGGGGGCTCCATCGGTGCGGGGCACGGGCTGGTATGCCGTGCCGGTGTGACCGAAACCGTGGAACGGGCGGGGGCAAGGCGCGCAAGAGCGCGTTGCGTTGACGGTCAGGGGGCGCAAACGCGGGCAGCCCGCCCCGTGGGTGGGGCGGCCCGGGCGGCGCCGCGGGAGGGCGCGGCGGCGGGACGGCCCGCCCCCGGGCGCGGGGGCGGGCCGTCAGATGCCGTGCGGCGCGGGTCAGGTGCGTGTGGCGGGCCGGGCCTTGCTCAGGCGGCGGATGGTGGTGGTGCGGGCGGGGGCGCGGGAGAGCGTGATGCGGTCGGAGTACTCGTGTCCCTCGGCGTTGAAGTGGTCGGTGGGCCACGTGTGCGCTGCATGTTCCGCCTCGGGCAGGGCCCGGCCGACCGGTCCCTGGGCTGTGCACTGGCGGCACCGGTAGAAGATGATCTCCGCGTACCGGTCGGGGTCGAGGCCGAAGGGGGCGAAGGGGTCGGCGAGGGCGAGCGCGGTCTCCGCGTTCATCGTGGTGGAGTCGGACGCGGCGGACGCGGCGGTGGTAGTCATCGGTTCTGCTCCTGCCCGGGAGACGGCGAGGGCCGTCGGCGGTGGTTGGTAGGACCGGGCCCGAAGGGCGGGGAAGCGGTGGCCGTTCCCCCGGGTGCCCGGTGATCCGTACCGCGGGGCGGCGGCCGGCAAGGCGGGCAAGTGGCCTGGCACGGCGCGGACATGGCGCGGCAGGGCCGCGTCGCCGGGCGGAGAGCGGGCGTCGTGGCGGGAGGCCCCCTGAGCCCCGCCGCGGGCGGCGGGTGCTCGGGGGCCAGAGGAGGCGGTCATGGTCGGTGGGAGACCTGAGCGACCGGGTAGAGGACGGGCTTCCAGTCGGGTGCGGTGCGTACGCAGATCAGGCCGTCCTCGCCTGGCTCGTGCCACCGGCCGCCATCGGCGATCTGGGAGATCCTGGCCTCGTACCCGGGACCGTCGACCAGGCGGACGATGACGTGCTGGCCTCCGCGGACGCGCGCGGGGTCGACCGGCTTGCCGGTGAGCCACGGCAGCACGTTGTCCCGGTAGTAGGTCAGGCCGCCTGCGGCGTCGATCATCCGCGTGCCGATCAGGCACCGATAGCAGGTACCCCACCAGACGGACTGACGCTGGCAGGAGCGGCATTCGGCCGTGTGCGCGTCAACGGACGCGGCGAGTTGCGCGAACGACTCTGCGAGCTGGATGCGGGTGGGGCGCAGTTCCTCACCGAGCCGGACCAGGTGGTGCGGGTCCGCGTTGCGCGTCGTCTCCTGTCCATGGCGCTGAAGGACGACGACCGGGCGACGCCCGCCGGGACCATAGGTGGTGTGCACGACGGTGGCAGGGGTGCGCTCGGCATCACGCGGCTCGAACACCTGCTGGCCAGGCTCGTATGTGAAGCAGGACGCCATGTGGAAGGTCTGCGGGCGGGCGGTCACGTGGTCATCTCCAGTGTGTCGGCTGTGCGGCGGGATGGTGGTGGGGGTCGGCGTCCCGGCGCCCGGCGCGCGGGGCATGACCGGCTGCGCCGACTCTCACCCGCGGGCGGGTTACCCCCACAACCCCCACCCGGCCGGGCGACAGGCGGGTGCGCGCCGACGGGCGGAAGACGCGGGGGCCGGGGTACGCGGACGCCCCGGGCCGCTACTGCGGACCGGGGCGCCGGTGTCGGCTGCGGCAGGACGTGGGTCAGGCGCGGACGATGTGGGTCTTCAGGCCGTAGCCGGACTCGTGGTGGCACTCGCCGGTACGCGCCGCTTCGAAGAGGACAGCGTCGATCTCGAAGCTCTGCCAGGCCCCGGGCCCCGCACAGCGGCGGGGCCCGGGGCTGAGGGTGCAAGGGGTATAGGGCTGTGAGCTGCGGCGTCCGTGAAGACACGCGTAGGGCCCGCCCTGCGGGGAGGCAGGGCGGGCCGGGGGATGTTACCGGGGACTGCGCAGTGGACTCTGGGTTAGTTTCGCGACTTGAGGGTCTCGGCTGCGACGGCTCGGTCTCGCGCGGACGGCGGTGAGGCGAGCGTGATTCCTGCCGTCGTCAGGATGCTGAGGTCCAACTCCCAGAGGTGTATCGATCGCTGCTGCCATGTCAGGAATGCGGACTGAACATGCTGACGGCCTTGAGGCTCGGTCATGCCCGTGACCTTCAACAGATGTGCGAGGGCCCGGTCTTCCAACCCGCGCACTTGAGCAAACCCGAAGTGGGTGACCATGTGGCAGTTCGAGCATAGGCAGATGAGGCGCTTCAGTGTCTGCGTACGTGTGGCCTCGTCGAATTCCCAGCGTTCGTGGGCCTCCAGTCTCGGTTTGCCTGAGGCACCAGGAGTTGCGCCGCAGACTTCGCAGCGGTCTTCAGCCCGGCCATAGATCATCCGCCGGAGACGGTCCCAGTCCTTCCTGGCCACACACGAACGCACGTTGGTGAACCAGCACGAGCGCGGCACCAGGTTGTCAAGCCCCGGGTCTGGTGGAGAGTGGGTTAGCTGGTTTTCAGGGTGAGTTCTGGGATGGTCCGTTGGGTGTGGCGGGCTTCGAATTCGGCGGGTGGGACGTGGCCGAGCTCGCCGTGGAGGCGTCTTCGGTTGAACCAGTCGACGTACTCGGCGACGGCGATCTCGACATCGTTGATGCCGGTCCAAGGGCCTTTGTTGCGGATCAGCTCGGCCTTGAAGAGGCTGTTGAACGCCTCGGCGAGGGCATTGTCGTAGGAGTCGCCCTTGGATCCGACCGAGGCGACTGCGTCGGCCTCGTCCAGGCGCTCGGTGTAGCGGATGGCACGGTATTGGACTCCGCGGTCGGAGTGATGGATCAGCCCGGCCAGGTCGGTGCCCTCTCGTCGGCGGCGCCAGACGGCCATATCCAGGGCGTCCAGGGCGAGTTCGGTGTAGAGGCTGGTGGCGACCTGCCAGCCGACGACGGTGCGGGAGAACACGTCGATGACAAAGGCGGCGTAGACCCAGCCGGAGAAGGTGCGGATATAGGTGATGTCCGCGACCCACAGCTGGTTCGGAGCGGTGGCGGTGAACTCCCGGTTGACCAGGTCTTTCGGACGGGCGGTCTCGGGTGCCGGCCGGGTGGTGCGCGGGCCTTTCGCTCTGCTGACGCCGCGCAGTCCGGCCTCGCGCATCAGGCGTTCCACCGTGCAGCGGGCCACCTGCCGGCCGGCTCTGCGCAGGGCGGCGTGGATCTTCCGGGCGCCGTAGACGCCGTAGTTCGCCGCGTGGATCACGCGGATCTCCTCGGTGAGATGCGCGTCGCGCAGGCTGCGGGCGGAGGGCGAGCGGGTGGCGGCGGCGTAGTAGGTGCTCGGCGCGATCTCGGCGTCCGTCCCCTTCAGGGCGTCGCAGATCGGCTGGACGCCGAACTCCTCCTTGTGCCGGTCGACGTAGGCGACCCTCAGCGCAGTGGACGGTCCAGCTCCGCCGCGAAGAAAGCCGAGGCGGACTTCAGGATCGCGTTCGCCCGACGCAGTTCCTTCACCTCCCGCTCGAGCTCGGCGATCCGGGCGGCCTCCGCACTGGTGGGCCCCTCGCGCAGGCCGGCGTCGGTCTCGGCGCGCTTGACCCAGGTCCGCAGGGCCTCGGGGTGGATGTCGAGCTGTTCGGCGATGCGCTTCACCGCGCCCGCCCGGCCGGCGGGGTCCTTGCGGGCCTCGACGGCCAGCCGTGTCGCACGCTCACGCACTTCGTCGGAGTATTTCCGGGGTGCAGCCATGACGGGGATCCTTCCGGGTCTTCGGTGTCTCCATCAAACCCGGGGCGATTCACACCGCAGGGGTCCGGCATCGGACGGCTCTTCCCGTCGGCCGGGAAACAGCCTTCGGCAGAGACGGCGCGGGCTCGGTGGCCCGAAAGGGCGTTGGGCAGTTGGGCGGCGGCCGGGTGGTGTCCGGGGCCGGGGATGACCTGACTGTGGAACATGGGGGGCCAAGGCGCGCAAGGAGGCGGCCCGTCTGGGCGGCGGCGAAGGGGTGACGGTGATATCCGCGATGCCGGTCAGGGGGTCGGGTCGTGGGGGGGTAGACCCGTGGGTTCTCCCGCAAGCTGGGCTCCGGCCCCGGCGCCCGTTGGGGCATGGCCGGGGCCGGATGATGCGCGGTGGTGCTCAGGAGCGTCGGCAAGGCCTGCGGCGGCTGATGCGGCGCTCGCTGCCGAAGCGGTAGAGATCGGTCGTCACTCGGCGGGAGCAAAACGGCTGGTGGGCAGGACTGTCATGAGGGTTGGAGCAGGTCAGGGATAAGGCGGGCTGCGGCGGATGCGTGCTCGTCCAGGGCGTTGGGGCGCAGTCTGCCCAGCGGGAGTTCCTGCTGAAGGCCGCAGAGGGAGAGCTCATCCGAGTCTCGGTTGAGGAAGATGCTTGGAAGCTCGAATCTCGTGCCCTCCCTCTCGGGAGGGACGACCAGGGCGGCCGTGCCCTCGGGAGCGGCGCTGTAGAACTCGGCGTGCCAACCGTGGCCGATGAGCTTGGCTGCGCGGCGCGCGATGGCCAGCGCCGGGAAGGTGTCCTCCGCGCCGGGAAGGGGCGGCCCGTACGTGTCGTGGACCAGGCGTGCGATGGTCTCAGCGGCAGCACGCACCTCTTCGGCGCCCTGCGGCTCGCCGGGCAGTTCCACCGGGACCGGATACGGTTCGTAGGCATGCCAACCAAGGCAGAGCCCTTCATCCTCGGTCACATACAGTCGCAGCTTCCCGACGCCGTTCCCTTCCATCGTGCCGTACGTGGCGTACGGACCGATCCCGCCGGTCCATCCCTCCCCCAGTACGCGGACCGTCTCCTGCGTCAATGAAGTGATGGTGGTGGTGGGCTTGGGGTGGGAGTCATTGGTCATGATGTTCGCTTTCTAGTGCCGGGTCTGCTCGATCGTGCGGGGCGGCGGCACGGCCGGGCGGAACGCCAAGGGTGTTCGGCTCAGACCATCGGCCTCATGTGTGAGCCGGCCGTCTTCGTCGCCGACGGGTTGTTCCTACCAGAGGCGGAGCGGAAGATTTCAAGTCCGGCGGGGCGGGGGGCTCCCCCGGGCCCGGTACGCCGACACTGGCCGGGTGAAGGCCAAGGCGCGCAACCCGCCGGCCGGGCGGCAGGGGTCAGGACTTCGACAGGGTCTTCGATGTGGTGGCGCCGTCGTCACCGTCGACGCCGTTGCGGACGCGGAACGGCCCGTCCTTGGAGGGGCGGGCCGTTGGTGGTGCAGGGTCACGCGGCGGTCAGGGAGCACCCGCCGGTTGGACCGGCGGTCGAAGTGGCTTGTTCCTGGGCCACGGGTCATTGATCGTTTGGGTCAGCCCGTTGTGGTAGGCGGCGGTGCACCATGCGCAGCGGAATCGGTCCGGGTCACGGCCCTGCTCGCTTATCTCGCACCGTCCGCACCCGTTGGTGCACACATAGCGCTGGCCGAGTACGTCATCGTCGTCCCACATACAAACGCTCCGATCCATGAGGGCGGATTGACAGCCGGGCTTGTGCCTGTCTGTGGTGAGGACAATGGCCGCAGGCGGGGCTAGGCAGGCAAGGGTCTGGTGGCGGTGTGTCTTGCCGGGGCGAGCGGCGGGGTCCTGCCGGGGGCGGGGGGCCGGGGCGGGCGTTTGTCAGAATGGAACGTCGTCGCTGTTCTGCTTCGCAAAGATGGTCGCGCCTCGGGCCCTGGTGATTCCGTCGTTGGCGTGGTGATTGGGGTTGTCGGTGCGGCGGCGTACGCCGTCCTCGGCGTCGGGCTCCCACTCGCTGCGGTTGTAGACGACTCCGCCGGCGACGAGGTCGTCGCCGACTTCTTCCAGAGTCAGCGCCTGGTACTCCGCGGGAGACATGACGGGCGAGGGGTGTTCGGTGTGGGACACGGTCAGTGCCTTTCGTGGCAGGGGGATGGCCGGGCCCGGGAAGGCGGGATGGGGGGGTGGTCACTTCTCCGGGTCCGGTGATCCCGACTGTGGGCGGGGGTGGGCCAAGATCCGCAACCCCGAAACCAGCACCGCGCACCGCGGCCGCTGGCAGGAGGCAGGCGCGGGCCTGGCAGGGCGCCGGGCCTGCGGGGCGCGACAGGATCGGTGTCAGGCGCGCCAACGGCCCGACCCGGCCCGTGCCGCTGCCTGACACAGGGCGGCGGCGGGACTGGGACACCACGCGAGGCGGCCCGCCCCGGGTGTGCGGGGCGGGCCGTCAACAGCTGATGCGATCTGGCAGAGGAGCCATGGCCGCGTTACACAGGGTGAGGCGCAGAGAATTACGCCACCGTGTTGCGGCCGGGTGTCGCAGTGGTCTCCAGGTGCTCGCGGTACGTGCGGCGAAAACGGCTAAGGTGCAAGGTCGCTGCCTTGGTGCCCCTGAGCCCGCAGCAGATGGTCGGTGACCGGGGGCGCCTTACGGACCGCGGTGGCGTTCGGGGAGCGCCCGGCATCGATGAGGTGGGCGACGTACTCGACGTACGTGGCGGTGGTGCACGGGCGGGCGACGCGGCCCTGCTCAACGCACCAGGCTGCGCTGGGACCGGTAGTTGGCGCTGGTGTTCTTCGGCGCTGAATGCTTCTCCAGCCGCTCGGCGGTGCGCTCGGAGACGTACAGGTCCCGCTCGGGCGCGACACCGTAAATCCCTTGTGGTCTGCGGAAGTTGTCGCACGGACATCCATGGAAAACGTTCCGTCCCAGCACTCACGGAGTAGTCACTGGAGAGCGACGTGCGGCGAAAGTCGCATGCGTCGTTCGGGCTGGGGGCCGTGGGAAAAGGACCTGCTCAGCAGGCACCTCGCCGACGGCCCACCAGTACCCTCTGGCAGAACCTGGCCACCGCGACCGACACGTACCCGCGGAACTCCGGTGACCATCTCCCGCCCCTGCACGCATGCAGGGGCGGGAGATGGTCACCACCGACGACGACGCGGTGCCGGGCATGGAGTTCCTTCCAGAGTGGGAGATCGAGAGGGGACGGGCGACGGGGTGGGGTGTCGCCGCCGCCCGGCCCGGTGGGCCTCATCGTGGGTGCTCGCTGGGCAACTCCCGCAACCTGGGCCGCCTGGGGGCAGTGCCCAGTAGTGGCGGGTGAGAGTGGTGCAAAGATTTCGGTGAGCAAGAAAACTGGTCGGTGCTGTCGGACAGGGTCAGGACGCACCCGGGCACGGGTGGAGACCCCTCTTTTTGAGAGTTGCGGGCAGGTGCGCCGTAAGGGCGGGGATACCGGGCTGCCCCGGAGGGCTCGACCGCACGGTGAGGGGGTGGTGCGGGAGCTTCCTTCCGACAGCACCGACACTGCCCCAGACGGAACCAAGCCCCGCAATCCCCTGGTCGGATGTGGTGGTCAGAGGGGAACCCAGCGCGCGCCGGGCGACTGGGCCTGTCTGCGCCCGGCAATACGCCCCGTGTTCCTCCCGAAAAGCTGGGTCCTCTACCAGTACCGCTCGCGGTTGCGCTGTCGTCGAGCACTGAGCAGCCTGACGAGGGTGGGGTTGGCTGCCCGCGCGGCGGGCAGGTCGAGAAGTGCGTTCAGGATCTGGTAATAGCGTGTGGGAGACAGGCCGAGTTCCTCCCGGATGTAGCGCTCTCGGGGGCCGGGCCGCATGGCGATGGTTGTTTGGGCGACCGTGAGTACGCTGCGCCCGAGGTCAGTCAACGGGCGTTGGGTAAGCGGCTGCTGCGGTTCTTCCTCAGCGTTCTCCCTTTCGTCCGCAGTGTCTGGTGCCTTGGTCGTGGCCGTCGGCGCCGAGTCGTTCTCGTCAGCCTTGTCCGGCGTGTGCGGCTGGGACCCTGTGGGAGGGTGCGGCATTGGCTGGTGCTCCTTCGGTGCGGTCGTATGGTGGTCGTTGCGGGGTCGCTTGCCGCTCCCCCGGGTGCTTGGTGACCGCACCGTGCCTAAGGGCGGTGCAAGCGGCGCAACACGGCCCTGAAGCTTGGAGATCGTCAGCCGAGGCGACACGGCACGGCAGCAGCCCGCAGGGCGGGGACTGGGGGCTGAGAGGGGTAGGTCAGGCGGCCTGTACTCCGGGGCAAGCGGCGAGCACGTGAGCCATCGCTCGCCGAATGACCGCCTCGGCCAGGACCGGCGGCATCGCGTTGCCGATCTGCTCGTACTGCTTGGTCCGCGAGCCCCGGAAAGGGTGGCCGGGCGGGAACGTCTGGAGCCTGGCCGCGTCGGCGACGGACACCCGGATCATGTCCTTGCGGCCGCCGCGGTAGGCGGGCAGCTCATCGGCGTCCACCAGCCGGGTGTCGGCGATCCAGCGGCCCGCATCCCGCTCTCCGTACAAGGTGGCGCGGCTGCCGGAGCCGCCGACACAGGAGGGGTCCGGGCCACCGGCCGCCGTGCCGACCGCGACGGTCAGCGCGGGCCGGTGCGTCATCCCCCAGCCCAGCGCCTGCGCCATCGACACCCACGGCAGCAGATCGGGGTTGCCGCCCGCCTGGTCGGCGGTGCGCGAGTAGCGGCGGTGGGTCGGAGCAGGCAGTGCCGCCTCGCCCGCGCCCAGGCGGCGGGCGACCAGCACGGCGCGAGCCCGGGTCTGCGGGACGCCGTACTCCTCGGCATTCATCCGGCCCGTGACCACCGTGTAGCCCTCGGCGCGCAGGACCTGGGCCATCGCTTCCCACACCGGCAGCACGGTGGGCACCTGCTCCAGCATCACCGTCCGGTACGGGCGCCCGTCGTCCAGCGCCTGAAGCGTCCAGCGCAGCGGTTCCAGGACCAGACCGGTGCGCTCGTCGTCCAGCGTGGCCAGACCCGCCCTAATGTCCCGGCGCGCGGCCAGCTGGTCCGCGAAGTGCAGCACCGTGTCCAACGCGCGGCGTCCGGCGCCCTTCCCGCCGATCGAGTACGGCTGACACGGCGGCGAGCCGATCAAATCCGTCGCCGACGGAAAGTCGCTGGGCCGGTAAGCACGGACGTCACCCTCCACGGTGTCCAAACCGGCGGCACGCCTCGACTCACACGCCGCATGGTCGTGCTCGATCCCGGTCACTGGCAGACCCAGCCGCTGCGCGGCCAGATCCCAGCCACCCGGCCCGCCGAACAGGTCAACTATCTCCACCCGGCAGGCAGCATCCTTCGTCGTCATGGGGGTTTCCCCGATCCCTGGTCGCGGCGTCACCAGGAACCAACCGGCCCCCGTGACATGAACACAACCAGACAGCCGGAAAACCCACCAAGCCACACAAACCCCCCAACCCAACCACACACACCCAGCACGAGGAATGCGCCGAGGAAGCAGGGGCGCAGGACCGTTCACGGAGGTGAGACCGGCGCGGCGACTGAGGGCTCGGCCGCAGGTGCAGGGGGTGCGGGAGCATCCCTTCCGGCCAGACCGACGCTGCCTCGGCAGGGGCTGCAACCTCGGCTGGCGGTCGGCCGGGGCGTACTGCGGCCCCCCCCCAACCTCTTGAGGGGGCGGGCGGTTGTGGTCGGAATATGGGGCCGCCCCGCCGCCCGAAGAATCCGGGAGACGGGACGGGTGGTGGGTGGTGGGGCCTGGAGCTATTTCGGGGCGTGGTGGGCCAGCCATGTCGGCGCGGCATGTCGTTCGGGGGTGTCTGGGAAGGCGAGATAGAACTCCAGAACCGCCAGGTGGTAGGCAGCAGGAGAGCCGAGCGGAAAGACACTGCGTCGCAATGCTCCGCCGGCTGCAACCCCGGTGATCCGGTCTTCGGCCAGCGTGTATGAGGCGGTGAGTGCCACTTCGATGCGTTCGCCAGCCGCGTGCAGCACGGGGCAGACTTGCAGGGCCGTAGGCCGCACAGACCTGGTGGAGTGGGGGTTCCAGGTAGTACTGAGCGTTGACCTCGCCGATAAACGCCAACTGTGCTGAGGGCGCGATTGTTTCAGTGCACAGTCCGCACTGCCGCTGGAGCATGAACTGCCGCTGCCGGACGGGGCACTGTTCACCGAACCTCGGTGTGCCGCGACCCGGCGTACACGGGCAGGTGACATGTCCTCCGAGTTCAGGGTCGCGGTCTACGAGGATCGATCCGTCGTCGTCGGGTTCGTACCAGGCGACGTTCGCGGGGACGGGACGTCCGACACTGTTGCGGGGCAGGCGAGCAACAGAGGCCGGTATGTGGACATTTCGCCATGAGGAGCTCATCGGTTACTCCGGAGAGGGGGATGGATGCGGATAAGCGCCGAAGACGGCACGGGCGAAAGCGGTCGCGCGCAGCGCACGAATACGTGCAGGGGCGGCCGGGAAGAGTCACGCCCGAATGACGGGGCGCTGTGGTCACCGCTCGTCGGGGGTGCTTATCCGTACCGTGGCGTGGTGGTCGGCAAGGCAAGCAAGTAGCGGGTCTAGGCGGGACACGGTACGGTCCCAGCGCCCGCGCGTCCGGCGGGGGCACGGAGTTGCCGGCACGACCGCACGAGGAAGTGTGGTGCGGGATGTCCCTTTCGACTCCACCGACACTGCCCCAGACAGGACCAAGCTCCGAAACCCCGTACCGACCACCGACGGGGGGTGTATGACGGGGCGGGGTGAACACGAAAGGCCCACCCCGGGGAGGGGATGGGCCTCGAACCAGCGCAGACAGCGGCCGTCAGCGCTCGCGAATCGTCGCGGTATCGGCGGCGGTCAGGATGTGCCGTGGGCGCGGCACGGGCCAGCCGGGCGGCGGCCGGCACACGCCAAGCGGGCCGACGACGGGGACGGCCCG
The DNA here is from genome assembly GCF_043204165.1 of Streptomyces sp. NPDC047982. NCBI lineage: Bacteria > Bacillati > Actinomycetota > Actinomycetes > Kitasatosporales > Streptomycetaceae > Streptomyces > Streptomyces sp. NPDC047982. Next base: position 109,030 of record NZ_JBIDBS010000017.1, on the reverse strand, counting down.
CCTGATCGGGCGGGCCGTCCGGTAGTAATGCGGGCCAGGGGCCCTCGGCGGCCCGCAGTCAGGGCAGGCACACGTGTTACTCAGTGATTGTGCGAAGTGCCAATCTCGGGCTCATCGTCCTTGGTGGTCAGGGACTTCGCCCACGCGGCCAGTGCCTCGAAGTCGTCTGGCAGCAGACCAAGCCGGGGGTGCACGTGGTACAGCAATGCCGGCCCGTCGTGATGCCGGGCCACGTACGCGCGGTCCAGATCGGTGAGGTCGTCGTCGATCCAAGCGAAGGGGCGCCCCGCCGCGTACTCCACGATGGTCCGGGTCTTCCAGAAGACTGTGGGTTCCGGCTTCCAGTACGGGCTGGGCGCCGTCCTCTCGTCGTCTGGCCAGGTGATGACCGGCAGGTCGGGCAGTCCGAGGGGCGGGCTGATCCACTCGTTGGCCTCGTGCGCCCAAGTCGTGGCCCAGACAAGATCGAACGGCAGGGCCAGGAGTTGGGGACCGTGTTCCGGATTGAGCCAGACCCGCAGCGGTTTCTGCCGGGGGTGCTTCCAGCCGGTCGGGCGCATTCGGTGGGTCACGTATCCCTCCGGCCTCTTAGACGGCTTCGCGGCCCAGGGGTTCAACGGCCCGTCGACATCGATCAGTAGCAGCGGTCTGCCGTTCATAGGTGGGTTGCTCCTTTAGTGCTGGGTGGAATATAGCGGCGCCGGTTGTGGTGATCAGAGGTGAGCTGCGCAGGCCGCCGGACTCTGCGCCTGTGCGGGCGGTGACGGGAACGACGCGCGCCAGAGACCCCAGGGCCGAGGGATGGGTGCGCCATGGAAGTCTGGGGTGCCGGGCCACCCCAGGGGGTAGGGAGCGGCCCGGCGACCGGGGGGCTCGACCGCAGGTGGAGGGGGGCGCGGAAGTAGTCCCATCCGGCACCACCGACACTGCCCAGGAAGGACCAAGCCCCGCAACCCCGAACCGGCTGGCGGCGGGGCTGCGGGACGAAGCAGCAGGGTTGGGGCGGGGTGAAGCAACAGGCCCCCCCAGGGGGTGGGCCTCTAGCCGGTACAGGTGACGGGTCAGCGCTCGCGGATCGTCGCGGTCTCAGCGGCGGTCAGGGTGTACGCGGGCAGCGTTGCCCGGCCTTCGGTCATCGCCCGGTACATGCGGTGGACACCGTCGATCAGCAGGATGGCCGGACCGCTGTCGAACCCCAGGGTGGCGATGATGACCGGCTCGTTGAGGTCGGTCTGCAGGGCGTGTTCGGCGTTGAAGGCGGATTGGTCCGGGCCGAAGACCGGGCACCAGGGCGCGCCGTCGTAGTCCGGGGTGAGCCGGTGCAGGTGGTAGTGGGCGGACCAGTCGGCGACGGTGGTGGGCTCGGTGTCGCGGGGGTGTTCCTTCAGGAGGGTCTGGGCCTTGTCGATGTTGAACAGCCATTTCCCGTAAAGGAACAGCTGGGTGGTTGGAGCAGCGATCACGGGTGGACCTCCATAGTCGGCTGGATCGTGGAAACCCCGCGAGAGGGGGTGGGCCGGTGGCGTACGCCTGCGGCGGTGGAGAGGTTTACGAATAGGCGGGCAAGGCCCGCAAGGCGCCCTTTTGCGGCGCCAGCTTCCGGAAGCGGGCGAGGCGCTGACGGTCCAGCGTGAGCAGATCGACGAGCTGACCGGGCGTGAGGGTTACGCGATGCGGACCATGCGGTCTTCGGCGTCCTCATCTGGGTCGGAGCGGAAGCCGTGCCGGGCGTACCAGGCAGCCAGTGCCTCGGTCGGCAGGCCACCGGCGTCCTTGGGCCACTCCTGTAGGTCCATCGTCATGGCACAACAGCCAAGTGCGATGTCCGAGCCAGAGTTCTCGTGGATCACACTGTTCAGCAAGCGGGAGGCCAGGCCGCAGCCGCGGTAGTCAGGGTGCACGGCGATATCCGTGATCCATAGCTCGTAGCCGCGGTCGACGATGTCCACGAACGCGATCAGCAGGTCGCCGTCGTGGAGCAGTAGCCAGGATTCGTTGGCGTCGTCGTCAGCCCTGCGGGTGAGGGGGTAGGTGTCCGGCGTGGGCGCAGTGTTCATGGGGGTGTCCTGGTGATGGGAGCGTGGGGAAGGAGCCGGGGTGCGGCGTGCTGAGCGGGCCAGGTCCGGTGCGGCCCGTGGGTGGTGAGCGCACCGTGGAGCGGAGGCCGGTTAGTCGCGCAAACAGCAGGTCGGGGCCGGGTACCTGGCACGGGCATGGCGAGGGCCCGCCCCCATGAGTCGGGGACGGGCCGTCGGCGAGGTGAAGGGTGGGGCAAGCAGCGCGGGAGGGTTCAGAGGCGGCAGACGGCCTGGACGTTCCAGCGGGTGCCGATCACGGTTCACTCAGGGGCGGTGGCGGGGTGGGGGCTCGTCTGGGTGGGAGCTGCGGGGCGTAGGTCCGCGAGCAGGGGCGCGCCGTTGGTGCCGTCCTCGTGCTCGATGCGGGCGACAACGTCGTGGTCGGCGACGAAGACGTCGGCCAGTCGTCCCCGGCCGCCGGGTACGGTCCGGGGGCCGTCGGGGAAGGTCACTGTGCGGGCGTCGTACTCCACCAGGTCCCCCAGGCAGTGGCCGGAGGCCTGGGCGGCGGCCCGGACGGCGGATGCGCTGTCCTCGGCCACTTGCCAGGTACTGGCGTCGGTGCGCACCAGCCAGTGGCCGGGTTCGGCCAGCAGGTCGCCTTGAGAGGTGCGGATGAGCAGGGTGGTGGTGGCGCCCATGCCGGAAGGGTGGCGGAAGTCGACGCCGTCCCGCATGAGGGTGCCGATGACCCGGCCGGTGGCTGCGAGGTCGCCGGGCTGCCATTGGAAGATGGGGCGACTACTGGTCATGTGATTCTGCTCCTTGCTGAGTTGAGGGAATCGCGCCGCGCGGTGACGAGGTGGCACAGGCCCGACAGTTGCCGGTCGGGCCCAGCACGCCGCAGAGGGCTCGTGCGGGGCGTGATCCGGCTGAAGGCGCATTCGTCGAGCACGGCTCGGCTGGGGCGCTCGCCAGATGGGGCGAGTCGCGTTCTCGGTGCCCTTCACACTGGCCCGGGGGCATCCAAGCCGCGCAACCCGGGGCCTCGGCACGGTGCCGCCGGCGTAACGACAGGACGGCCCGCCCCCGGGCTGTGCCAGGGGGCGGGCCGTCGGACGCGCGGAGCGCGGTTCAGGACACTGGGCGTTTGCGCGCGGACTTGGCCCTACGCAGGGTCCAGACCGCGTCGTCAGTGTCGCCCCGATCCACGAGATCGGTCAGCGAGTCACGGTAGATGATGCTGCGGGTCCGTTTCCCGTTGGCCAGGCGGAGTCCGTCCTCGGCAATCTCGACGCTCCAGCCTTCGGCCTCCAACCGTCTGATCGCTTCGGGCACCAGCAGGCACACGCCGTCCACGGTCACGACCTTCCGGCATCGCTGTCACGTGCTTCCTCGGCGTGGACCTCCAACGCGCCACCGAGGAGACGCAGCGGATCGTCCGAGACATGCCACTGCGCCAGGAACAACAAGGCGGTCGCAGCGTCACGGGCACGGAGCTGGGCCATGTCGGGGGCCGGGTGGGGAGTGAATGCGTCGCGATCGGCGAGCAGGAGCAGCAGCAGTCGCCCGGCTCCGTGTCCCGGGGCGTCCTGGTCCAGGAGGTGGGCCAGGCTGGTGAGGCCGTCACGGATGGCTGCGGCGACGGCTGGGGAGTTGCCCAGATCGCTGCTGTCGAGCAGCCCGCTGGTCAGCAGGGCGGCTTGCACGGCGTCGGCGCGATGTGCCTCGTCCTGGGGCAGTGGCCGGGGCAGGGCCTCGATCAGCCTCCGGGCGGTCGCGCGGAAGTCGGTGGGAGGATTTCGCATCGTCGGGTATGTCCTGTCAGTCCGGTACGGGAGGGCGTTCACCTCTCCCCCGCCCCCGGTGGGGGCGGCGGTCCGTACCGTGCTGCGGCGGCCGGCAAGTCCCGCAAGCCGGTGAATGGACGCGGGCGGCGCCGCATCTGTCGCGGGGCGGTCCGCCCGGTGGCGAGTCAGGCGCGGACGGAGGAACGGTGAGAGGGCGGCTCGCTAGTCGTCGTTTGAGGGCTGGTTCTCTCGCGCCTTCTGCGTCTGGATCTCCGCACGAATCGCTGGATAGAGATCCGTGCTGGGCGCCCCTGCGATGCGGTTGAACGCCCACGTCAGAGCCTCGTCTGTGGGATCTTCGCCGGGATGGTCAGCACGCCATTTGGCGGCGAGCTTCTGCACACGTGCCGTCCGGGCGCTCGGCCACTGGACCCGACCCTCGAGTGCTTCACGGACCAGTGCCTGCCCCAGGGGGATCGACTCCAGTGCCTGCCAGCCGAGCTCGTCTACGACGAAGCGCAGCGTCACATCGTGGCTCCACTCGATGCCGTACGGGTCGATGTGCCAACTGGTGTCGGCGATGAGAACCGGGTCGCAGGCGTAGAGGGTTCGCCGAGCAACTTCGATGTCGATCGCCAGGCCTCGGGGTGCGTCAGTTGCTGAGGAAGGCGTCCGGGTGCTGTCCTCTGTGCTCTCTGAAGGGCGGGCCTGCTCGGCAGGGTTCATGCTGCTCTCCTTGAAATCGCCGCAGTGGCGGTCAGCGGCCTCGCTGGTGGCGTCCACCGCAGCAGCGCATGGCTGGGCCCTGCTCGGGGGCGGGAGTTGGTTGCTGCCGGCGGCAGCGCCGGGGGGCGGGTCAGATGAGGAGCGCGGCCGTGTGCGGCCCGATGGCCGGGGTTCGGGCTCGCCGCACGTGGAGGATCGGTGCGGGAGCGTCCTTCCGCCGACAGCACCGACACTGCCCCAGGCCGGGCCAAGCCGCACAACCTCGATCGAAGACGTCGCTGCGGGGCGGTGGGGGGCGAGCGGACGCGAAGGGCCCACCCCGGGCGGGGTGGGCCTCGTACACGTGGACGGGGTGGGTGGTCAGTTGGCGGGTTCGCCGGTCTGCCCAGGGCTGTCGTCCAGGTCGACGCTCAGGTCGGCGCCTTCCTCAGGCCGTAGGAGTTCGGCGAGTGCACCGAGCACAGCGCACAGCGCGTCGTCATCGAGGTCGACGAGCGTGGAAGTGCAGTTGTTTGTCGTGCAGCGTCACGTCGTGGACGCGGTAGTCGGCGTGCCCCATGCCGAACTTGGAGTCGCGGGCGTCGAAGACTGCTCGCGTCCAGCGGGGCCCGTCGGCCGACGTGAGTAGCCGGACCCGGCGGACGACTGCAGCGCGTAGGGCGGCCTCCTCGGCGTCGGCGGCGGTCTCACGCAGTTCAGTCAGCATGGCAGGGGCCATGGTGTCCAGCAGGGCCCGCAGGGCGGCCTTGCGGACCCGTGTACGGGCCCGGTCAGCGGCAGCCTGGGCGCAGCACTACGCGCGCCAGCACACGCACCGGTGGCAGTCGAGGCAAGTCTGGGCCTGGTCGCAGCCGCACCGGCAGTGGAAGGGGCGGCAATAGGCGGCGTGTTCCGTCTTGGTGGTAGAGGGGACGGCGGCCAGGGAGCGGGTGAGCTCGGTGATGTCGCGGTCTTCTTCCACGAGGTTGGCGGCCAGGGTTTGGCCGTCGTCGCGGAGCATCGCGGCGAGCCGGTCGCAGGTCTGTCGGTGGACCACGAGGGCGTACGCCTCGACCTGGGCGCCGATGAGCAGTGGGAAGGAATCCGAGTCGTCGGGGGTGGTCATGGTCGTCTCCGGTCGGGGGTCGGTGGTCATGGCGATGCGGGGTTGGGGAGGGCGGGCTCCTGGTCGTAGACGGCGCCGAGGGCGGCGGGCGGGTAGAGCCAGGTGCCGTGATCGGGGTAGGTGACGCGAGCGTTGAAGGCGGGGGTCCAGGTCGCTCCGCCGTCGTCGCTGCGCATGGTGGGGCCGAGGTAGGTTGCCGTGTGCCCGGAGGGGTCGGTGACCGTGTCGCCCGGCTTGATCTCCTCTCCGGTGGCCGCGTGGCGCAAGCGGCGGATGGGCTCGTCGGATCGGTGGAGTTCTGCGCGGAGCGGGCTGCGCGTCATGGTGTAGGGCAGGGCGTCGGCGGCGGCGCGGCGGCGCCCGTAGTCGGTCAGAGCGGTGCGCCCATCAGCCGTGATGGCGATACGGTCGCCGTCGCGCGTCAGCCAGCCTGCGGTGAACAGCTCAGGCGGGGGTGGAGCGAGGTAGCCGGTGTGCGGTCCGGAGCGGTCTTCGCAGTAGCGCGGGGCGCCGTACTCGGTCACCAGGGTCAGGGCTCCGCGGCCGGCTGCCTCGAGGTAGCGGGCGTCACGGTCACAGGCCGGCCGCGGGAACGGGTGCGCGGGTGGTGTGGGTGGGTTCGTCGGCAGCATCAAAGCTCCTCATGCGGGGCGGGTTTGGGGGCGCGGCAGGTGCCATGACCCTTCACGGCCGCGTCCCGCCGCGCTTGGCGGCGGGACGCCGGTCCGGACATCTGTCAGGCGAGGGAGGCGGCAGCCAGGACCAGCGAGTTCAGGGCGGCGAGCAGGTGGGCGTCGCCGTGGCCGTGGGCGGCCTTCAGTCCGTGGGCGCGGGCGTTTGCCAGGTGCGCCAGGCCGCGGATGCTGTCGTCGTCGTCCAGGTCGCCGTACTTCGCTTCCGCCGTCCCCATCACGTTCGCGATGGCGTCGGACAGGTCGGCGGCGCAGCGCATCTCCCACCGTTCAGGGAGCTGCACGATGGTCCCGAACGTGTCGGGCGCCCACGTGGCGAGCTGTACGCGGATGGTCTCGATCAGCGCCCTCTCGTTGATGGTGCGCCGGTTGCCGCCGAACGGGTCCAGCTCGAACTGTCCCTCGTAGCCGTCCTTCAGGTGGGCGCGGGCGGCGATGAGCGAGTACAGGGCTCCCAGAAGGTAGGCGTCACGGTGCCCGTGTGCGGCGTGCAGGCTGTCGGCGTGGGCGTGGCACAGGTGCGCGATGCCCCACGGTTCGGCGTCGCCATCCGTCTCCACGCCGTAGACGTTGACGTGTTCGGTGATCTCACCGAGGAGCTGGGCGGTGCTGTCGGCGGGCCCGGCTGTGACCATCTCGGGGGTGGGGACCGTGATCCCGAACTCGGCGGCCACCCAGGTGCAAAGTTGCACGCGGATCGCTTCGGCCAGCGCCCCCGTGTCCAGGACCGGCTTCGGGTGCGGGTAAGTACTCATACCGGCGGCAATTCCGGCGGCGGTGTAGGTGCTGGCGGTCTCGGTCATCACATCGTCTCCCTTGCTCGGGTTGTCACTACAGGTGGGAAGGACGTGAGGTGCTGTGCGGCCTCGGTCCATCGGTGGAGGGGCGGGGTGCCCTCCTGGCAGGACGGACACTCCCCTGGGTAGGGGTAAGTCCCGCAACCCCGGTTGAGGGTGTCGAAGTGAGAGACACGCCGGGCCGGCGGAGGGCGAACGCGAGAGGCCCACCCCGGGCGGGGTGGGCCTCTCGAGAGCGAAGTGGTGTGGTCAGTTGGCGGATTTGCCGGTCGGCTCGGGACTGTGGCCGTGGCGGTCGCCCCGGTAGATGTCGCCCTCGATGTAGGTGATCATCGATCCGTCGGGGGCGCGCATCGTGTAGTAAATCGAGGACTCCGCCCAGGCGGTGGTCCAGCCTGCGGTGTGCAGGGCGGCGCTGACGGTCTCGTCTCCCCCGGACCCGCCGAAGAACCCGGGCGCGGTCCCGCTCTCGGAGGCCAGGATGCGCAGGACGTCGTCCGCGTTCTTGGCGGCTCGAAGTTCCTTGAGCTGCTCAGCGATCACTGCCCAGAAGGTGTCGAGCATGATGTGCGTCTCCTTGTTCATGTGGTGGTCGCGGAGCCGCGGCACCCTCCTCGTCAGCTCCGGCCTGGAGGGAGGAGGGGGAGGCGTAGCGGTCCGGCGGTGGCTGGTGGCCTACGTCTGTGGCAGTTGGAGGTTCCCGAGTGAGCGGCCAAGGGGCGCAACCCGCATGCCAGCCGCCGGGGACCGCGGTCTGTGGTTACGGGGTCCCCTCAGCGTGGCTGCCCGGCCGCAGGCTCGGGGCTCGGGTAGCGGCACGCTGTAAAGCACCGGCAACTGCGGGGGCCCTGCGCCGACACGGCGGACAGTGAGAGGCGGACAGCCTGATACCGCGAGTGCGGAGCCGGGGGCGGGTCGGTGTCGGTGCAGAGGGGGCCGTACTTCGTCAGGCGGGCAGGCTGCGACTGCTGCGGACGAGCGGTGCGTCCGCGTCCCCGCGCGGGCCGGGATTACGGGCGACGGCGGGCCGCCCTCGGCGGCCTGCGCAGACACGGGGGCGACCGGAGGCGGTGGCGGGAAGATGGGGATCAGGCAGTCATGTGCAATCGGTCGTCCCAGCAGCAGGCATTCCCCACCCTTCCGTTGTCGTGCCGATGCGCGGTGGCCAGAAGGATCTCCTTCCGGCAGAACTTGCAGGTCTCCAGCTCGACGTCGACACCGTGCTTTTCGAGCACCAGGGCGATCTGTGCGTCGGTGGGATACCCGTCAAACGATTCGTCTTCGGTGAGGATCTGGCCGTCACGGCGGCGCACCAGATCGTAGGAACGGCCGTCGATGCCGTTCCAGAGCAGTTCCTGGACGAGGTACTGCTCTCCGTCCACCTCGAAGGGGTCATGGTCGATTTCACGGACAACCACGCTTCCGGGCTTTGAGGTGTTCCCCATAGTGGCCAACTTCCGTTTCGGGTTCTGTTGCTCTTGCGGTTGTCCCGCTCAGTGCTTGCGGTCGGACACTGCTCTGGGTGGGACCAAGCCGCGCAATTTCCTGGGAAGTACCGGTGCGGAGCGCGGGCCGGGGTGCCAAGCGCAGAGGGCCTGATAGCCGGCCAAGGCCGGCTGCCTCCTGGCCAGGGGGTTGGCACGAGCCGGAGCATCGGTGGCGAGCCGGTGGAAGAAGCCGCCGGTGAGAGAGGTAGCACGAGCGGGCCGGGACGCGGCGTCGCTGCTTCTCGTCGGCAGGCGAGTCAGGTCCGTGCGGGCCGTTATGGAACAACACGACAGGCCCGTCCCGCCAGCAGAGGGCGGGACGGGCCTGTCGTGTTGTCACCCGCGTGAATCGGCGTTCTTGCTGTGGGATGCCTCGGCTTCGTCCATCGATGTCCGGTAGAGGCGAGTGGCGAGGTCAGCAGCCTCACTCGTGGTGCGATGCGCGGCGGGCACGCTGCCGCCGCCGGGCAGATGGGCGTAGACGCTCGCCAGGTCAAGCCTGCGCTGCCACGGACCTTGACGGGTGCTGACGGACTGCACGCGGTGGGCGGGGCAGACGGTGGTCACGTTGCGGAGGAAGAACCCGCTCCACACGGTGAAGTATCCGCTGCTGAGGTGATAGCCGAGGGCTTTGTGGAACGGCGTGGCTTTGCGGGCAGCGGGTGGGACGGGAAGGGGGTCGTTCAAGTGGGATACGGCATCCGGACCGAGAAGGTGCATGATCATCTTCTCTGCGACAGTGCGGGGGCAGACAGGAATCAGAATTCCAGGCTTGGCTGCCCCGGCTACGGCTGCCCGCACCTCGACCCAGTCGAATCGGCGCCACAGGAGGGGCTGGTGAAGTGCGATGAAGGTGATTCGGGAGTCCCGGTAGGTGTACTGCTGGGCGTCGAACATGCCGTAGTCGGTGCGGTAGGCGCCGTCGGCGGTGCGGGTGACGGACCAGCCGCTGTAGACGAAGAGCCTCTTGCCCGTCAGTCTCCAGATTCTGGGTGCGAACGCAATCAGGGTCGAGAGCGTCAGCAGTTCGCCGGAAAGGACGTAAGGAAGGACGGCTACCGCAACGACGGCGAGCGACCAGAGATTCGTGCTGAGGTCGAGGAGTAGAGCCAGGACCAGGTCCTTGGTCTTGACCTGGTGAAGCCGGTCTTCAACTGTGTCCTCGGCAAGGATGCGGGCCTTGAGGACGCGCGCCTGGTTGAGCGTGAGGTAGGAGAGCGTCATCGTCGTGCCCGGCATGACGACGCGCAGGGTGCAGACGCCAATGAGACGGCCCAGGAAGGGGCGCAGGATGTCGACGCTCTGGACGTGGTCGAGTTCGCAGTGGCGGTGGACCTTGAAGAGCAGGCCGCTGCGGTACCCGAGGACACTTCCGTCAAGGATGTAGTGGCTGTGCCGCCAAGCAGCGGTGAACAGCCCGACGGTACCCGAGACGATCAGCACAGCGGCAGCACAGACTGCCCACAGGGGCAGGGTGATGGTGTCCGCGCCGCCTTCGGGGGCGGGGCGGAAACTGATGAGGTCGCGCTGTTGGTAGGCAAGAGTCGCGAGTGCGGCAAGGACGGCCCAGCTCCGCCGCAGCGGAGTAACCGGGTGGAGCCGGCCTTCGATGGCGGGCTGGCTCATACCGGCAGCCTCCGCTCCCGCGCCAGCTCGGTGAGCTGGTCGCGCAGGCGCTGTGCTGTCTGCGGGTCGACGTCGGTGATGGCATCGCTTCCAGCGGCCGTCTTGATCGTCACCGTGGCCAGTTCATAGCGGCGTTGGATGGGACCGCTGACGACGTTCACCTCCTGGATCCGTGCGTATGCCAGGACGGTGAGTCTGCGCTTGAGCAGCCCGGTGCGGAGGTAGAGCTCTTCCGCTCCCAGGTGGTATCCGCGGAAGTGCCAGGCGACCTTGATGCGGTTGAAGCGCCAGGCGTAGAGGCCCATGGGCAGGAGAGCAAGGGTCGTCATGGCCGGGTGCCACCAGTTCAGCATCTCGTGCCAGTCGCGCGTCCGGGTGAGGATGAGATGGACGAGGGTGGTGATCAGCATGGCCAGTGTTCCGAGCAGGGCGGTCATGCCCAGCATGTTGAGCGCGGCCGCGATGCGGTTGACGCGGACGGCGCGCTCCGGGTGGCGGGTCATCGTCACCCCGTCCAAGGTGAATGGCGGTTCCGGTCTGATGTAGCGAGGCATTTCTGTAGACCTGGTTTCTTTGTTATTGGGTTGGTTTCAATGGGTTTGGCCTGGTGGTGGCACCGTGGCGGATGAGTTGGTTAGCGCCGCAAGCCCGGCGGCCGCGGGAGCCGGTCCTCGGCGGGGTGGCAGCCGGACCTGGGGTTGCCTGGCGCGTTCGCGATGAGGCCCGGGGCCCGTGTGCGATGCAGGTGGCTGGCCGGGGGGCGGTGCAGTGGCTCGACCGCAGGCCAAAGGGCTCGGGAGTGTCCTTCCGGCAGCACCGACACTGCTCCCGCTGGGGGCAAGCAGCGCAACCTCCGGGACGGTGCCGGGATCGGGTAAGGGTGTCCGGTCGCAGGGCCGCGGAGGCGCGCGCCGAAGGCGCCGATGTCGGAGGAGCGGCCCGGGCTCTGCAATTGCAGTACGCCCCCGCTTCACCTTCGGTCGCTGACCAGCGCGTTTGTCGGAATGCCGTCAGAGCGGCCACTGCGAGGCGTGCCGAGCGGCCTACGGTGATGCGCACGCCAGCGAGAGGGGAGTGACCTATGAATAGGCAGCCCGACTTGGCACTGAACGCCGGTGCAAGCACGGAGTTGGGGCAGGACAGGGCGCACAGCGCGCGAATGTATGACTACTTCCTCGGCGGGAAGACCAACTACGCCGTGGACCGCGCAGCAGCCGAGACCGTCCTGCGCTTGCTTCCTGCGGCCGGGACTGCGGCCCGCGTTACTGACTTCGGCGTATTAGGGTCTGTCCGGTCTATCGAGAGCGAGGCCCGTCCCGGCGAGGAATCCGCCGAGGATGCCGTGCCGGTACTGCAGCGCTTTGAGCCGCCTGCGGAGCAGAGTCTCCAGCTCGTTGAGGGTGCGGGCGGCCAGGTTGGCCAGGCTCCGCTTGATGTGCGCCCACAGGCCCTCGACCGGGTTGAGGTCGGGCGCATACCCGGGCAGCAGGACCACCGTCAGCCAGTCCCGCTCGGCAACGAGTGCCTTCATCGTCTTGGAGATGTGGGTGTTCAGCCGGTCCCACACCACGATCAGCGGGGCCTTGAGCAGTTGGTGGGCGCCATCCAACAGGCGTATGTAGTCCGCCTCGCCCAGCGAGCGACGCTCGCCCTTGCGGCCGGTATGCCGACGCAGCCGGTAGCACAGACGGGCGGGCAGGCCCGGCCGGAAGCACAGCAGACCGGCCACCGAGAGACGTCCCCGGCTACGGCCGGACACCTTGACCCTCGGGGTGATGCCGCGCCGGCCCCAGGTGCGGCCCTTGGGCGGCCGGCCGGTCACGCCCGCTTCGTCCTCGAAGCAGATGAACGCGCCGGTCGTCGCCCGGAGGGTTTTACCTCCTGCCAGGTCGCCTCCCGCCATGCGTTGATCGCGTCCTCGTCGCGTTCGGCGGCGGGCCGGGCGGGCATCTGCACGCTGTAGCCCATGCGGTGCAGCAGCCGAGTGACCCCGGAGACGCTGTAGGAGAGGTGGAACTTCCGCCCGATCAGCGTGCGTACCCGCGCGGCGGTCCACACCTGGTCGTCCGCCCAGCCGTGCGCGGCCGGCCCCTCATCAAGCCACATCGCGAGCTTGGTCTGCAGGTGCGGGCCGAGCCGACAGCCGTAGCCGCAGGGGCCTCTGGAACGCAGCGCCTCGCGTCCGCCCGTCCTCCAGGTGCGGCGCCACTGGTAGACCGACTTCTCACTCACCCGTAACTCCCGGGCGATGCACGGGACTTCCACGCCCTCATCGAAGAGGTCAACGGCCCGCATCCGTACCTCTTCCCGGCGCCTGCGCTGCTCGGCGGTCAGCCCGCCCCCGTCCGGATACCGCATGCCTCCGGCGTACCAGCCCGGACGGACCGCGTCACCCCTCCCGACACAAATCCAGACCCCGAAACGCCGAAATCAGTAACCGGGCCTTCATGCACCGTTCTGTACGCTGTCTCGCCCGGCTGGGGGTGCGTCAATTCATCGATTTGGGCGTCGGCATGCCGATGTCACCCAACCTGCACAACGTTGCCCAGAGCGCCGCGCCGGGGTGCCGCGTTGTTTACGTGGACAACGACCCGATCGTGATGGTCTACACCGACACCCTCCTCGGTGGCACGGCCGAGGGCGAGATCTGCTGCGTTCAGGCTGACGTCACTGATCCGGCTGCTGTCATCGACGCGGTCAGAAGCGAGGGCGTCATCGACTTCGAGGAGCCGGTCGCGCTCAGCATGCACGCCCTGCTGGAGTACGTCACCGGCGATCGCGAGCCCTACCGAATCGTGCGCCGCCTCATCCAGGAGATGCCCTCGGGCTCGTACCTGAGTCTGTCGCACGCCACCGGGGACTTCGCGCCGGACGCGATGAAGGCCGTGGTCGACGTCTACACGCAAGCCGGGACCTCCGCCCAGGTGCGCACGCGGGCGGAAGTGTTGCGGTTCTTCAGCGAACTGGACCTCCTCGATCCAGGGCTCGTTGTGGCGCACCGGTGGCGCCCTGAGCCTGCGAGTGGTCCGAGCCTGGTCACGGACAGGCGGGTCTCCCTGTATGCCGGGGTGGCTCGAAAATCGTCGGTTCTGTGAGTTGCCCTTGCCTCGGCGGCCCCGGTACCGCCTTTGCGGGGCCGGGGCCGTGGCGTTGAGGGCGGGCGGACACCCCTGGCTCTTACTCCGTGTTGGAGTTGAGGACTGCGGAGGGGTGGGCTGACAGTCCGGGGCAGTCAGCCGGCAGGCTCCGTACTCGGGTAGGGGTGAGAGCATCGGTTGCCGGGGTGTTCTTGTTCCAGGGGCGGCTGTGTGCCTGCCAGAGGTTCTTTTCGGGGTTCCACCGCTGGACGCACACGTTGCTCACGCCGTTGGCGGAGTCGTTGTGGCTGAAGATGGAGCGGAAAGAGACGCCTTCCCCGTCGGCGGCGTTGTCCCGGGCCTGGCGGGCGACCTCGTAGGCTTCCTCCTCCGTGAGGCAAGGGGCCTTGATGAACCCGGCGATCCGCTCCAGGAACGCGGCCGTGCGTACCAGCGCGGCGGAATTTGGGTTGCGCCGGTGCCGGACGCAGGAGGGCCCCCGACACCGCGTGGGTGGCGGGGGCCGAGAACCGGAGGAGCGGGGTCACTATGGGCGCACAGCTTGGTGGTCGGGCACGATCCGGACCGCGCGCCGGGGGTCGATTTCGCGACCCTTGGGTCCGTTGACGTGGGCGCGTACCGGGACGCGGACGGGTTTGCATTCGCCGCCTGCCTCGATGATGGCGCGGTGCTGGTGTGGGTTCGGGCAGCGGTTCTGGTACTTGAGCGAGACCTCCCAGCGGAGAGTGTCTTCCTTCCAGTTGGGTCCGGTGGTGTCCGCGGCCGACCGGTGTTGACCGGTCGGGGTCGGGATCTGGGCAGGCTCGCGGATGATGCGGATCTCACGCTTGCGCTGCGCGCGGGCGGGACGCTTGTTCTTGCGGCCTCGCCCGCGGGCGCGGGATTTGGTGCCTTGGGCAGTGTGCTGGGGGACGTTCACGATGTGCTCGTCCGCCGTGTCCGGGGTGTCGCGGGTGGTGGGGTGACGCAGGCCCCAGAAGGCGAGCACGAGGGCCAGGATGGTCGCCGGTCCGGCCGCGCCGAACGAGTGAGGGTTGCTGTAGCCGTTGAGGACGTGGCCATGCAGGGTGGCCAGGCCGTTGGGGCAGTACGGAGTGCGAGGCAGTTTGGTGCTGGCCACGAGCGTCGGTTCCAGGCGGGTGGGGATGAGGTGGGTGGCGGTGATGGTTTCGAAGTCGACGATGAGGTCCTCGTCCGTCCCTACCATGTGCCAGGCCAGGCCGTAGATGGGGTGGAGTCCGTCGAGGCGGATGGGAGTGGGGAAGTACACGAGCCCGTCGCGGGCGGGGGCGATGTCCTCGAGGTTGCCGACAGTGATGCTGTCGGATGTCAGGTGCACGTGCTCGGCAATGCGCTGGCCCATGCTGTGGGGCGCTACCCACACGTCGCTGGTTCGGTAGGCGGCAGCATTGTTGTCGCACACGTCGAGGTAGTGCATCGCGCCCTCGAGGTGAAGGTCGTATGCGGTGACCGTGATGAACATGGTCCGCAGGAGGTCCATGCCGTACGGGATTCCGCGCAGTGGTTTGCCCCAGAAGTCGGCGAGCTGGGCGCGCATCCGTTCGGCGTGGTGGGCACGGGCTTCGGCGGTGAGGGCTGGTGCCGATATCGGGGCGAGTCGTGCTGGGGTGGTGTGCGGCGTCACGGTGGCTCCAAGGTCCGAACGAGGTGGGGGTGGGTTGGGTCGGACCGTGGATCAGGGCGGGGCAAGTCATGCAAGAGCGCGGCACGCGTTGTAGGCAGGACTGAGAGGAGGGGGACCCCGAAAGTCGCGCAGGAGAGCGGGCGTACGAGGTGTGGGGAAGGTTGCGCGATCCCAAGGCGCCGGAGCTGGCCGGGTAGGCGGCGCAGACCGGGCGGGCTGGCCTGCTTGTTGGTGTCCACGTGCATCTGCGTCTTCGGGGATGTACTGGCAGATCGGTGGGCACCGGCCTCGCTGCGTTGCGGGGCCGGTGCCCATCGGAGGGTCAGGGCTCGCCGGAACGCGTCAGGGGTGAGGCGGTTACGCCTCCATCTCGTGGGAGCAGGCGCAGCATCCGCCGCGGTCGGCGGCGTCGGTCTGCTGGTCGGGCTGCTCGCTCTGCTGGGCGGGGGTGGCGTGGATGAGGGCGTCTCGGAAGTCGCGCAGGGCTCGGACGGCCGTGCTTTCGGCGTGGATCGGCCAGGTCGGATCGTCGTAGCGGGCGGTGTCGAAGTCTCCGTTCTCGTCCAGGAGCGCCAGGGCTTCCGCGACGGTCGCGATGGCGGCCGGGTAGTCGGTCACCGTGCTGGCGAAGGTGCTTGGGGCGGGGGCCGACAGGACCGGTGAGCGATACGTGGGGTCTTCGGTGACCAGGGTGCCCAGGACTGTGACGGCCAGGGCCCAGGTCGGGTGGCATACGGCACGGTCGACGGGGATCAGAGTGAGGGCGCCCTCGGCGGTGTCACTGTCGTGGCGGGAGCGGCCGATGCAGGTCTCGGCGGTGATGTCGGTGCCGAGATGGAGGAGTCCCTCGATCGTGCCCGGCTTGTGGTCGGTGGCGGGCTGCCACGCCCAGGCGGCTGTCTGGGTGGTGAGGCGTTCCCGCGCGGCGTGCCAGCGCGGGCCGCTGTAGCCGTCGGCGGCCATTTTGATGGCACCGGAATCGGGATTGAAGGTGATGGTGCCGCGGATCGGGCTGTTGCGGACGCGCGGGCTCTGCTCGAAGAACTCCAGGCCGGTGGTCTGGTCGGCATGCGTGCGAACGGCCAGTGGCGGTGTGGATGCCATGAGCACGGTGTACAGGCCGCTGTAGATGCCGGTAGTGGTGAGTTCCTGGTGGAGGGTGTCGTGTGTGGTGAACACGCGGGGTCCTTCCGGGTTGAGTACCCGCCGGCCGGTGGGCCGGTCTGGGGCTACTCCGCGATGAGGCGGGGCGGCGGGAAGGACCTTGCGCGGGGCGTGGGTTAGCCCGGCAACGCCGGTGAGGTGCCATGTCCGGGCAGCCGTTGCGGACGCTGCTCGGGCGTGCGCGCGATCGGCTGGGCCAGCAAGGTGCCGCCGAAAGCCGTGCGGTTCCGTCCCTGATGTAGGGGCGGGACCGCACGGCGGCGGAGGAGTGGGTGAGAGGTCCGCCTCCGGCAGGGGGGCCTCGGGTGGAGTGCGTCGCTGGCGCTGTGGTCGTGAGCGGTCCAGCCTCGTCGGTCGAGCACCGGTGCGACATCGGCGGCGTCGCCCAGGAGGCGGCATCGATGTCGCGCTGACCATGGCCTGCGGCCGGGCCAGCCCCTGCAACGGCTACGGGCCGGGCGTCCGCTGGGTGAGGCACCCGGCCCGGCCGGTGGGTGTTGGTCAATCAGAACAGGAGGGACTCCCCCGGCTCTTGTTTCTCTTCCGCTTCTTCAGCCTCGTCGGCCACGGCCAGGGCGGCGGCGCGGAGCGCCGCGACCGCTTCGCCTTCGGTTCGGCCCGGCTCGTTGCCCCACGTCAGAATGATTTCGCGCCGACGTCTGTCCACTTCGTAGGCGGGGACGTCAGGACCTGCGGTGACCTCCTGCCCAGCCAGACAGTTGGACAGTTCCTGGAGCGCCTTGTCACGGGCCTGGTGGAAAGCGCGGAAGCGAAGGGGTTGGTCGGCAGGGATCGGCTTTGCGATGCGTTGCGCCCGGTCGACTGCGTGCAGCAGGGTGCACGGGGCGGTGTCCGCGTAGCCCTCCGGGTCGTGCGTCAGTCCGCCCGGTCTCATGCTCACTTCCTCCAGGTGGGCGGCAGCCCATTGGAGGAGGCCGGACGCGGTGACGGGATGCCGTGGGCGAGGTGGGCGTCCCGGGCGGGCAGCGGCGCTCTGGGCGCCTTCGGCGAGTCGGGCGGCGTGGCGGAAGGCTGCTGCCGCTTCGTCGCGAGTTCGGGGTTCCCGGCGTCCCCAGTCCTGGAGCATGAACCGGCGGTGGTTCTCGTCTTCGAAGTGAGGGTCATGTGGCATGGCCCCGCCCGCGAGGTAGTCCGAGAGTACGTCGAGCGCGAGGCGTTCGGCGGAATACAGGGCCGGATAGTCGTAGGTGCGGGTGGAGCTACGGCGGCCGTCGCCGGCCGCGACGTTGAAGGCGCCCACCATGCTGGGGACGAGGAGCCGGGTCGTGGTGCCGCCCTTCCCGAAGAGGCCGCCATCGCGTCCGTCGTAGAAGCCCCGGTTCTCAATGTGGGCGGCTGCCCAGTCGAGGAGGTCCGGTGCGTTCGTCGGCAGAAGGGTGCTTTCGGTGCTGTAGTGCAGGGTCATAAAGGGACTCCAACGCGGTGTGGGCAAGTGGCGCAGGCGTGGTTGCGAGACCGCGGGCGACGGGAGAGCCAGGCGCGCCAGGGCCTGGGTGCCGGGGCCCAGCCCACGGCTGGTGGGATGGGCCCCGGAAATGCGGCCTGTGGGCGCGGTGGCTCCGGCCGGGTACGCAGCATGCGGCGGCACAGGACCTGTTGCCCACCCGAGAGCGGCCGCTTACCTGGTCTGATCGAGGGCTGTGGGAGAGCGTCAGGAGCGGGCGTGGGAGGGGTGGCGCAGGACGAACAGCGCCTTGTCCATGGATGTGGTGGCGGGGCGGATCAGGTCGGAATGCTGATCGCCGCCCCACACGATCCACCGGTCTCCGTCCAGATGCGGTGTCCACGTCAGGAGGAACGTCCGGCCGTCGGGGACAGTCGCGTGCCACTGACCGCGCTGTGCGGTCTTGAACGTCACTCCGGGCACTTCAGGAAGTTCGGGGGCGGGGCCGAACCGGCGGGTCTGGAGGTCGAGATATGCACGGGTGGGAACGACTGCGACCTCGGCAGTGGCGGGGCGCTCGGTGTCCTTCTCGCCAGAGACCGACTGCCAGAACGCGCCGCGCGCGTAGTTGAAGCCTCGCTTGGCCAGGACGGCTCCGGCGAGGTTGAGTACCTCGTCACGCAGGGCATGTGCGTGGCTGCCGTTCAGCGAGACCGGATCCCAGAGGCTCGGGCTGTCGTGGCCTTCGGCGTTCACCCAGCGAAGGGCGGCACGCGAGGTGATCGGGGAGACGTAGACCCTGACGGCGACGGGACGGTTACGCTCCTCCGATGCGCGGCCCAGTTCCAGCTTGCCGTCTTCTGAGATGGTCTGTGCGGGCTGGTCGTGGCCGGACTGGTGGTTGTTCGTGGTCACAGGTTGGTCCTTCGGTCGGTGCTGCCAGGTGGTGACTGGGGCGGGAGAGGGGCGAGAAGTCGCCCGTTGCCCGGTGCTCCGGATCGTGGCGGAGCGGCGGGTTAGCCGGGCAACGGCCGTGGGCGCGACGCAGCCCCCTGGCCCGGCGGGGCAGGGGGCTGCGCGTGGCGCGGGTGTTAGTTGGCGGTGCCTGCGGGCTGTTTGAAGAAGACAGGGGTGGCCACCTCGCTGGCCTCCTGTTCGCTCATTTCGATGGTCGGGCGGGTGAGATGGGCAGGGAGTTCGTACGCGGCGAGCCAGTTCTCTCCGGGGCTGCCTGCGGGCGTCGCGCGGCCGTCGACCGGGTAGTAGCGGTATCTGGTGCAGTCGGCGTCGGTGGCGAGGAATCCGCCGGTGGTCTTCTGCCAGGCGAGTGCTACTTCGCTGTCCTCCGCGGTGGCGTGCTTCTGGTGGCGGCGGCCGTGCCGGTCTGCGAGGCTGATCAGCCAGGCAACCAGGGCGGCGGAGTCGGTGGCGTAGTTGCCCGTGTTGAAGTCGGGAGTCTGTTCGGCGTACGGGGGCTGCTCCCGCTGCATCCAGTGGGCACCGAGGGATCCGTGCTCGCCGATCGGGTGGTGGTTGGAGACCTCGCTTCCGTAGCGGTCGGTGCCCGCCCAAGTGACCTCGGAGTTGTCCGCGAAGGTGTAGCGGGCGTAGGTTCCCGCGCTGTCGCCCCATCCTTCGCAGGCGATGCCTGCGGCGGCCAGGCGCCGGTACACCGAGCGGGCGACGGTCTGCCGGGCGATGATCTCGTTGCGCTTCTCGACGGGCGCGGTCCAGCATTCGCGCCCGTTGTAGCGCCAGTTGCAGACGCCTGTGTCGCCGTTGTACTCGACCCACGGGAGCGGGTCGGACTTGCTGCGCGGCTCGTAGGCGACGGGGAGGCCAGGGCCGAACCCGGCCATCACGCGAAGCATGGGCGGGCGGTTCTGCGCGTCGCCGTGGTGGTTACGGTGGGCCTGGTAGGCGCTGTCGCGCTTTGTGATGAGCTCGCGGGTATAGTTCCGGCGTTTGGTCATGGTGGTGTGCCTCTCGCTCCGGCTCGGTTGTCCCGGGCGTCTCGTGACCCCGGCGAGCGGCACACTGGGCGAGGGCCCAGCAAGGGGCGCAACCACGGGCTGCTGACCGAAGGTGCGCGGTTTCCCAGGACTGGCGGGACTCGTCGAAGTTCCGCTGGATACCGGCCGAACCCCACCCTGACCTTCTGCCTACGCCGATGAGGCCAAGGCCAATTTCGTCACCGCCTTCCTGCGCGCCTTCGGACCTGCCACCGTGGATGACGCCCAGTGGTGGACCACTGGAACCGCACCGACCTCCCGCTTCCCGCGCGGGCCTACCCCTCGGCCACAGGCAGATGTCATCCGGTGCCGGAGTCAGACCTCCCCCGCGGCTCGCGTCAAGCGCCTGAGCTGCGGATACTTCGATATCGGATCGGGACCATCGAGCAGCGGCGTCCGGCTTCGCACCGTCAGACGGTGCACGCCGAGCTCAACTGCCGGACACCAACTGGAGCGCAGATCATCAGCTGACGACGGCGATCACGCCGTCCGGCACCTTCGGGTAGACGCCGCCCACCGGAAGACCCAGCCGGACCTGCTCTCGCTCGCGACGATTACGCCCCAGGCGGTAGCCGTACCGGTGCACACCTCGATGCCTCAGGTTCCGGGCTCCTACAGCCCCCAGCGCCTCTCGGAGCCAGACCTTCGGGTCGATGCCGGCGCGAGGAGCCGGGGCCCCCAGCCCGATCAGCATTCGTTCGGCGTATTCGTGCCCCTGCTCCTGGCGGCGCACCTTCTGTGCCATCCGCTCGTTCAGTACGACGCCGTTCGGCAGTAGCTTCACGGTCCGCGGGGTCGCGCGGCCCATGTAGACCGCGTTTGTCGCCTGGTAGATCGTGCCGACGTGCCCGACAGCGATCAAGGCCCCGGAGGCATCCCTACGCGGCACAGGATCGGCGAATGACACGATCCCACGTACCCCCCGCACAAGGAGTTCGTTGAAGCAGCGTGCGAGGAACCAACTCTCCGCGTTCGCCGGGCACGCGTCCGTGAGCACGAATCGCGAGCATTCCAGGGACTCGACGTACGGCTCCTTCTACGCATCGGGGGCCGTCATCGTCGCAGCTCACGTCACGTGCTATCTGTGGGTCGACGTGTTGATGGACTGGACAGGCCCATCGACTCGGCTACGACTGGGCAGTCGCCTGCGCTAGGTGTTTATGAACGTCGAGCGCACGGAGGGTCGGGACGTGTCGACTCGCGTTAGGCGATAGACAGGTGGAGTGACGGACCGCGGTGAGCCGGACGACGGCGACGAAAACGAGACCCTGCCCGAGCTGTGTGATCTGTGCGGGACGGTGGTGGCGGACAACACCGAGTTGTATGCCGTGGTCCCGGACTCGTCGGTCGTCCATGCCGTCGACCCACGGCTCGACGGGAAACGCATGGTTGTGGGCTGTTCGCGCGAGCATCTGGCCGAGCTCGTCGAGCAGTACAAGGGCCGGCCGTTCATCGACGCCGAGCTGTGGGCAGGCAAGATCGGCCGTGCGATCGAGGCTCGCGGTGGAAAGGTCACTCCCGAGGAGCTCACCGAGGAGACCGGACTCACCGAGGCCCAGATCGAACTCGGGATGTTGTGGCAGAACCTGGGCGCGTTGCGCTGGCATCAGCGGTTCGGCGGAGAAGGACCGCCAGAGTCGACGGAGGACCGACCCAGCTGAGGTGAAGCTGGCCGCGCGGACCACGGCGGCCAAGCTGAAGGGTGATACGGCGCTGTCAACTTGCTTCGCCACGCTGTGGAGACGGCCTCCGACGATGGCGGCTGGGCCCACCTCCGCTACGCGCAGTCCCCAGTGATCTGGAGGGTGTCCAGGCTGAGGAAATGGTTCAGCCCGGGCACCGTGTCCCCGTCGTACTGCGAGGGAAGCTCGCACCCCGGGTACACCGCCAGCAGCGGCGGCCCGCCGCCGGTCTGCTCGTCCTCCTCCGCCACCGTCCAGCGCAGAGCCCTGACCGAGTGATACCACCGGTCGCCGAAGTCGAACAGGTACGTCCCGCTGTGGCCGGGGGCAAGGAACCCGGCCACAGCAGCCCCGACACCGGCCCCGCTTCCCTCTCCGCCGTCTGAACGGGGAGCGTCCGAAGGCACCCCGCCCCAGTAGCCCCAGGGCAGGTCGACGTCGATCCCGTCCACTCCGCCGCGCGACGGCCAGCTCTCGCGGTACAGCCGGTGCCCGGGAGAGAAGCTGAAGCAAGCCATGTGCTCCTCGGTCCGGGCGTATACGCGGTCGATCGCCGTGGCCAGGTCCATCCAGTTGTGGCGGCGGCCCAGGACCAGCGTGAAGGCCTCGTCCGGATCGTGATAGTCGCCGCTGACCATCACGACCAGCCCCCGGCCGGGGTCCGGGTCCTCGAACCGGTGGACAGCCGGCGCCCTTTTTGCCCGGCACAGCCGCTCGTCGGCCTCGACGAGCTGGAGTTTCGGGTTGCCCGCGCGGGGAGCGGGCAGCCAGCTGAAACCCGGCACGGCTTCCAGTTCGGCGGCTCGCTCCTCAGTGAGGCGGCCCTGACGGCGGCGGCGCCGCTGCTCGTAGACCCACTCGCCCAGCGGCAGCGCGTCGACCATCTCCCCGCGCGGGGGCATCCGCTGATGCTTCTTCAGGTAGTCCTCCAGGGCGTCGAGCTGATCGGCCCACCGGTCCTGCCGGGCATTCCAGGACCAGCCCGGCAGGTCCTCCAAGGCCCGGACCTGCGCTTCGGTCAGCTGTTCGCGGCGCTGTCGGCACTTGTTTGACCCACCTCCCCAGCGCGAAGCCCCGGTAGCGGCTGCGCTGAGGGACATCGGCGTCGCCGTACTCCCCGGCCCAGGACCGCAACAGGTCCAGTCCCCGGGCCCACTGCTCCGAGACGTCCACCGCCTCACGCTCGCTGGTCACGCCCAGCCTCCCTCGGCGGCGGTAGTGCGCACCGGCCACCCCAACGCCCCGGCGACGACCTTCACTCCCAGGGTCAGCGTCCAGTAGACCCCCGGATCCGCTCCCGACAGGTCGCTGCCGACCTGCTCGAAGGCATCCTCGAGCGAGTCGATCGCGAACCGGTCCACCGCGTGCCAGGGCGGACGCTGCCTGTGCCGTTCCTGTGCCTGGGTGCCCAGGCACACCGCGTAGGCGACCACCGCGGGCCACATCCGCGCCACGAAGTAGTCGTCCGGGTCGTACGCGTCCTCGCCGTCCTCGAGCTCAGCGTTGAGTTCGGCGCCGATCAGGTTCCGCACCTGGCCCGTCAGCTGCGGATGGGCGCGGTCGACGGCCTCGACGACAGCGGCCAGCGAGGCACCCGGACCGAAGCCTGCCAGCGCGGCCGGGCGGGCGGCCGGCGGCAGAGGGATCCACAGCCTGCCCGCATCCGCCCAGTGGTCGGCGGCCAGCCGCCGTCCGTCGTCTCCCCGCAGCCGGTCCAGGAAGGCTTGACCGCCGGCGCAGGCCAGCAGTGCGGCCACTGCGGTCCACCCGGCGGGGAGCGTGATGTCCTGGTAGAAGAGCCTGTCCAGGTCTGCGGCGAGTTGAAGGGGGTGCAGGTCGACCAGTTCATTGCTGAAGGCGCACGCCGGGCAGACCTGCGGGCGGGCTGCTTCGGTGACGGTGAGCAGGTGGTCCGCCGAGTAGGGGTCGGCGCAGACCTCGCACGCCCGACGGTCGGAGAGCTTGGCGATGTGGGCGGCTCGGGCCGCGGCGAACGCGGCCGAGACCTGTTGGACGAGCTCGACGGCGGGGGTAGAGCCCGGAAGGGTGAGGACCATCGCCTCTGGCTCAAGGTCCATGATCCTTGGGGCGATGAACGTCCACTCGGGGTCCTGGGTGAGGTCGTTGTGCCCGGGGTCATCGGGATCCTCGGGGATCGCCCTGGGCAGCGGACCACGGGTTCGGGCCAGGGAGGATCGCACGGGACCGGGCCAGCCGGTCCACTGCCCGCACTCGGCTGCACCGTCCGCTTCGACAGGCCAGTGGGCCGCACGGAAGGCCGTCAGCATCCGCTGCTGGAGGTGTTCGGTGGGGATCGGCCGGAGCGGCGGGCCAACGGGGCGGTCCGGGGCGAGGAGCAGCTCCAGTGCTGCGGCCCGGCCCGCCTGGTCCAGTACCGGCGGCAGCAGCCGCTGGCGGGCCGCCTCGACGACACGGCGCAGGGCTTCTTGGTATCCGCACCCACAGGCCTGATGCAGGGCTCGGGCGAGTCGCTGCTGGTGGGAGAGAGAGGACGTCTTCTTGCGAGGTCGCGGCATGACCGACTCCTGTACACAACGCCAGCCGGTCCGTCCCACCACGAGCCCAGCCGTGTGCACGGATGGTCAAGGAAACGCCTGATCCACGCTCGCCTCCCCGCGGCCGCGGGGTTCACTCCCATAGGCCGGCGGTGGGGCCAACCCTGAGCATGCACTGGCGACAGCACACTGTGAGAATCATAGCGAGTCAAGTCCGCTGTACCGCGAGGCAGATCGAGCAACTCGACAGTCTGATCGAGATGTATCGGAACACGCCCGATTAGTGCCGCTCTGTGGTAGAGGTTCTATTCAGTACCGGGTCCCGGTTGCGCGGCCTCGTGTTCTCCCCGACCGCGAGGGGCGATGAGGCTTCCCGCGGTGGTGAACAAGTGGGGCGGCCGGGAGTCAGGCGTTGAAGCCGAGTGACTTGGAGTACTCGTACGCGCCCCAATCTGATCCAATCGCGTCGCGCAGCTCGTCGACCCAAGCGTCATCAAGGGGTGTCCCGTTGCCCTTCTCCCAGGCCCCATCCGCCCAGGCCGCGACGATCTGGTCCCACCTCCGGATATTGATCTTGCGCATCTGCTTGTCGCGACGCCGGTGGCGCTCCTGGACGAAGGCGTCGTCGGCAGGGTGGATCTCGACGCGGGTGCCGCCCCCGGCGTTGAGTCGCTGGAGGAGGTAGCGGGCCACGTTGTGGCGGCGCATCCGCCGGTAGGTCTGGTCGATCAGGTCGAGGTTGGACGGTTTCGGTTGCTGGGTTCCGTCCAGCCACTTCGACAGGGTTTCGCGGCTGGGGTTGAGTCCCTCGCTGGCCATGAGGGTGCGGGCGTGCTCGGAGCGGGTCATGTAGCGCAGTCGCGCGGTCAGGCCGCGGCGCGTGGTCACCGGGGAGGTGATGCCGCCTGCGAGGGTGTCAAGGACGCGGGCTGCGGCGAGGCTGCTGAGCTCGCCCCTCGCTCCGTAGTGACCGAAGTCGATATTCCTGTCGGGCACTTCTATGCCTCCAAGCCGATGGTGATGATGCGCTGGTTCTTGAACTTGACCTCGGGCAGGCCGCGCCCTTCAGGGAAGAGCAAGCGGCCCTGGGCGCCGCGGGCAGCGCGCCAGTCGCCGATCAGGTGGAGCCCGTCGGTGTCCCTCAGCCCAACGACGTGCAGCCCGGCGGCGTCCGCCTTGAACGCCTTCTCCCAGAGGTTGGAGAAGGCGGCCGAGCGGATGATGTGCACCCAGTCGGGCCGGTGCAGGTCGCGGTTGAAGTTCGAGTCCCCCATCGTCGACACCAGCTTGGAGTACATGGCCTTGACGTACTCCAAGGCCACGGCATCCTCGTTGGCGATCGCCTCAGCCCGCACTTCGGCGAGGGCGGCACGCGCGTACTCCAGAAGGTGCTCGGTGCTGCCACTCGTCCAGGACTCGTGAATCTCCGGCGGGGCGCACAGCCGGCCGTATTTTTCGGAGGCCGCGCGGTTCAGCTGACGCAGAGTGGGTTCCCCGATCCAGAGCGGACCGTCTTCGTCCCGCGCGCCCAGCGGGTTAGGCAGATGCTCGTGCCGCCACTCCCCCGGCGTAACGAGGTGGAAGCCGGACCGCCGCAGCTTGATGGTGTCGATGGGGCCTTCGCTGTGTGTGAGTTCGCCGAGCGGGAGGTGGGTCTTGAGGGCACTGAGGTAGGCGCCGTTGATGTCCAGCTCGTCGACGGTGTGGGTGCCAGTCGGCAGACTGTCCCAGGAGCGGCTCCACTTGGGGCGGGCTTCCCAGATCTGGTCGGGCTTGTCCTTGGTCGGCTTCCTGAGGATGTCTGGCAGGAAGGGGAAGGCGACCACGTCGTAGCGGCCACCACGTCGGGTGAGGTCGAGTAGTTCCATCGCGTGGGGGATGGCCTTGCGGACCAGATACCGCTGCGCCGCCTCCAGGTCGCCGGAGTGCTGTTCGAGGGCGTCGTGGATGTTGCGGCGCAGGAAGGCGACACCGGCGTTCTTGGTGTCGCTGCGCTCCTGGCGAGGGCGAGCGGGGCGCCTGTTGCGTGACGGAAGCGGCCGCTGGGATTCGTCCTGCTCGCGAGTCGGGACAGGTTCGCGGTAAGTCTCGGTCTCTTGGTTCCGGTGGGGCCCGGTCGGTGATTCCTGCGGCCGGACGGCGCTTGCTGCTGCTGCGCACTCGTCGGCGGAGACGTGCTGAGGGAAGCCTTCGAGGGCGGTGGTGGCCGGGAGCTGACACAGTACGCAGGGCGCCGGGGCGGAAAGCTGGGTGACATCGTCGACCGGAGCGGGCGCGGGCTCACTCCTCTGCGGCTCCGGCGACGCGGTTGAGACCGGTGGAGCCGTGGTGGTCGGCGCCTCGGCAGTGGCTGGCGCTTCCTTGCGGACGGCGATGAGCTGCGTCACCGTACTTTTCTGGTTGCTGGCGTATGCCTCACAGGCGGCTTCCGGCCCCGCGAGGAGTGTGAGCGTCGGGATGCCGAAGTGCCGTGCGATGGCGTCGGCTTCGTCGAAGCTCCACGGTGAGCGGCCCGACTGGCGGCGACTCACGGCGTACTTGGGCAGGCCGATTCCGTCGGCCAGTTCGTTCTGCTTCTGGCTGGCGACGGTAAGGAGGGCTTCCACGGATCCTCGCAGAACCTCCAAAGTGCTTTTCGTGTTCTCTAGGGCGTTCGACATGCTGTCACCCTACCCTTCCAGTTGCCCTCAATGCAACACAATTGCACTGAGGGCAACTCACTCGATCGGTTGATCACTGCGCGGGGGGACAGAGCTGAGCGTGACCGGAAGGCTGCGGCTGCTGTGATGGCACCCACCGATACGCGCATCGAAACGCAACGATTCACGAGCAGGTCCGTGCTTCCCGAGCTCGCCGCGCAGGTCATCACTCCTGCCGGGGCTCAGGGATCTCCCGTGGTTCGTCCCGCTGATGGCCGCGCTGCGCAGCGGCCTCGGCTCCACACCGCCCGCTTCGCTCGCGATCGCCTATCTGATCACTCATGCCGCATCCGGCATCCGCCCGGCGGCAGCCGAGTAGGGTCTGATCGCCGCGTCCCGCCTCGATCCGAGGGATCCACGCTGGGACGTACATGCCTGGTTCCTGGCTTTCCTGGCTCGGGGCACCGCGGCGCGCGGGAGGCTGGTCTGGGCGCACCAGCTCGGCTTGATCATCACCTGCTGGAACGCCTGGATGGCAGGGCGCTCCCGGGGGGTGAGATCGTGCTCGGCCCGGACGACCCCATGCCCGTCCTCTGCGGGATCATGGCCGCGCCTACGGCTGATGCCCTTGGCGCAGGCATGCGGTAGTGGCGGACCAGCGCCCTGGACTGGGATCTGGCCTCACGGCTCACGGAATGTCCGTCGGATTTCTAACCGTCTGAGGCCTTCGTTCCACGAGTCGGCCTTCTCATCTGGGAGGCCCCAGCCGTTTCAGGGCGTGGCCCTGGGGCCGGCGCCTCCGGGGCTCTGGCCTGGGTCAGGCGCCTGCTGGTGCTGGGGGCGTTGCGGGGTGGGCTGCTCTCGTGATGCCGCGGGACGAGAGCTGGCTGTGCGCAGGACCGTGGTCATCTTGGCGGAGAGCTGGCCGATCGCCTCGACAACCTGGGCGACGCGCTGGGGGTCCAGTGCCGTGAAGGCGGACGGGCCCTGTGCCGGGTCGAGGGTGGCCAGGGTCTGGTTCAGGACGAGCAGGGTGCGGGTCCCGGGAGCTGCCGCCTCGACGGTTCTGGTCCGGTCGGGCGTCGCCGTGCTGTCCGGAGTGGCCCAATCCTGCACCGCCCGTGCCCGGGCGGCCGCGGTGGCGGCGGTGGCGAGATGGCCTTGCTGAGCGAGTTCGACCAGGCGCGCCTGGTCGGCTTCGGCGTCGGGGTGAGTCCGGTTGGGGATCACCGCAGCGGCGGAGGCCAGGAGGGGCTGTGCCCGGATGACGCTGGCGTAGACCTGCGCGGCGTGCTGGGCGGCGGCGTCCATCCAGCCGTGGTCTTCGGTGCCGGCGACGCGGGCGGTGAGCAGTTCCAGCACGTCCTGGGCGCGTTCGGCGGCCTCGGGCAGTTCGGGGCCGCAGGCGGCGAGCCGGTTCCAGTCGGCGATCAGGACCTCCTCCGGAGCGTCGTCGTACGGGATGAGCAGGTCGGCTCGGTTGTACGCGGCGCTGGTTTTTAGGGCCTGGCTGCGGATGTCGTGCGCGGCGCGCATGGAGATTCCGGTGCGCGCGGCTACCTCGGTCAGAACGTCTTGCTCGGGCAGGGTCTCGGTGTCGGAGGTGATCAGCACTCCCCAGGCGCGGCCGGCCTGTTGGGCGCTGTCGAGGGACAAGGGTTGGTGGTCACTCGGCATCCACCGGATGAGCCACTCTGCCTGGGCGCGAACGAGGGCTTGGGCCTGTTCGGCGGGCTGCCCGTTGAGGAGCCGGTTGACCTGTACGTCGAAGCGGGCCAACCCAAAGAGCCGCCCGGCGTCGATCGGACCGTCAGGGCGCTCGATGATCTGACGCGTATTGGAGCGGTCCTCGGTGAACCACTCGATGGCGTTGTGGACATTGTCCCCGGGCTGCTGAGCGGCATCTCCGCCCGGCAGCCCGGCACCGGGCTCGTCAGCAGCCACAGGGCACTCCCTTGGTTGCGCCTGACGGGATCACGCGACGTTCGCCTGCTGCGCACCGTAAGGGGTGGGCGCCGGAACGGACTGTTCGTGGTAGCGGAGCGCCTCCCGTGTGGCCTGCTGGAATTGCTCGCGGCCCTGGTCGATGAGAACGCGCGGGTCGAGCGTCTCCCGCGCAGCGGCCTGGACCACGGTGCTGGCGTCGCGTGCTGTGCGGCGGACCGTCATGGTGACGAGGTGGCCGGCCGCTTGGTCGGCGGGGGGAACCTTCAGGGTGCGCGCGGCGTAGCCGATGTTGTTGAGCTCATCGAAGTCCAGGGCCGGGGCGCCGTCGTAGTGGGCCAGCTTGTTCGCTTGGCTGGTCAGCAACCAGGGGTCCTGAGCGGCGTGGTGCGGCAGTGACTGGATGGCCTTGAAGATGTACGTGTGCTCGGGCTGGGTGAAGTCCTGTGCCGCCAGGGAGCGGGTCGGTCCGTCCTGCAACTGACGTGGATCCTGCATGAGGGAGATCAGGACGCGGCGCTCGGTGGGCCGGGAGGTGTAGCTCGGCTGTCCTTCAGCCTGTTCGGGTGCGGCAGTCGCGGTCTGTTGCTGCGCGCTGTAGCTGGCGAGGGAGCGGGGTGCGGCGTCGAGTCGCTCGGCGAGTTGATCCAAGGCGTACTCGGTGGTGCTGAGCTCGAGTGCGACCTGGCCCAAGGAGGTGTCGGACAGTCCGTAATCGCGGACCCGCCCGGCGAGGTCCTCAACGGCGGCGGGGATGCTCGGCTCGAGGACGAAACTGACTGCGTATTCGGCGGCGTTGTCGGGGTTCGGGCTGTAGTCCGGCGCGCTCGCCCGTGCGAGGAAGGTCGCGATGACCTGGTTGGAATTGGCGTCGAGGCGGGCCTTGGCCGCTTCGCTGCCGGTGGAGCGGTGATAATCGTTGTAATCCAGCCTCGTGGTGATGTGCTGGATCATGGCCGCGGCTCGCTGTTCGGGCGTGAGGTGCGGGTCTGTCGCTGCAGGAAGCGCGATGGCGGGGTCGGGCCCGGTGACCAGGGCGTCCCAGATCTCGGCGGTCGAGGGATCGGCGAAGTCCTGGGGCTGTAGCCAGTAGGGCGATGCGTCGGGAGATGACGGTGTGTACCGGAACTGCTGCGCTCGGGCTGGGTTGTTGAGAATGGCGCCGATGACTGCCAGTTCCTTGCTCACCACGTCGTTGTCGGTGCCACGGGCGCGGGACAGTTCGAAGGGGACGTTCGTGGTGGCAGAGGGGTGCTGGGCGGCCCGCGCGGTGACATAGGCATCATGCCGTGTGTGCTCCACGTTGGCCGGCCAGCTGGGCTGTGCCATCTGCCGGACCGCGTTGTGGACGGCTGCCCAGTACGCCGAGTCGTTCAGTGCGGCCTGCGCGCTGGGATCGCCTACCGCGGCCCGCTGCTGGTAGGGGAGTGCCATGCGGGCCATGACGGCATCGGCCGTGACTGTGGCGGGATCGGCGTTGGGGAAGGCCCGTAGTCTTTGCTCGATGTCGCTGAGCCCGCCGGACAGAAGTGCCTGGTAGGCGTCTTGGAGCCAGGCCATCTGGAAGTGGTCTGGCCTGAGCCAGTACTGGGGGTCCGGCCGGTTCCAGTCGACGAGCTGGTTTACCGCGGAGCCGTCGCGGAGCAGACTGCTGAGGACGTTGAGTTCGTGTTGTGGCGCCCCGTACTGAGCGTTGTTCATGCGGCCCCCGCTTCGGGCTGGACAGGCGGTAGCGCGACGCCCGTTTCGAGAGGCTCCTTTTCAGGGGCGATGGCGGCGGTTGCGGCGCGGTAGCGCTCGGCGTGGAGGTCGAGTCGGGCGGAGGCGGCTCCGTCAAGGGCCACCCAGCCCAAGTCATCCACTCGCCACCACCGGTCCATGTAGCGCACCGGGCTGCCCTCGAACCGGCCGAGAGCTTCGGCTTTCCCGTCCGCAAGCAGTTGCTCCATCGCGGCGGGGGGCATCGGCGCGTTCAAGACGCGCTGCTGTGCCGAGTCCTTCAGGAGCTCCATGCGTTCGGCCCAGGTGACCGCGGTGTTGCCGGGCTCGGCCATGGTCGGCTCCGTTCGGGCGAGGACGGTGGACTCCAGGCAGCCTGCGTCGTGGTCCATCGGTGAACAAGCCGAATCCGGGGTGCGGTCCAAGGGCTGAGTGTGGTGAGCGCGGAAACTTCGTTTTGCGTCCCACCCGGCGGGAAGTGGGCCTTCTCGCGGCGGCCGAAACGGCATGGGCAGGCCCGACTCACGAAGAGGTTGCGAGCCAGCGGTTTGACGGCCGGCGTGAGATGTGTGCTTAACTGGTTTCGAGACCAGCCATCTCACAAGCTCATCCGACGAGTTGGGCATTCGTAAGCCTGCGCCTTCGCGGGTGCGGGTATGGCTGGTCTCTCTTTTTGTGCCAACTCTCGCCCCTCGTCGGCAGGACTGCCGGCCTCAGTAGCTCTCTCCCGGCCCGCTCGCTCAGTTTCCGAGCCTCGTGCTCGGCTCCCCGAGCCGCGGCAGTGAACAGTCGAGTAGCCGAGGGGGATCTCACCCCTCGGCCCTCACAGAACCGTGCGTAACGATCTCCCGTTACACGGCTCTTGTCGCTCTGATCATCAGACCTCCGCGGCGTCCGCAGTGAGGCGCCAGTGCGCGAACATGCGGGGGTATCGCTGGGCGATCTCCTGCATCTTCGAGTAGGCCCTCTTCTGGGCCGCGAGCCGTTTGTACTTGTTGCGGATCCAACGCACCAGGTAGGTGTTGATGCGCGTCAAGAAGCCGTTCAACTCCCAGGGCCGGAACCGGCCGTAGTAGTTGATCCAGCCCCCAATCACAGGGTTCATCCTGCGGGCGAGTTCGTGGAAGGTCAGATCGGCACGTCGGTGCAGTCGCCAGGACCGCGCCTCTCTGCCGATCCTCGTCAGGGCCTCCCTGCTGATCCCCGGCTCGAACGACAGGAACAGGTTCCCGTGCCGATTCCGGTTCTTCCGGGCGCGGAACGTGTACCCGAGGAACGTGAAGGCCGATGTGCTCGCAGGAGCGCCGGCGCTTGCCGTCCTTGCAGTAGACGATCCGGGTCTTGCCCGGGTGCAGTTGCAGCCCGACTTCGACCATCCTGTTTCGTGAGCGCGGCCAGCACCTCGCGGGCCTCTCGCTCGGAGACGCAGTGCAGTACCGCGTCGTCCGCGTAGCGCTCGAACCAGACGGACGGGAACTCCCGTTCCATCCACTTGTCGAACGCGTAGTGCAGGAACAGGTTCGCCAGAACGGGAGAGACAGGGGCGCCCTGGGGCGTTCCGCGCTCCCGTTCCACCTGGGAGCCGTCGGGCATGACGAGCGGGGCGGCGAGCCACCTTCGCACGTACAAGTTCACCCAGACGGCGTCGGTGTGTGCGGCCACGGCCTTGACCAGCAGGTCCCAGGGCACACTGTCGAAGAACTTGGCGATGTCGAACTCAACCACCCAGTCCCGCCGCCAGCTGCGCTCCCGGCACTTCCCTACTGCGTCCAAGGCAGACCGTCCGGGCCGATATCCATAGCTGTCCGGGTGGAAAATGGGCTCCACCCTTCGCATGAGATGTCGGGCCACGACAGTCTGAGCCACCCGGTCGGCGACAGCGGGAATGCCGAGCATTCTCGTGCCGCCGCCGTGCGGCTTCGGAATGGCCACCGCCCGCACCGGAGGAGGGAAATACGAGCCCGACGACATCCGGTTCCAGACCTTGTACAGGTTTTCCTTCAGGTCTTTCTCGAACTCGTCGATGCTCTGCCCGTCCACTCCGGGCGCACCCCAAACGGCTTGGTCGATGACTTCAACTGGCTCATCGCACTCCTCCCAGACGTCGTCCGGTTGATGTGATCAACTCAGTCACGAGCGACCCGGCTCCTTCGCTCCACCCCCGTTACAGGGGCTTCGTCACTACTACGAGCCGGTCCGCCAGCAGGTACCGCATCGGTACTCGACCCCTCACGGTGTCTGTCGCTTGGGGCACTCCCTCTCGCCACCGCAGCGCGGCAGCAGTATCGGACCTGCCTTCTCCTGTTCCATGCGGAAGCCGCAGATCGGGCTCACGTCGCCCTCATGCCGGACACCACCTGGCCAATAGACGGGCTCCCGCCAGGCTCATCCCGGAGTTGTTGCCACACCCCGGTTTCGATGTTGTCTGTTTGCCTTTCGACACGTCAGCAGCGATTCACTTGCGTTCGTCTTCCCGATCCCCACCTGACGCCTCTTACGACGCCTTTTCCTCATCGCTCACCACGACAGTCATTAGCTAACGCAGCATGAGGCGGTTTGAAGCCTCCCCCGCAGGGCGACTCCGAAGGGCCAAAACCTTCGTCTTCCACGCAGCACCGCAATTGGAAGCTGTCCTACAACCAACTCCTTCTCGCGTTCAGGACACACGGCAACGGGCAACAAGCCGCTTCTCCTTCCCTCACCCTGTTGTGGCGAAGAGACTTGGCTCATGCCTCTCACAGCCTCACGTACCCAGCCCACCGCTGCCCTGATCCGGACCGTCATCACCAGCTATGGCGATGGCCACCATGACGCACCGCTCGGCAGCGCACTCCGCGTCGATGCACGGCCACTGCGCAACCCCCCGGAGGACCCGGCAGTCCGGGAGCAGATGCTGCGCACCACCGGCCTCGACCCCCACGTACGCGACTACGTCCTGGCCACTCCGGGCGCCGAGCGGCTCATCGAACGAAGTTTCAGGCGCGCCTTGGCCCTTCTGGCACTGTCTGATCAGCACCGTGTGGACATACATGTTCTGTGCGGCGGCGGCCGGCATCGAGGTGTTGACCGGACTACCGCACGACACGCCGGACATGAGCGCATCCCCCGCATGGCCTAGTCGGTAGACGTTGCGTATCCGAACGACGAAGGAGCGCAACGAAGTTGGACGCCGCATCTCGTGACATCCAGTTGATTCGCCTGCCGCGATGGGGGCGGGTAGCCGTGGGAGCCGGGGCGGTGCCCTGGCTGGTCTTCGACGAGGAGGGAAGAGCGGTGGAGCCGATTCGCCGGTTCCTGATCGACTTCGTCGCTCGGGACAACCGGCCGGGCAGCGTCCGCAGCTACGCCTTCGATCTCCTGCGCTGGTGGCGATGGCTTCGGGTGGTCCAGGTCGAATGGGACCGGGCCACGTCCGCCGAGGTGCGCGACTTCGTGCTGTGGCTGCGGGTCACGACGAAACCTCGGACGTCGGCGCGGACGCACTCGGCGGCGACCGCGGGGACGACCAACACGATCACGAAGAAGCCGTACCTGGACGACCTCTACAAGCCGCGGACGATCCGGCACAGCAACGCCGTACTCCGCAGCTTCTACGAATTCTGGATCGAGTCGGGCAGCGGCCCGCTGGTCAACCCGGTGCCGCTGGCCCGCAGTGCGAGGCGCCGCCCGCACGCTCATCACAACCCGCTGGATCCCTACAGCGGCGAGGGCCGACTGCGCTACAACCCCAAGGTCCCGCGCCGGCGCCCACGGCAGATGCCGGACGAGCGATGGAACGAGCTGTTCGCGGCACTGCGATCAAACCGGGACCGGGCGATCCTCGCGCTCGGCATCAGCAACGCTGCCCGGGCCTCCGAGCTCCTCGGGGTCCGTGGTGTCGATGTCGACTGGGGTGACCAGCTGGTACGCGTCGAACGCAAGGGCTCCCAGGCTGAGCAGTGGCTTCCCTCCAGCCCGGAGTCGTTCATCTGGCTGCGGCTCTACCAGAGCGAGGGCCCGCCGCTGGACCCGCAGGCCCCGCTGTGGTGGACACTCCGGCGTCGTGACCACGGCGCCGGGCTGGCCTACCAGCCGATGAACTACGAGGCCCTGCGCGCGGTGTTCCGCCGGACCAACGCCCTGCTGGGCACGAACTGGTCGATGCACGACCTGCGGCACACCGCGGCGCTGCGGATGTCCCGGGACAAGCGGCTGTCG
This sequence comes from Streptomyces sp. NPDC047982, assembly GCF_043204165.1. Classification (NCBI taxonomy): domain Bacteria; kingdom Bacillati; phylum Actinomycetota; class Actinomycetes; order Kitasatosporales; family Streptomycetaceae; genus Streptomyces; species Streptomyces sp. NPDC047982. Next base: position 74,768 of record NZ_JBIDBS010000017.1, on the reverse strand, counting down.
CTGCGGGACGTGCAGACCATCCTTGGTCACGCCAACCTGAGCACCACCGCCGACGTGTATCTCGTCGAGGAGGAAGAGCAGGTCATCGCCCGGGTTCAGGAGTACCTCGCCGACCGTGAGGAACGCGCGAAGCACCCCGTGCCAACTGCCGTCGCAACCGGTTACGAGGCAAGCGACCTGGCCGTGCTGTTCGGGGGTGGCCAGTCGTGACGCGACAAGGAAGCCGCCGAGCCAACTCCGTCCGCCGGGCCGGAACCGGCCCCGCGCCGGCGAAGCCGTTGTTCATCGAGCACGACCTCAAAGCGGACAGGGAACGTGTCGGCCCGCACGACCGCCTCACCCGAGACGAGGTCCTGGCCCTGCTGCCGACCTCGCCGCTCTGGCCGCAGAGAACGTACAGCCGCGGCATGTGGCCCGGAACTATCCGGCTCGCGGGGGCAGCCAAGATTCTCGACTGGCTGCAGACCTTCCCCGAAGACGGGTGGCAGGGACGGTGGCTCGCGGCCGGGGCGGACCAGGGCAAAGAGCTGATCCTGGCCCTGAACGAGGACGATCCGCGCTGCCAGGAGTCCAGGCGCAACGAGCTCATGATGGGCCTCAACAGCCTGCTCATCAGCCGGGTGGTTCTCCCGCGCTACGTCTTCCTGCGCGGCTACAAGGCGATGCGGCTCTTCAAGGACGTCCAGCAGATGTTCCCCGCCGGGCAGCTTGACCGAATGCGCGAGTTCGGCGCCGAGATCGGCATGACGCCCCGCCACATCGACGAGGGCCTGCGCGTCATCTCCTCGATCATCCTGCACACGGGCCGGGACCTCGCTCAGCTCACCGCCGAGGACGTCTTCTACCTGCGGGCCGTCGGACGACGGGAGACCGGTGAGGCATACGTGGGTACCCACAGCGCCTGGGACCTGCTGCGGGGCGCCGGTGTCATCGACTCGAAGGACACCCTCAAGGACGCACTGCGGCACGGGCAGCGGCCCACCGCCGAGCTGGTCGACGCCTACAACATCCAGTCCACGCAGGTCCGCAACCCGCTCGTCCGCTACCTCGAAGAACGCCGCCCCGGGATCGACTACGGCACCTTCCGAGGACTGGTACGCGAACTGGCCGGCGTGTTCTGGGCGGACATCGAGGCACACCACCCCGGCATCGACACCCTCCGTCTGCCCGACGAGGTCGTCGACGGCTGGAAACAACGCCTGGTCACCTACGTCAACAAGAGCGGAGAGGTCAAAGAGCGCCGCTCACGCATCGACGTCATGATGCGGGTGCGCGGCTTCTACCTCGACATCCAGGAGTGGGCCCACGACGACCCGTTCTGGGTCCCGTGGGCAGTGCCAAGCCCGATCACCCGGGGTGACGGCGCCGGGAACCACAAGATCATCAAACAGACCACATCCCGGATGCACCAGCGAGTCCGCGAGCGGCTGCCCCCTCTTCCCGTGCTGCTGGAGACAGCCGAGCGAGTGCACCGAGAGGCCGTCGCTCTCCTGGAGGCCGCCCGCGCCACCCCGTTCAACGAGACCTTCGAGCACGGCGAGACGCGATACCTGCGGGTCCTTCCCAAGGTGAACCAGGTGCCCAGCCGTCTCGACCACGGCTCGCCGCATGTCTACATCAAGGAGGTCGACAGCACCGAACGAAGGATCAACCAGAGTCTCGTGGAGGATGACGCCTTCTGGGCCTGGGCGATCATCGAGACGCTACGGCACACCGGAGTTCGCGCCGAAGAACTGACCGAGCTCACCCACCTCGCGCTGGTCTCCTACAAACTGCCCGACACCAACGAAGTCGTCCCGCTCCTCCAGATCGTTCCCTCCAAGAGCAACGAGGAACGGCTACTGCTAGTCAGCCCCGAACTGGCCAGCGTCCTGGCCACGATCATCAAGCGCCTGCGCGACGCCAACGGCGGAAAGGTCCCGCTGATCTCCCGCTACGACTCACACGAGCGCGTCACGGGCCCCCAGCTGCCGCACCTGTTCCAGCGCCGCCCTTACTGGCAGCCGCAGGTCATGAGCGAGGCCGGTATCAAGCGCGCTCTGGACCGGACCCTGGAGGCCACCGGACTACGCGACCAGGCCGGCGAGCCACTGCGCTACACGCCGCACGACTTCCGAAGGATGTTCGCGACCGAGGCCGTCACCGGCGGACTGCCCGTTCACATCGCAGCCCGCATCCTCGGTCACAAAACACTGACCACCACCCAGGCATACCTCGCCGTCTTCCAGGACGACCTGGTACGCACCTACCGAGGCTTCCTCGACCGGCGCCGGGCCGAGCGCCCCCAAGAGGAGTATCGCGAGCCGACCGCAGCGGAGTGGCACGACTTCCAGCAGCACTTCGAGCTCCGCAAGGTCTCCCTCGGCACCTGCGGGCGCCCCTATGGCACCCCCTGCAAGCACGAACACGCCCCGTTGACTGAACGAACCCTGGGAATATCCCAGTTCAGAGGGAAGGCGGTGTCTGTAGTCGCTACGGTCACCGGTCGTGACAAACGATGCGCCCGAGCGCGATCTGGCCGTGTTGGCGGTTCCTCAGTGGGGCCGACTGGTGGAGACCGGCGACCGGTACGAGCCCTATCGACTCCTCGATGCCGATGGTGCGACTGTGGAGCCGGTCGCGGTCTACTTCCAGGAACTGCTGGCGGCCGACAAGGCTCCGTCGACGGTTCGCTCCTACGGGATGGATCTGCTCCGATGGTGGCGGTTCCTGCAGGCTGTGTCCGTCTCCTGGGACCGAGCGAGCCGGGTCGAGGCCCGAGATTTCAGTCGCTGGATTCAGCTGACGGCCAAGCCCGGAAGGAGCAAGACTCCGAAGCGCCGGGCGGTATCGAGCGGAACCGGCCCGAACCCCGTGACCGGCAAGCCGACGTTCGCGCCCGGCTATGCCCCGACCACCGTCGCACACAGCGAGACGGTGTTGCGACGCTTCTACGACATCCACCGCGACGCCGGCACCGGGGTTCCCGGACGTCACGATAACGCGCCACGGCTTCCGGGGCTTCCTGGTAGCCATCGGTCTACTCCTAGGCGAGGTTGGCAAGGCGGGCGAGCATGCCGGTCTGGTCTCCGCTGCTGGTGACCCACGCACCGCTTGGCCCGTAGGCAGTCGTTCGGGTCGGCAGGAACGCCTCCTGGTGGCCATCCGGCGGGATGAGCAGCGAGCCCCGGAACTGGTTGTCGGCCGGGGCGTCCCCGGCGTATAGGCAGAGTCGGAGGAGCCCGGCGTTGTCGATGCCCAGGGCGAGGACGTGCCCGTCGGGGGTGGTGCCGTCAGTTCCGGTCCAGCAAATGTCCAGGTCGGCAAGTCGAATGCTCATCAGGTCGTCTCCTAGGCGCTGTTGTCGGTCTGAATTAGGGGGCGGGGAGTGTAGTCGGCGTCGTACTGGTCGCTGGCCACCACCCGGTCCGGGGCGGTGGCCTTCGGTGTTCCTGAGGTCAGGAAGCCCTGCCGAGGGCAACGCACTCGGTGCACCAGCGCTCGTTCTCCCTGTTGAGTCGTAGCGGTACGTTCTGCTTCGGGGCAGGCATGACAATGCCCTCTTCGGCACTGCACGCGATGGGGTGGAAGTCGCAGTCCCCGGTGCACCGGTGGCCCGACGCGGGCTTGTGCCAGATCGTCTGGTCGGGCGTGCGCCCGTATCCGGGGACTCGTTCAGAAACGGCAAGCATGGGAATCTCCTTTGTCTCCTTAGGCGGCGAGGCTGGTTTGAGTCTGGTCGATGCGGCGGGCCGGGAGGTAGTCGCGGCCGAGTTCGCGGGCGATGAGCTGTGCGGGGCTACGGACCACGATGACGCGCCCGGCGACGGTTGTTGCCTCCGGTCGGTCGAGGACGAACGCGATGCGGTGGCAGGTGTAGGACACGATCCGGTGGAGGAGGAAGCCGCGGGCTTCGCCCCGGAGTCGGCACATGGCGCGGACCTCGATGCGGCCGGACTTGGTGGTGCGCAGCTCGTGTCCCTCGATCGTGCGAATCGACTCGGTTCCGTCCTGGTCGAGGTAGTTGATCGTGACGGCGTGCTGGCGGTCGATGGCGCGGTAGAGGTCGGTGAGGGTGCAGGTGGTGGTTTGGCGGTTCGTGTGCTTCATCTCGGCGTCCCCCTTGGTGCGGTGTGGTCCCACACTAACCCGTATTCCATTGTGCGCACAATAGATTATGCGTATGCTGGTTCCACCGAGACGCACCGCTCTCGGGAAACCCGCAGGCCATACCCCATGGCGCCTGCCATAGAAAAAGGAGGACACTGGCGTGGTAAACGCCCCCGCGCGCCCGCCGGCCCGACGAAGGTCCGACCGGCGCCCGCCGAAAGGACCCGCAGTGGCCCGCACGCCCAGCCCCGCCCGCACGATCCGCGCCCGGCTCACGACCGGGCAGAACCTGCTGAGGCGGCAGGCCGACACGATCGCCGCCACCGACGCACCAGCCGCCGAGGAAGCCCGCGCCGCCGCCGACGCGATCGCCGAAGTCCTGGCCCCCCAGGGCTGGAGCCTGCTGCGCCGCGCCGAGTCCCTGGCCAACCCCGCCAGCGCAGGCGCCCCGAACCTGCCGATCCACATGAACCTGGAGATCCGCGAGGCCCTCAAGGCGAAGGCGGCGGCGAAGGGCGCCACGCTCACCGCCGACGTCAACGAGGCGTTCCGGAAGTTCGTGGCCGGCGAGTTCGTGCCGGACGCCCCCATCCGCTCCCGCCGCAACAGCGGTGCAGAGAAGGGCAACCTGAACGTGAGCCCGGACGCCGACCTCGTGCAGCAGATCAAGAACCTGGCCGAGGAGAAGTCCGCCGAGTACGGGTGGAAGGTGACGCCGGCCCGGGTCGCGTCCGCGTACCTGATGAAGAAGTACCGCATCTCTGAGGCCGCGCAGGCCAAGTAGGCGAGCGGGCGGGGGCGGCCGGGACGCCGACAACCGGGCCGCTGCACCGCCACCCCCGAGAACAACCTCATAGGAGAGACCTCATGGCCACGGCCAACGAGGCCCCCGCCAGCAGCATGGCGGCGGGCCGGACCTCGCACACCCAAAACCAGGCCGACCAGCGTCCTGCAGGCACCTTCGGATACACCCGGGCCGAGCAGATCGAAGCCCTGCACAAGCTCCGCGAACCGTTCCTCCCCACGGAAATCCGGCACCTGCCGCGCGTGTGGTGCCAAGCGTGCAAGAACTCTCGCGGCCAGGGGTGCCAGAAGCACACCATCGTCAAGTGCGAGAAGTGCAACCAGAAGATGCCCAGGAACGGGCACATCGATCTGGCCTATGTCGGCCACGCCGAGGCGACGAACCGGCTCCTGAACGTGGACCCGTTCTGGGACTGGGAGCCTCTGACCGTCGATGAGCGAGGCCTCCCGCAGGTCGACGGATACCGCGGCTTGTGGATCCGCCTGACGGTATGCGGCATGTCCCGGCTCGGGTACGGACACGCCGGTGACAAGACGGGCGGCGACGCGGTGAAAGAGACGATCGGCGACGCGATCCGGAACGCGGGGTGGGACGCCTTCCTCGCACACTTCGAGAAGCGGAAGGTATCCATCGGCACCTGCGCACGCGCCTTCGGGACCCCGTGCATTCATGAGCACGCATGTGTCAGATGCTCACTCCTTCGACCTGACCCGTCCCAACGCGCACGACTTGCCGAGATCCGCGACAACTTGATCGCCCGAATCGCCGAAGCCGAGCGGGAAGGCTGGCTCGGGGAAGTCGAAGGGCTCCAGATCAGCCTCGTCGGAGCCGAGGAGAAACTCCGCCAGCTCGATCACCACCCCGGACAACACGAGGCCGTCGACCTCGGCATCCCCGTCACGCGGGGTAGTCGATGAACCCGCCAAGGAGGGCTGCCGCATGTCCCTCAACCAAGATCGAGAACAAGTTCAGAGATGGTCCTGTTGACTCACCGCAGTGACGAGAGTGGAGGAGATGTGGGCCAGGGCGGGGTCTGCAGCGATGAAGAACGTTTCGACTCCGGCCAGTTCGTGGTTCATGCGGGCCATCGGCATCTCGTAGTCCAGGTCGGGAACGCCGCGGACCCCGCGGATGACGACATCGATTCCGACTCGGTTGCAGTAGTCGACCAGCAGGCCGCCGGTGTGGGAGTCGACCGTGACGTTGCTCAGGCCAGTTGCTGCCGCACGGAGCCGGTCCAGCCGTTCCGTGACGGGGAAGCGTCCGGTCTTGTTCGAATTGAACATCACGCACACGACGACCTCGTCGAACAGGAGGGCAGCGCGCCGGAGTACGTCCTGGTGCCCTTGAGTGACCGGGTCGAAGGATCCTGGGAAGAGGGCTCGCATGATCGAAAAGAGTAACCGGCCGCCCCCGGTGGTGAGGTGCCAGGGCAGCCAAATCACCAAGATCAAGCGTGACAGGGAGAAGAACGTCTAGCGGGACGGGACAACCGCAACGTCACAGTCGATCATCGCCACGTGGGACATGCTCTTAGTTCAGAGAAGCCTGCATTCGCTGCCCTGTTCTCCAGATGGACCCCCGCCAGCGGCCCCGCCTCATCGAGATCATCCAGAACCTTCGCGAGCGCATCACCGAAGCCCGCGGGAACGGCTGGCTCGGCGAGGTCGAAGGACTCCAGGTCAGTTTCGACGCCGCGATGGCCAAGCTCAACAGCCTCAAGCGGGCCCCGACTGATGGTCGGCCGCAGCTGGTAGACCTTGGCATGCCGGTCTTCACCGACTCCGCTCCACCACCTCAATCGGAACATTGATATGCCACCGCCGTCGGTGGTGAAGGGCGCGCTCCTACGTCATGCAGGGTGCCCCGGGGCCGAGGCTCGCTTGGCGGTATTCCGCTGGGTGATGGCCTCACCCACCTGCTCGATGGCAGTACGCAGCAGGGCACCGTAAGCGTCCTGGGGCAGGTTCGGGGCATGCTCGTGTGCCGCGTTGATGTGCTCGGTGGCAGCCTCGAAGGACCCGAGCCGCCGGTAGTTGTCAGCGAGGTTGAGATGAAGGGACGGATAGAAGCCGGCGACCTGAAGAGCGGTGTGATGCTCCTGAACGCGCTGATCGGTCAGGGAGTCGGCAGCATCCAAGGCCCGGATGTCCCAAGCCAGGGCTTGGGCGGGGTCTTCGTAGAGGTCTGCCATGTAATGCGCGAGGGAGCAGCGGTGCAGCGGGTCGCCGGTGGCGCCGATCGTGGACCAGATGTCCAGGAGCTTCTGGCGGGCGGTGGCGATGTCGCCGGCTCGTCCTTCGATGACGGCCTGGCCGATGGCTTCCATTGTCGAGTCCGGGCTGGCGGGCGTAGTGGTCATCAGAGTGGTCCTCGTCATCTCTACTCAGGCGGAGTGGTCAGGTTTGATGGGCATGGCCAAGGTGGTGAGATCGCCGCGGTCGGCGGAGCGGACCGTGACGGGTTGGTTGGGTCCTCGCAGGTCGAGCATCACGTCGGGGCCGATTGCGGTGCTGATGGCTGGATAGAGCGTGGTCAGCTCGAAAGAGATCTGGAGGGCTTGTCCCGTCACAGCGGTCGGGAGCGAGAAGCCGGGGTGCTCGTCATCAGCCGCCAGAGCCTTCAGGCCGTGGCGGGTGACGCAGAGCGAGAGCCACTCGCCTGGATGTTCTTCCAGGGCTCTCAAGAACAGGCCCTTTGGGACGGTCAACCGGGTCGTGACCTCGGGCAGTGACGCGAGCATTAGCCGGTAGTCGGGGAACTCCTCCGACAGCAGCCGGCAATGCTGGTTTTTCCGGTCCGAAGTGCGGAGCCAGATACCGTTCGACGTAGCTTCGACTCGCACCAGCATGCTGCGGCGAATCTCGCCGACTGCGGCCCGCAGCTCGTCACCGCGTACCGTGGCCGCCCATGCCGAGGGCGCTGCTTCAGCAGGAACCAGGGTTCGTGTCGCGAGCCGGTAGCGGTCTGTCGCCGTCAGCGTGACCGCTTCCTGGGTCGCCTCGACGCGCACTCCCCCAAGCACCGGCATCCCCGGATCGCGTGCGGTCGCGGTCAAGACCTGCTCGATCGCGTCAGCCAGCACGGGACCCTTCAGTGTGGCAATCGGCATTCTCGGCACGTTGGCGAGCGACGACTTGATCAGAGCGGCCTTCTGCTGCACCGCTTCCGCGTCCTCCACAACCTTCGCGACGTGCTCGTCGATCAGCCGGGAGGCTTCATCAGGCTCGGCGTCGAGAACCGCCTCGACAGCACCGAGGGGCATGGCAATCTGACGAAGCTGACGAAGCTCGATTGCCCGTGCCACCTGGTCGGCGCTGTAGTACCGGTAGCCCGAGACCGGGTCGATCTCCGCAGGGGGCAGCAGCCCGGAGTCGGCGTAGAACCGCAGCGCACTGGACGTCAGACCAGTGCGCTGGGCAAAGACCCCGATCGGCATCAGCTCAAAGTTTGGCACCCCGCCATCGTCGAGCTTCAACCAACTCGAAGGTCAACTGCGTGCTGAAGACGGCCGCGCTGTGACCGATTCCTTAGTCCGGAAAAGGTCGGTAGTCGTGGCTGAGGAGCTTGCCGCTCGCCTCCAGGCCGTCGGCTACGGCGTCGAGACTGAGCACCGGCATATCGATCTGCCCGTCCTCGGTTGACCCGGCAGCCGCAGCCTCACCCCGCAACCGCCGGGCGTGAAGACGCCTCTCTCCGCGTCCTCGTCCGCAGCGCTCCTGATGGCGATGCGGTGGGTGAAGGCTGCGGAGCAGGACCAGCTGCTCGCCGACCGGCTGGTTCCGCGCGGAAGCGGAGCACGTGATTGCCGCTAGCTGCGAGCCGGGCGCTGCTCCCGTACCAAACTGGTGGAGCCCCGCCCATGTGTGGGCGGGGCTCCACAGATGCTCAGTTGCGGGGTTCGGGCGCAGGGGCCTTCCCCGGTGGACGGTCGACACGTCCGGCTGTCGCCCGCTAGCGGCCCGACCACCTGAACCAGCGCCCGGTCATCCGGCGCTCGGTGACCAGGAGCAGACCGAAGAAGAGGGCGAGCAGGCCAAGAGACTGGGCCAGCTCGACGCTCACACCGCGGGAGACGACCACCAGGCCGCTGACCAGCATCATGACGACCACACCGAGCGTGAGGACACCCTGGAAGAAAACCGTCAGGCCTCGCATGGTCCCGCCTCCTTTGCCGTCGAGCCTCTTGCGCACGTAGGGGTTGTTGTGCTCGCGACAGAAAAACTGTAGCAGTTTGATGATGTGGCAAGGCTGTCAAGACCCGACGGTCCTCGGATTGCGATCAGTTGTTGCACTGTCCGAGTCGTTCGGCGATCTGGGCGCGCATGGTCGCGGTGCGCTCCGGTGCGGCCACTTCCATGAGCATGTTGACCAGATCGGAGGCCAGTGGACCGGCCTCATGCGGGGGCAGCTGCATCCACGCCTGGGCGGCGTTCTGTGCCGCCACCTGGGTGCGCCTCTTGCCCGGCCCCAGGCGGTCGAACCATGCGAGGGCGAGCCAGGTCCACGAGGCGGTTGCGAAGGCGTATTCCCCGCTCAGGTAGCCCAGGTCGGCCCGGAATTGTGCGGCTTCGAGGGTCGCAGAGGCCGTGTCACCCTGCTCGGCTGTGAGCTGCTGCAGGATGTCGTCGGCCGCCGCTACGGCGGTATCGAAATCGTGGGCGCGGCCGGCGGCCTGGGCAGCGGCCAGCCGGTCGAAGAGACTGCTCTTCTGCTCCTGAGGCGGGACCGTCCCCGGCTGCGGGGCCGTGGGCGGGGTTCCTGCGGCCTGGGTGGTCCCGTCGGGCATGACCTGCATGGCAAATCGGGAGCCGGTGCGCTCGTCCTGGACATGGACGAGGACCGGTAGGCCACTGCCGGCGGCTTCGATGTGCAGGACCTGGACGACGACCTGCGAGGGGTCGACTCCGTCGGGGACGACCTGCGGCTCGCTGTCGATGTGGAGCTGGCCGTCGCCGCTGATGTGAACCTGGTAGCGCGTGCTGGTGTTCATGGTGTGTGGCCCGCGGCGTGGTGCCACGGGCCCTCCTCCTTCAGTGGGTCAGAGTGAGAGTCCGTGGCTGCGGAGATAGGCAATGGGGTCGATGTCGGATCCGTACGCGGGCCCTGTGCGGGCTTCGAAGTGCAGGTGTGGACCGGATGAGTTGCCGGTAGAGCCGGAGAAGCCGATCTGCTGGCGGGCCTTGACAGCCTGGCCCTTGCTCACGGAGATCTTCGAGAGGTGGGCGTAGTGCGTGTATTTGCCGTCGCTCATCTTGATGACGATGTTGTTGCCGTACGCGCCGCCCCATCCGGCTTCGACGACGGTGCCGGTGCCAACGGCCTGGACCTTGGTACCGGTGGGGACTGGGAAGTCGACGCCGGTGTGGCTGCCGGAGGACCACATGCCACCGCCGGCCTTGTAGGGGGTGGTGACGCGGGAGTTCTCCACGGGCAGCGCCCATCCGCCCTTGCCCTTGGCGTCGGCGGAGTTGGCGACGTTCTCCACCGCGTCGCACCCGGAGGTGGTGGAGAGCACTGCCTTCTTGCCCCAGCTCTTGACCACGAGCTCACCGGCGGTCTTCTCCCACTTCGCGTAGGCGTCCGGGAAGCCGGACCGCTGGACGTTCTGGGCGGCCTGGGTGAGCGGTTTGACCTGCCACTTGTCGACCTTGGCTAGGCGCTCGAAGAAGGAGTTGCTTGCATAGATCGGGTCGGTGACCTGCGCGACGGTGCCCCAGCCTTGTGAAGGGCGCTGCTGAAAGAGGCCCTGAGAGTCCCGGTCGCCGTGCCGTATGTTCTTGAGCATCGATTCCTGGATCGCGGTGGCCACGCCGATGACTGCCGCGCGGGGCGGCAGGCCGCGGCTGCGCGCGACGTTGGTGATCACGCTGGCATTGCGCTTCTGTTCCTCCGACCAGTTGACGCTCTGCTGCTTACCCTGAGGGTTCAGGGGCACTGTGACCTGCCCTCCGGGCTCCGCGGCCGGGATTTCCTGCTCCTTGCTGGCCACCTGCATGGCGGGGTTGCTGGGTGTGCAGGAGTCCTCCCACCCTGGTCCGTCGTCCGCCCCGCCGGCCCCCATCATCAGCGGCAGGCAGAGCGCTCCAGCGAACATCGCCGCGACCCCACCCCCGGCGACGCGTACGGCTGTGCTCATATCTCGATCCCCAGTCGTCGATGCGCATCCCGTCACGAGGGACGGAAACCGCAATTCCCGTGCCATGGGGTGAGCCCGTTTAGCCAGGCGTCCCAGGGCTGCGAATGCGCCACTACATAGCCGCGCATTGCGCGGCTAGCGTCTGCGCCGAGTGAAAGCAGCAGGGATTCGACAACTTGCGCTGAATTCTAAGGCATTGGATTGCGGATGCGTCAACGCATCTGACGGGGAGGCGTTTAGCCGCTTCCCTATATTCGGCTGGTGCTTATTCGGCGTGATGAGCGAATTTCTCGCTGTCGACGACCAGTTGTCCAGGTCCTTCACACGGACTGGGGCAGGCTTTCGCGGCCTGGGAGGGATTCGTGCAGGTAACACAGCAGGTGGTGCAGCTCGCCGCCGAGGGCGGGATAGGCGGCATCACGGACGGGATTAAGCCCGACTGGGCGGTATTCGGCGCCATCGGGACCAAGGCCAAGATCATCGTCGGCGTGGTCATGGCCGGCGCCGTTCTCTTCCTGCTCGGTAGCGCCATCGTAGGCGCCGTCCATATCCGTGTCGGAAATCAACAGCACAACTCGATGGAGACGAAGAAGGGACAGACGATGGTCGCCAGTTCCCTTCTCGGTCTCTTCGCAGTCGCTTCCATGTCGACACTCTTCGGCATCGTCTACGGGTTTGGAATCTAATGGCCGGGAACCAGAAGCAGACCGGAACGCGGAGCCTGACGGCGAGGACGGCGGAGACCCCTGGGGCCGGGGCTGCGTCTCCGTGGCGCAGGGTCAAGATCGGCGCGATCATCTTCGGTGTCGTGCTGGCACTCGGGGTAGTGCTGACCCTGTCCGGCGGCGATGGGGGCACGGACGACAACGGGACTCCCGAGACGCCCGCCGCCTCCACGCCCACCTCCCCGGCCGGCGGCAGCGGGCCCGGCGCCAAGGCGAAGACCGTCAAGAACGGTGTCCCGGTGGGGTATCCGCGCAGCAAGGACGGTGCCGCGGCGGCTGCGGTCAATTTCCAGGTCGCCCGTTCCTCACCGGGGTATTTCACCGACCAGGCGTTGCGTCACCAGGTGCTGAAGACGGTGATGACGTCCTCGGCGCTGGCCGGCCAGCAGGCGCAGGACGACCAGACGGTCAAGGGCCTGATGGCTGCGCTCGGAGTGACCGAGCAGACGGCGCCCGACATGGTCATGCGATCCGCATCGCTCGGCACGAGTGTTCGCTCCTACTCCGACGACACGGCCACGGTCCGGGTCTGGATGAGCGAAGTTGTCGGGGTTCCCACCGACAAGTCGAAGATGCCGGTCTCCGGCACCTACTCGACCTACACGCTGATCTTGCAGTGGCAGGACGGCGACTGGAAGATCGCCACGATCGACCAGGCCGAGGGCCCCACTCCGCTTGTCGCGGCCGACCAGTCGGCGTCGTCCACGGACGAAATGCGCCTGGCCAACAAGGAATTCGAGGCACCGCGCTATGCAGGCTGATCTCCTGCGGCGGCGTATGGCACAGGGGCTCGTCGCCGCCATGTTCGCGGCCTCCATCGTTGTGGCCGGACCAGCAGCCTCCCAGGCCCACGCGGATGTTGACGTACCGGGTTGGCTCAACCCGTGCAATGCGCCAGGCGGAAAGACGGTCTGCAGGAAGGCCGAGGAAGGCGCTAAGTGGCTGTACGACAAGTCGGGTGCCGATTCCGTTGTCGAGGGAGTGTCCGAGGCCATCGACTTCGCCAGCGACCCGCTCGGCTACCTGGAGCAGAAGCTCCGTTCAGGAACTAAGGGAATGTTCTCCGCCTTCGGTGAAGAACTCACCGGAAAGAAGCCGACCGAACCCAAGGACGGCAAGAAGGACAAGGGGGACTAGTCATGATGGAAATCGACTGGGGAAACCCGGGCTTTCTGCGCCTGTACGGTCTCGTCTTTGCCCTCGCGGTCGTCTTCACCATGGTCCAGTGGCTGATCTCGGTGGTGAAGCGGGTGGTCCGGGGTGTGCCCATCGCTCAGGCCGCTATGGAGAACGTCGGCTACCTGCTGATGTCCGTGGTCGTCGCGGGATTCATGCCGGCAGTCGTGGCAACCACAGTCGATTTCATCGACAGCGCAGCAGAAGCGATCCTCGGCGATTACATCGCTGAGGTATTCGTCGGCGGACTGGTCATCTTCACCGCGTTGGCTGCCATTTCCGTTCTGATGCCCGGAGTCGGGGTGGTCGTCGCCATTCCAATTGCCCTTATGATCCTGTTTGCGGTATTCGGGCTATGGGTCATGCTGGTCGTGCGCAACGCGCTCATCCTGCTCGGGCTAATTTTCGGCCCACTGGTCTTCGCCGGTCTTGTCGATAAGGACCTGTGGGGCCACACCCGCAAATGGGTCGGGATCATGGGCGGGATCATCGCCAGCAAGCTGGGCATCTACCTTGCCCTCGCCCTAGCGGGCGCCCTCTTGGACGGCGTCGCCGACAGCGGCGACCGCATAACCCTGCCGCAGGCCATCGGGACCTGCATCACCTTCATGGCGCTGCTGTTCATCGCTCTGTTCATGCCCTTCCAGATCGCGAAGTGGCTGCCCTTCGTCGGTGACGAAATCCAGGCCATGTCCCAGGTCAAGGACGAAGCGGGCCAGCGTGCCAAGGCCGTGAAGGCGAAGCAGGACGACATGAAGACGCAGGCTGCTTCCAAGAACTCGGCCGACGCCACTGGCATGGCAAGCAAGGCCGCGCCCCCTGCCGCCGCTGCGATGGCTGTCAAGGAAGTCGGCGATCAACTGCGCGACCAGGCTGTCCAGGCCGCGAAGGACGGCGCCAACAACGCCTCCGGCGACGGTGGCGGCGGCCAGCAGGGCGGCGGTCAGCAGGGTGGGGGCCAGCAAGGCGGCAGCTCCGGCAAGGGCAAGGGTTCCGGCGGTTCGGGGGGAACTCCACGCGGTGGCGGCCGCGGCGGATCCGGTGGAGGCGGCGGCGTTCCGGGCGCAGCCCGACGGCCGGCTCCCGCGCCGCCTCCGCGGTCGGGTGCACCCGGATCCAGGCCAGGGGGAGCTCCCCCGCCGCCCAGGCAGGGCGGCCAAGCTCCGCCGCCGCCGCCCGGGCAGGGCGGCCAGGCCCCTCCCCCGCCTCCGGCGCCTGCGCCCCCGCCACAGCCGCCCGCGAGCTAGCGGCAGCTGTCATCTCACCCACCACGCTTTGAGAAGGGAGTTGCGATGGACCGCGTCTTCAGCTTCCCCCGACCGCGTCCACGCGGTCTGCTGGGACGTCGCTTCGAGATGGACGAGCAGTTGTTCTTGCTCGGTGGCATCGTCCTGGCCGTCGGTCTGCTGGCTGGCTTGCCCGGGATCCCCCTGAAGATCCTTGGGTGCCTCGGATCGGCCGGAACATGCGTCTGGGTCACGATGGTCCCCTACAAGGGCCGCACCTTCCTTCGCTGGTACGAGATTCGCCGCACCCACCGCCGGCTGCTGCGTGACGGCAAGCTTCTGTACAAGTCGACGGCCCCGCTCGCGGGCCGCCGCCGCGACGGCACTCCGGTGTCGGTGGCCCAGCCGGTGGGCGTGCCGGAGTCACTGGAGTGGATCACGGCCAAGACCGCGTACGGGGACGTTGCTGTCCTGCTGCAGCCCACTGAGGGCATGTTCGTGACCTGCATCGAGGTCGAGGGCGCCAAGAACTTCGGCGGGCTCGACGGCGCGGACAAGGAAGCGCTGATCTCCGCCTACGAGTACCTGCTCAAGGAGACCGCGGAGTCAGGTGGACGCATCGAGTACGTGCAGTGGCTGGCGCGGCTGCTGCCCACGGACCCCAATGCACACGCGCACGATGCCGCGGCGCGGCGGGATCCTGCAGCGCCGTCCTGGCTGAGCGACTCCTACGACCAGTTGGTCGACATGGTCTCGGTCTACGCCGAAGACCGGCGGCTGTTCCTGGTGCTGGGCATCCCCTACACCCAGGAGTTGGCAGCAGAGGCCCTGACCTACAAAACCCTGCACGACGGGTACGGCGAGGTGCTCGGCAAGGAGGTCGAACAGTTCATCCGGGGGCTGGGCGGTGCGCAGCTGCGCTGGGTGCGCAACCTGGACGAGCCCGCGCTCGCCTCGCTGATCCACCACTCCTACGCGCCGGACCACTGGCTCAACGACACCCGGGGCATGGACCGTGCGAGCTGCTGGCCTGCCGAGATGGACGCCCGGGAGCCCACCCGCATGGCGGCCCGCAGCTGGGAGGGCGCCGACCCCTGGTACACCGCCACGGCCTGGATCAAGCAGTTCCCTGTGCTGCCGGTGGGCGTCAACTTCATGGCGCCGCTGCTGCTCTACGTCTCCGACGTGATTCTGACGGTCGGGGTGACGATGCGGCTGCTGCCGGCGGACAAGGCCCTTGAGGATGCCATGGCGGACGTCACCAACGAGGCGGGCCAGGCCGACAACCATCCCGGGAAGATCATCGACCCGCGCGAGGAGCGTGAGCTGGGGGCGTCCGCGTCCACCATGCACGACCTGGCCAACGGCGCGGCCGGCGTGCGCCTGACCGGATGGGTCACCGTCACCGCACCCGACCCCGAGCTGCTCGTCCAGCACCGGAACACGGTGCGTGCGGCCGCGGTCAAGAGCCAGTTGGCGCTGGAGTGGTGCGACTCCGAGCAGTACCGGGCCTTCGCCAACACCCTGCCCATGGTCACCGGACTGCTGAAGGACTGAGGCGCCATGCTCGAACTCCTACGCCGCCAGTCTCAGACCAGACGGCGCGCCCTGCGCACCACCACCGCAACCGCGTCCGGGCTCTACCCCGCGGTCGGCGCGCCGTCCTCGGACCCTCGTGGCGTGATCATCGGCCGGGAGATCTATTCCGGCAAGGCCTACATCTACGACCCGTTCATCCTCTACGACCCCTCCGCCCGCGAGCGCCTTCCCAGCGGTCACGCGCTCGTGCTCGGCAAGTCCGGCTTCGGCAAGTCGTCGCTCGAAAAATGCTATGTGCTACGGCAGTTGCGCTTCCGTGACCGCTCGTTCTGCATCCTGGACGCGCAGGGCGAGGACGGCGTCGGCGAGTGGGACAGCATCGCCCGTGCCCTGGGCGTCAACCCGATCCGCCTGGTGTACGGCGGTGAGGACGGCGAGGGGGTGCGGCTCAACCCGCTCGACCCGCGGATTCCCTCCCAGTACCAGTTCAAGATCCTCTGCTCGATGGTGGAGATCATCGGCGGTCCGCTGAGCAGCGAGAGCGAGTTCGCTCTCTCGGTCGCCCACGCAGCGGCGCAGGTGCGGGCCGCGGCCGAAGAGCGAGTTGCGGTCCTGTCCGACATCCACGATGCGCTGACCAACCCCGAGCCGGCCATGCTCGGACGGCGCCAGGTCGGGGTCGAGGACATGGTCGAGTGGGGCCAGCCGGCCAGTCTGGCAATGGACCAGCTGTGCAGCCCCACCCGGGATCTGGCCGGATTGTTCAACGGCCCCACCACGCCCGGGATCGACCTGGACGCGCGGCTCATCGTCTTCGACCTCACACGGCTGCCGCGTGAGGGCGAGGCAATGCCGCTGCTGATGAGCGTGATCGGCCCGTGGCTGCGCTACGCCTGGATCAAGCCCGGGGACAGCATCAAGCGAACGCTGATCGTCGAAGAGGCCTGGCACATCCTGTCCCACCGGCCCGTGGCCAGGCTCTTTGAGGAATTCGTCCGGTACGGACGGCGGCTTGGCCTGTCGTTCTGGGCAATCCTGCACCACCTCGGCGACCTGATGGTCGACGAGGCGCCCGAGGCCGCGGCCATCTTGAAGCTGACCGCCACCCGGGTGCTCTACCACATGGACAAGGCCGAGGCCGACATCACGGCGGACTACCTGCAACTGCCCGACTGGGCGCGCGAGGCACTGGTCGACGGCGCCAGCCGCTGCTCCCCCGGCCGGGCTGTGTGGCAGGTCGGCAACCGAATGCACCTGGTGGAGCACATCCGCAGCGCGACCGAGTCGGAGCTGACCAACACCAACCGCAAGATGACCGAGGCCAGTTCCGGGAGCCAAGCGCCCGCGGCACCGCTCATCTCGATGCGAAAGAGCGCAGCCTGATGACATCCTCGAACCTTGCCGCCCGCGCGCCGTCTCAGCACGCCGCGCCCTTGTCCGCCCGGCCGCCGGGCCGCCCCCACGCCGGTGTGGCGCTCCCCTCCGGTGGTGCGGTCCGCCAGGCCTCGATATCCATCGGCGGGGGTGGACGGTAGTGGCCAAGGTCGTCACCCCGCATTCGGGCAACCGCCTGCACGTCTACAAGGACGCATGGTGGATCGCCCTGTGCGTCACCGCAGTTGCTCTCACCCTCTGGGCATGGGTGGCCGCCATCCTCTCCGGCCTGCTCGCGCACGCCTCGCCTGCGATGGTGTCGTGGAACGACACAGCGGCGGCCATCCCCGAGCTGGTGACCGACCCCCTGCATCCGCAGGAGGCCTACCCGGTCGGCTCCGGAGTGGGCGGTCCGTTCACCTTCTACCCGCCCTTTCTTGCCGCGGCGGCCGGCACCTGCTGGGGGGCCCGCGCCGGATGGCGGCGCTGGCGCACAGCGCGGGACGAAGGCACCGATGGACTGGCCACGAGCGCCCAGTTGCAGGAGGCCATGGGCGAGGCCAAGGCGCTGTCCCGGCTCGGGGCACTGCGCCCGAGCCTGACCACTCCGAAGCCCTCCCTCGACAAGACGGCCGGACGGTCGAAGGCGCTTCCGTGGCGCTCCAGCACACCGCCGCGGGTGACCGACGTACCGGTGAGCGAGGTCGCCGTGTTCTGCGGCACCGCGATCCCGACCGGCGTGAAGCTGTACATCCCGTTCGAGGAAACCGTCCTGATCGTGGCCCCTCCCCGAGAGGGCAAAACCTCGCAGCTGATCATGCCGTGGATCCTGGACTTTCCCGGCAGTGTGCTCGCCACCTCCTCCAAGACCGATGTCCTGTACGCGACGGCCAAGAGCCGCGAGAAGTACGGGCCGGTCATGGTCCTTGACCCGACGGGCCTGTCCAACTGGCCGCTGCAGCTGCAGTGGGCCATCACGGACGGCTGCGAGGACTTCACCGTCGCCCGCAAGCGCGCCGAGACCCTCACCGGCACCGCGAAGTCGGATGAGGGCACCAAAAACGGTGGCTATTTCGTCATGAATGCGCAGATGCTCATGACGTGCTGGCTCCACGCGGCCGCACTCGACGGGCTGAGCGGCATGGACATCCTGCGCTGGGCGACCGCCCCCACCGAGCGGCAGCCGGTGGACATCCTGGCGGCCCACGGCCAGGAGAACCTCGCCCGGGCCCTGGCCGCCCAACACGCCGCAGCACCCGAGGAGCGGTCGGCGAGCTGGCGCACCGCCGAACAGAGCATCCTCGCCTTGTACGACCAGAAGGTCGCGGCGATCTTCGGTAAGTCCGCCCGCGATGAGAAGAACTTTTCCATCGCGAAGTGGCTCACCGAGGGGGGCACGCTCTTCCTCATCGGCGAGGAGGATGAGGGATCCAGCCTCGCGCCCATCCTGGCGGCGTTCTCACGGGCCATCCTCGACACTGCCAAGGTGATCGCGGCCCGGATGCCCAACGGCCGCCTCGACCCGCCGTTCGCGCTGCTCGGAGACGAGTTGGCCAACGTGGCGCCGCTGCCGCAGATCCCGAGTCTGATGTCGGTCTCCGGCTCGCAGAACATCTTCATGGTCGCCGTCTTGCAGAACTTGGCGCAGGCGCACGAGAGGTGGGGGGAGCTGGGCGTCAGGAAGATGTTTGCGGCTGCGACCATCAAGGTGATCCTGGGTGGTGTCTCGGACGAGCAGGAGCTCAAGACGTACTCCCAGCTCGCCGGCGAGTTCGAGGAAGACACCGAGAGCGTGTCCGACGACGGCGACCGCGCCTCCATCAGCATCTCCACCCGACGTCGGGCCGTGCTCGAGCCAGGTGACATCCGGCAGATCAAGGAACGCGAGGGCCTGGTCGTCCACCGGCGCACCCCCGTCACGCGGGTCAAGTTCGAGCGGATCCACGAAGGCCCGCGCGCCAAGGAAATCAGCGAAGCCACCAAGGAAGCTCTGAAGAAGGTGAATAGCCATGCCGCTGCCTCCTGAGTGGTCCAAAGCCCACCTGCGGTCCGTGCGACTCGGACTGGCCGACTTCTCACTGCACATCGCCCGTCTGGAGAAGGCTTCGTCGACCACTCCGCGCACACCCCACCACGAGCGCGTCCTCCCGTTCGAGCAGCTCGTGGACGTCGTCGAGGTCCTCAGCAGCGAGCAGCACGAACTCCATGCCCGCCTGACCGGTCTCGAAGAGACCCGCTCCACCGCCCGCGCTCAGCCTGTCCGTGCAGACGGTGATCCGCTCGGACCGCTCTTCGACGTACTGGAGTCCATCAGCAGCGAGCTCACCGGTTTCGCGGCCCGCTTGGCCCGGCTCGAAGACGCCGGCCCCCGGGCAGAGCTCAAGCCGGACTTCCCTCAGGCATCGATCTGCCCCAGGACCTCCGAGGGGACGGCCTGTGGGGTCCGATGCCGCCGCTGGGTGGGAAGGGCGGTGCCCCGTGCCTGATCCGCTCGGACCGCTCTTCGACGCGCTGGAGTCCATCAACGGCGAGCTCACCGGTTTCGCGGCCCGCTTGGCCCGGCTCGAGGACTCTGGAGCCGTACGGGGTACGGCGAAACAGGGCGCCTCCGGTGAAGACGGTGGCGGCGACAGCGCGCGCGTGCCCGGCGCGCCCATCGCCTGGCACAAGGTCAAAGAGGAAGATCGTCCCGAGCTGTGGGGCGAGTTCACGGCGTGGGTGATCCGCATGGCCGACACCTACGAGCTGACTACCGAGCAGCTCCCGCATGCCTGCTGGTGGGAGCACGGAGCCGTCGTAGCCGAGCTGACCGCATTGTGGACCGGTTGGGAGTCGGCCTACGGCAACGAGGAAGATGCCGCTGCCGGCCCCTATCTGTGGCATGACGCCTGGTCGCGCGGCATCGAACGGATCGGGCGCTCGTGGCTTGGCGAGTGCACCAACGGCTACCACCAGACCAAGTCGCGCACCGTCTGGGGCACCGACCCCGCCTACCGCAAGAAGATCATCGAGGCCGGGCCGCCCGGCGTGAGCAGCAGTGGACCGGCCAAACCCGAGGCTGCCTAGTCCCGTCCCGCGTTCCCGGCGCCCACCGCCGAAGCCCATGTCACCCCCGGCCTGGGGCGGCAGTAACCACCGACCGAGTCTGCTGCACGCATGCGCCCAGCCCTCCGACGAAAGGTACGCCCTCATGCCCGCCGCTCCCGCTCTCCTGCCCCTCCGCGCCTGCGACCGTGTGCTCCACATCAGTGCCGTCGAGACCCCCCTGATTGCCGAATTCGTCGCCTCCCTCAGCCACCTGGAACGCGCAGCCGCCCTTTGCGACACGTCCGGCGCTCTGGTGCTGCCCAGCGGGAAGTCCGTCACCGTCCGCGAGATGAGCGACTGGGTGGCCATGAACACCAACCGCCTCAACGCCCTGCTGAGAAAGATCACTGACACCTTCCCCGAGCAGAAGACCACGGCTCCTTCTCCTTTGCCCATCAGCTGAGCCGGGTCGCGGCACACATCCGTGCGGCGCCGCCATGTACCTGGGGATCGGTCACCGCAGCCGGGTCAGCGGAGCCACCGCAGGCCGAGTCGCCTGTCGCTCGGAGTGCGTGCCGGTCAGGTGTGCCGCCGTCTGCACCGCGATCTGTGCGCTGACCGGCCGGGACAGTACGGTGTGCTCGTCCTGCATACGCTCGGCCAGGGCACAGGGCCGCGCCGCGGGGCCGGTGTAGCCGACGACTTGCGCGTCACGGTGTCCGCGTCGAGGTCGGTCTTCCCGCCTTCCCCCCTTCCGGGCGGATAGAGCAGGCCCCTGCCATCGCCCATCCAGTCGGGACTACGGTGGTCGCCCATGAAAGCTCTGATCATCGGCGGCAGCGGCTTCTTGGGGGCCGAACTGATCCGGCAGGCGAGCGCGGCCGGACATCTGACGGCCGCGACGTACGCGACCAAGCCCGGCGAAACCTCGGAGGCCGATTGGCACCGCCTTGATTTGCGAGACCCGACCCGTCTGGGCGCCGTCATGGCCGAAGTGCGCCCGCAGCTGGTCGTGAACGCATCGAGCGGTGGGGCCGACTGGGCCGTCACGGCAACAGGCCCCATCCATCTCGCGATGATCGCGGCCAAGCACGGGATCCGCATGGTCCAGGTGTCCACCGACGCCGTGTTCTCCGGCGCCGCGGTCCACTATGACGAGTCTGCCCTTCCGGATCCCATCACCCCGTACGGTGCAGCGAAAGCTGCAGCGGAGACCGGGATCCTCGCCGTGCACCCCCAGGCCGTCGTCGCCCGTACCTCGCTGATCATCGGCCACGGGCGTTCCGAACACGAGCAACTGGTGCACCACCTCATTGCCGGCACGATCGACGGCACCCTGTTCACCGACGACATCCGCTGCCCGGTGTACGTCGACGACCTGGCCGCCGCCCTCCTGGAACTGGCATCGAGCGACGCGGTCGGGATCCACCACCTCGGCGGGGCCGACGCCGTGAGCCGCCACGAGCTCGGCATCCTCATCGCCGAGCGCGACGGACTCGACGCTTCCCGAATCCCAGCGGGCCTGCGGGTGGACAGCCACATTCCCGGAGCACTCGACGTACGCCTCCACAGCCAGGCGACTCAACGGCAACTGCTCACCGCGCTGCGCGGCGCCCGGGAGTTCCTAAGACCTGGGACATGACACGCAGGGCCTGCCCGGGCGCAGAGTAATGGCACGGCCCAAGTATCAGAGTGGCTACTCCCCAGAACCCCAGAACCTGTCCACGTTCCGACGCTGCCCCCTTGCGGACGAGGGAGACCGGACGGTGCCGCCCACGCCGGGTGGCAAGTAGGTCAGAGCGGGCGGACAGCAGTCGTGCACATCAGGGGAACCGGATCGAACTCCCACAAACCCTCACTCCACTCCCACGGGCCACCACGGTCGGCTTCCTCGTAGCCGAGCTCGGCGAGGGCCCGGTGTCGGCCTGAGCTGGTCAACAGGCCCGCGTCGAGGAACACCGTCGGCTCATCCGTCCACGGATCTCCGCCGTCATGCATGTATTCCCGCCCACCGGGGGCCACGGCCATCAGCCAGCGGCCGTCGTTCTGCAAGGCGATGTACGCCGTCGCCCTGTCGTACCGCTTGGCGCGCGGCGCGATCTGCCTGCTCATGCGTCCTTTCCTCCGGTGTCCATGACCTCGATAAGGCTGGGGGCGGTCGCCTGGATCTTGTAATAGGGGACCAAGCCTCGGCCGTGTCGGCGTGCGTAGGCGGCAGACTGGGCCTGATCGGGGACCGTACAGGTGAGATGGGGGCCGGCGTTGAGCACGGCCAGCGTGGCCATAAGAGTTCCTGTGGTGACCATCAGCCGCCCCTGCAGGACCGGATCCAGGACGCTGGGCAGCAGGCCCGGCTGCTGAGGGTCATCAGGCAGCGCGATTTCTATCGCCGGGCTGTCGGTTCCGCGCTCGCACTGATAGTGCCCTTCGGCATCCAGAGCGAGGCGCAGCACAGCGAGGGGTGAGAAGAGCTTACCTTTCCCCCATTCCGTTGCAAGGGCCGCCTGCAGCACCCACCCGCCCGCGTCCGGCTCGCGGGTCACGAACCAGCCGAACGCAGACAGAGACCCCATCGAGCGGACCTTCTGCGCCTCGATGAACGTTGCCTCGTCCTGGGGAAGTAGGCAGAGGTGACGCAGACGCGTGAAGAGCGCCGGGGCCGGCGTGTGCTGCACGCGGTCGTGCACCGCCTCGGCGGCAATGACACGCGCATGCTGGATCTCCGGCACCGACCAGCCGGTGCCGGCGGGGCGGACCTGTCGTGCCCGTCGCACGGCCGCCGGGTTGCTCAACGCTCGGCGCAGTTGAGAGGCCTTCGGGCTGTCGCGGTCGGTGTGTACGAGGGTCTGCATGAAGTCGTAGAGCGAGGGCGGGTCCGGCTGGAGCAACTGGCGGTCGAACAGGCGTGGCATGGCGGTCTCTTCCGTCAGGCGGGGCGGAGTTGCTTTCGCCAGCCTGTCGTGCGGGCGTGCTTCTGATCGCTGTGTGAGGAGATGCCTCCCGCCCGGCGGCCCCGTGACCATCGCCAGCGTCCCGTGTCGCGGGATACCGAGCTGTTGCGGGGCGTAGCCGCAGTGGCACTTCGGCTCCATCGTGCAAGTCCGGCCATCTGGACGGCTTGCGAGGCGCAGCGACGCTGGCCCGACGTCCCATACGCCACCTGCCGCGTGGGCGGTCCACTGCTAAGGCGGCCAAGCCCCTCGCAATGATGAACCCGGTCCAAGGTCGTGTAAGCCCACGCTGTCGGTTTCCCGCTTCGCTCGGCCCAGCGCATAGTGGACCCGGACGCACAACGTGGCGTTTTGGGGCCACTCCTGGCGGGCATCGACTCAAGCCAGCAGAAGTCCGGTCCTGTACGCCAGATGTCTCCTCCTGATTCGTGGGTGAACTTGCCCTCGCGCAGGATGGGTTCGAGCTGTGCAGCGCTCCAGGCATAGCCCGACGGCTTCGTCTCACGCGGCGTGGACGTGGGCTCAACGGATGGCTTCGAACACCTGGAGCACAAACGGTTATCGCCGCCCGAGCACGCTGTCCAGCCGGCCGCCGCCAGTTCCTCCTCGGCATGCTCGGCCGAGCGGACGGTGAGCTCGATGACCGCCGAACAACCGCTGCAGGCCACCTTGGCGATGAGGTCCATGCCCTCATTCTGTCCGCGGCTGGGGCACTCCGCCGGGGGTTCAGGAAGAACTCTGAGGACTGGTGGCGGCGAGAATTGGATGAGCGGGTACACCGACCGCACGGTCCTGCTGCCTGTGAACTCATAGCTTTCTCCGCGTACGGTGCAGGAGGCGTCCGTGGCGGCCCTAGAATCCGGGCATGACTGCCGAGACCGCCCACGCCATCAGCCCGTCGGCCGAGGAGGGGTGGCGGTTGGTCGGCCATTACCTGCACCGGCTGTCGCATGAGCTGCCCGAGCGGTGGCGACTGCGCGATCACGAGGCGTCACAGTGCCGTGAGCGGGTGTGGTCGTTGCCCACAGAGAACGGGAACGACGCACAGGTGGCGTTGTGGCTGCGTTTGTCCGACACCGAGGTGTCCTGTGACGATCCCGGGTGCGCGGCGCGTGAAATGTACCTGACCAGTAACGGCAGCGGCCGTGTGCCGGCCTCCGGTCCACTGCCCTCATTTGCCCGGCGCGACGGCTTCGGCTACTTCGAGTACAGGACGCATCCGCACCACGACGGATGGGCCTGCGACGTCGATCCGGTGTCGGTGCATTGGATGTCGACGGCGCTGGCCCTGTACGGCGGGTACATGCGGATCAACTGGTTCGACATGGGCGGTGCGGACTCGATGCGGACCGGCTACTCACTGTGGGAGATCTCCGCACACCAAGTCCGTGAGATCAGCCGCTGGTCGGCTATCGCCGGAGCCGACGGCGTCCGTAACGAGGGGCCGACCAACCCAGGCGCTGCGCCGGTCCTCCCGCTTCCGCCCGAGGTCGAGGCCAAGCGCAAGGCGGCTGAGGAGGCCCGCCGCTGACGGTCCCTCGGCAAACGGGCTCGTCACACGTTGAGTACGCCGGGCACAACCGGACCTCGGGCGAAACACGCGTCGTGATCGCCGAAGTGCGGCCCCACGCGGTCACCCTCCTCAGTACCCACGGAACACAGGTTCTCAAGAGCTCGGGGCCTCGGTGTCGCCCCGCCATGAGGTTGTATCGCGCAGCCGGTAGACGGTGCGGGTATCGGGGCGCAACGGAAGGTCGGGGCGAATGCGGGAGCGGGGCCGGAAGACGGAGCCGCGGGTGTACGTCACGCCCTCGATCGCGCCCTCCTTGTAGACCGGGCCGACAAGGGCGCCGCTCGCGTCGCGGATTCCGATGCGAGTGTTCTCCGTCCAGCTGGCGCGCCGCCACGTGCCGTACTCCCGGTCCGTTTCCGAGCCGCTCACCGCGGCGGCTGGGGGGCGGGGCTCTGCCGGGGGCGGGGTGTAGTCCAGGAGGTTCATGCGATGCAGCGCTCCGGCGCGGGCGTCAGGGTGCTTGGCCAGGCGCTTGAGAGCCTTCGCCGAGCCGGGCTTGCCGCGCTCCTGCGCAGGCGGGGCAGGGGTTTTGCGCCACTTCGCGAAGGCCAGCTGGGCGGCGTAGGAGTACAGCAGGCGGCCCGCGCCGTGATCTCCGTATGCGGCGGGCTGCAGGTACCACAGGCGGCCGCGCTGAGCGTGGACGGACGTCACCAGGACGAGGCCGAGGGTGGTGTCGAGGGTGTGGTCCGAGTGCGCGGCGAGGACGCCGCCCAGGACAGCGTGACCGGTTCCGGGAATCTGCTCCCTGTCGAGTAGCGTCTCGAGTTCCTCGTCGTCGGCCTGGACAGCGGCCAGCGGCACCGGCTCGTGCAGGACCATCGTCCACGGTCCCGGCAGGCGCAAGGCGGCGCGGTTGCTCGTACTGAGGGCAGCCGTGGTGGCCACGTCCAGAGCAAGGTTCTCTGGGATCAAATGGGTGTGGTCCCTCGCCAGGTAGGCGGCGGTGGTCGTCACTGCGGCCAGCGCGTGCGTGGGTCTGCTCTGCGGGCTGAGCCTGCGGTCGGGAGTGAAGGCCCTGGGGGCGACCAGCCCCCAGCGCAGCGCGCTCACATCGGTGGGGTGGAGGTCGGTCAGGTCCTCGGTGAGCCGGTGGGGGGGTGACGCGGGCGTAGACGCCGTCCCAGGTCCAGTCCTCGGTGCGGGTTCGCAGCATCAGGGCTGCCACGTCCAGGCCGGGATCTGCCGCTGTTTGGCCGGGGACGTGCATCTGCTCGTGCTGCTCGGCCGCGAGTGCGTCCCAGCGCAGGCCGTGCTCCTCGGCGAGGGTCTGCGCGGCGCCGCTGTCGTTCATCACCCGGGTGCGGAACTGCTGCAGCGCGGCGGTGAAGTCAAATTCCGCGTCGGTTGTGGTGCCTTGGCCGTCGTGGCCGAACCAGAAGCGCTGCCAGGCCGGTCCGCCGACGATGAGGCCGTCGTCAGGCGCTTTGGTCGGCGGGCGTTCGAGGCGTGGAGCGGGCAGCGCCGCGGCGGTGATGTCCGCCAAGAACGCAGGCCTCTGTTCCGGGGCGGTGCTCATGTGCGTGCGCATGGCGTCGGCTACCCAGGGCGCGAACGTGTCCAGCAGGTGAGGGTTCATCTCGCGGGCGAATCCCAGGACCAGCTCGCTGCGATCCTCGCCGTCCGCGAACATCGTGTGGTCCTCGGCAAGCATCACGCTGTCCTGTGGCCAGCCATCGAGGGGGCGCACCGAGATCCGGCGGTCTCGCGGCTGGGCACCGGCCTTGTCGAGGGCCTCGCGGGCCACGGTCGTGCACGGCCCATCGGCGAATACCGCCTGCAGTGAGGCGTCGCTGTGTGCGGCGACCGCGATGAGTAGCCGGCTCTTCTTCACCGTGACCGCGAGATGGATGTCAGGGTCGTCGACCAGGGGATGGTGGGCGGGCTGGACTCTGTGCCATCCGCCGAAGGGGGCTACCCGCAGTGCTCCGTCGCTGCCGACGGCCGCGTTCCCGTAATCGAGGTAGGCGGTCTTCACCGACGCCTCGGCGGCTTCCTCAGGCGTCTGGCAGGCGGGACGCACCAGGCCGTGGCCCCGGCCCTGGCGCCAGTCGGCATTCCATCCCTCGTCGACTTCGGTATGCGGATCTCCGCAGCGCAAGCACCGTGCAGGACTGGTCTTTAGGGCAAGGCCGTGAAGTTACGGCTCTGGGGGCGTTGGCAAGTGCGTTCTGATCTGCGGCGAGTCCTGACGTGAGAAGCGGAGCCCCGGTAGAACTGGCAGTCGACCAAGACAGCCGTTCACAGCACCGGAGGCTCCGCTGTCCGATCAGTGTGTCATCACGCGTGAAATCACGGTAGCCAAGGGCCTGTTCGCCCCCGGACACCTGGGGGAACTCACCCAGATCGTCCCGTTCGAGATGGTCGATGCGGCCCTCATCGAGACCGGTGCCGTCCAGCAACGTCTGCGGAAGATCCCCGCCCGGGTGGTGGTCTACCTGCTGCCGGCCGCAGCTCTGTTCGAGGACTGCGGCTACCTGGCCGTCTGGCGCAAGCTCACCGCCGCGCTGGAGGCGATACCGGTCGCGAAGGTCACCGGAACGGCACTCTGGGACGCCCGGACCCGTCTCGGTGTCCACCCCATGCGTGCCCTGTTCGACCTGCTACGCGGGCCGGCCACAGCGATCCGTACCGTCGGCGCCCGTTTCAAGGGCTTACTGACCGTCGCGATCGACGGCACCTGCCTCGATGTCCCCGACAGCCCGCTGCACCGGGCCCGCCTGGGCAAGGGCACCAACCAGTACGCGGCCTCCGGCTACCCGCAGATCTGCCTGACCGCGCTGGTGGCCTGCGGCACCCGGGCCGTCCTGGACGCCGCCTTCGGGCCCCGGTCCAGCGGCGAGACCGTCTACGGCAAGCGACTGACGCGCTCCCTTCACGCCGGAATGATCGTCCTGCTCGACCGGGGCTTCTCCAGCAATGCGTTCCTGGCCGCTGTCGCCGCCACCGAGGCTGCCTTCCTGGCCCGCGTCTCGGCCGCCCGCAAACCCCCGGTCCTGGCCCGCTTCGACGACGGCTCCTACCTCTCCCGCTTCGGCGGCACCGAGGTCCGCATCATCGAGTGCGAGATCACGATCACCACCAGCCAAGGCCGTCAGGCCGGGCTCTACCGACTGGCCACCAACCTCCTTGACCACCACCGATACCCGGCATCCGACCTGGTCAGCCTGTATCACGAGCGATGGGAAGTGGAGTCCGCCTACTTCGCGATCAAGAAGTCGATGCTGGGCCGACGGGTCCTGCGCTCGAAGACCTGGGCCGGCATCGCTCAGGAGGTCTACTCGCTGCTGAGTGCCTACCAGATCCTGCGGATCGCAATCGCCGACGCCACCGAGACCACACCCGGAGCGGACCCGGACCGGGGCAGTTTCAGTGTTGCACTCCGATGCGCCCGCGATCAGATCATTCAGGCCGCGGGCATCATCGCCGACACCGTGATCGACCTCGTCGGAACGATCGGCCGAGCCGTCCTGGACCAGCTCATGCCCACCCGCCGCCTCCGCATCAGCCCCCGCGCAGTGAAACGCCCCCTGTCCCGATACGCGTTCAAGAGCCTCAAGGTCGACCGACGCACCTACACGGCCACCCTCAGCATCAACATCTTGACCCCAACGATCAGTCCGTAACTTCACGGCCTTGGTCTTTAGGGACATACCATCATCCTGCCCGACGCGACACTCCCCACAGGCAGACTTCGAGGTTCCCGCAGGGTGTGATCACATGCGCTGAGTTGACGCCGTCGTGGGCCAGTCACGGCTGCTCGGCGGGCGAGCTGCCGGGTTCGGTCGTTGCCCTGTATCGTCGTGGCGGCGTACTTCGCTGGTGCGCGCCGCGGCCGGGCCCACCTCTGGCCGAGGGTGAATCGAGCGGCCGCTCGGATGCGAACGCGACTGGTCGTACCGGTTTGTCCTGACACCCCGTACCTCCCTGGCTGCTGCTGTGGTGGGACGGCATCGCTGGGGATGTGCAGGAGTTCGTCATGGCACCGAAGAAGAAGACCAACCTCAGCCACCAGCAGCAGATCGCCCGGGCGTTGAACCGGGCCTGCGGGTGCGGCTACCAGGAGGCGTTGCGGCGGGTCGCCGAGGCCGCGCGCAAGGGCTTGCTTCCTGCGGTCTTGGACAAGGCCGGCCGGGAGCAGGCCGTGAAGATCCTCCTCGCTACCGACGCCTCCCTGCTGGAGACGCCGGCCGAGCCCGTGCCCTTGTCGGAACTCGCCCCCTGGGCCGAGCGGGCCCTGGCCGTGCTGAGCCGGTTCACCGCCCTGTTCGTCGCCGACCTGGTCGCCCAGGACGAAGACGCCGACGAGCACGTCGAGTTCGCGGCGTACTGCGAGGAAGCGGAGCGCGAGGACCTCGCGGCGGCCTGGCTCTACCTGGGCGCCGGATGTATCGCGTCCTTCAACCACGGTCGGGGCCTTGAGACCCACGGAGAGTGGCGGACCTCGCTGGCCCAGCTAGAGCAGCAGATTCAGGAGCACTGGCGGGGCATGGTGGGAGCGGTCGACTTCGCCGACGGGTTCACCACTGCCGAGGAGGTCTTCCAGCGCGACGTGTGGGACCTGCCCACCATGGCCATCCTGGCAGGAGTGCCGGAGGCGACCCTGCCCGCGACCCTGCGGGCGTGGGCCAGGGCCTGCGGCAGCGTGGCGGCAGGAGACGCGGGGCGCGCCCTGCCAGCCTTCGATCAGGCCCGTGAACACCGGTTCGCCTTTGATCTGGCACAAATCCAGGTCTCCATGATGCTGCGGGCCCTCACGTCGGACTACACCCTTCCCGAGCTGGTGGAATTCTCAGCCCAGTTCGCCGGCGCTCTGGCTCGCCACCACCTCCGGGCCGCCAGCGGCCAGGAGAACGACGCTCCGAGCATGGCGCCTTCCGCCTCTTCTGCAGGACAGGAGGGCTGAGCCGTGGCAAGTCCCTTCCCCCCCATCTCCGCCCCGGCTCTTGAGCTTCTGGGTGTGGAGCTGCCCGCACTGGCCGCGATCCGAGTCGCCCTGACCGGAGGGAGCGGCGGGAAGTACCACGTCCCCCATTCCGACCTGCGGCGCTACTCCTCCGACGGCTGCCGCTACGCCGGGCCTGCGGCGGACGCCGCCACCTACCCCCTGCTCGAGGTGTTCGGCGAGATCTGCAAGAAGTGCTCGGTCTCCCTGCCGGACGCGCCCGACGCCCTGTGGCGGGCCACCGCGTTCACCGCCGGCCGGGCGGTTGCTCTCCAGCACGCCCGCGCCGACCGGGCGGTGCGGACCTGGCTCGGCTACGCCCGCTACGTGGCCCAGCAGCAGCCCGATCAGGAGGAGCAGTTCACCGCCTGGCTCAAGCAGGCTCGCACGGACCGCAAGCTGGCCAAGGACGCTCGGATGCTGGCGCAAGCCCGCAAAGAGTCGGAGGCTGCATTCGCCGAGTTCCTGGCCGGGTACGCCGCCGACTGCCCGGAGGTCGACGCCTACAACGGTGCCCGTGATGCGGTACGCCGCACGGCGGGAAGTACGGAGCGGCGCGTGCTGGCCGAGGTGACGGCCGCCGTCGCCGGGAAGTCCGCACGGCGACCACGGCAGTACGAGTCGCAGCCGGAAGTCGACGTCTGGCCGATGGTGTCCGGAGTGTGGTTGGCGGCCCGCTCGCGAGGGATCTGTGCCGTCCGCACGGCGGGACTGGTTCACGACGCGGTATCCAAAGAGTTGGCCGGGGCGCGCGTCATGGACGTCACCCGCCTGCCTCAGCCGCAGACCAGGGGGGAGGAGCACGCCAGCCCGTCAGCCTGGGCAGATGCGGAACTGGCGCTGTGGTGGCCGCGTGCGGTCGCCGAGGCCTGCGCACGACTGGAGACCGAGTTCGAGGCCGAGTCGGCGCACAGGACGGCGCGGCTGCTGCTCGTCCACGACTGGCCGCTCACGAACGGCCGGGACGCCCCCATCGCCTACCTCGCCGCTTCCCCGGTGCTCGGCCCGCTGGTCCCCTTCGGATTCCGGCGCCGCGACTACTT
The DNA here is from genome assembly GCF_043204165.1 of Streptomyces sp. NPDC047982. NCBI lineage: Bacteria > Bacillati > Actinomycetota > Actinomycetes > Kitasatosporales > Streptomycetaceae > Streptomyces > Streptomyces sp. NPDC047982. The sequence goes on along the minus strand of NZ_JBIDBS010000017.1, from coordinate 44,156 downwards.
CAGCGACATCGGAGACACCACCGGGCCCTCCTACTCGGCGGTCATCGCCGCGCCCGGGCACATCGTCGCCAAGCTGGAGAAGGAGCAGGCTGCCCAGGGCGAGCACTACCCGCCTCGGTTCGTGGCCGGCGGGCCCGTCACTGGCCGCCGCCGCACTGACCAGACCGCCGCGCTGAAGCTGCTGCGTACCGCCTTCCCCGTCCTCCCCTCGGACGCCGACAGCGCACCGGACGAGGTGCCGGCGGCCGTCGAGGAGCAGCGCCGTGCCCGCGCCGCGACGAGCTCGAGCGCGGCGACGCCGACGAGCGGGCCTACCGCACCGCTGCCGCGCTGAGAGACGGCTACGGATGCTGGATTCCGGGCGGGAGCGAGGAGACCGCGTTCCTCAAGGAGCTTCACCGGTGGCTGGGCTGGCAGGTGCTGCGCCTGGACATGTGGTGCGGGCCCGAGGGCACCGAAGGGGTCTGGGCAAGCCTGTACGGAACCCTCGACGACGTCGGCGAGGGGGAACTGACGCTCAAGCCCGGCGGGCAGCACCGCCCGGTCCGGGTTCCGGTCAACCGGGTGGTCGCGTTGGTCGGCGCGCCTCGCTGGGACCGGGACCGTCACCGGGAGGCCCCCCTGTGGAGGTCGTACGAACCGGCTCCCGTCCCCAGCACCGTTTCCGTCAGCCGGGCACACCGTATGCGCGTTTTGCCGCCTGTTGGTGAAGAGGAGTAGCTGACGTTTCACCCTGCCGCCGGGCGCAGGAGGCCAGGTCTTGCTTGACCACCACCCCGGCCCCGGCGGCCGGCCGGATGGCCAAACCCGCCGTTGTCGGCGAGCAGGGCGAGTTGTTCCCGGTCTGGCGCTACCACCCGTTCTTCACCGACACCCCCGCGCCGACGCTCGAGGCCGAGCGGGAGCACCGCCGCCATGCCGTCGTCGAGCAGGTCATCGCCGACAGTAAAGCCTCGGCCCTGGCCCACCTGCCGTCAGGACACTTCCACGCCAACGCCGCCTGGCTGATCCAGTGGGCGATGGCCTACAACCTGCTGCGGGCCGCCGGGGCACTGACCTCCGCTTTCCACGCCAAGGCCACCACCGCCACCCTCCGCGCCCACCTGATCCAGGTCCCGGCCCGGATCGCCCGCTCCGCACGGCGCGTCACCCTGCACCTTCCGCGCAACTGGCGCTGGCAAAGAGCCTGGACGCACCTGTTCGACACCGTCCACCGCCCACCCGAACCCGCCTGACAGTCTCTGCCCACCCCACCCGCCAGGGCCCGACCGAAACTAAAACCGTGGAAAAGCTGGGCAGACCAGCGGATGCAGCACGCCCATGCCCATCGGTCGACCCAAAACCGGCTCAGAAGCCCGTCAGAAGATCACTTCCAGACCACGTCGGCGGATCGAGGCTAAGGGGGTGGGGCGTGTCGCTGAGGCGCAATGGTGCGTGGAGAGCGAACCAGCGACGCAGTCTCAAGGGTGGGTGTCGGTGTCCCGAGCGCGTGAAGTTCCAGGTTCGGGCGGTCAGGGACGTAGTGCGCTCTGCACGTCACACTCGTACGGCCCGAGCTGGTCGTAGAGGTCGGAGTCGACGTCGCCCGGGACAGCGTCGGTCGCTGGCGGCACCCAGCTCGATGGCACCGGCCCCGGCCCGATCTCACCACCGTCGATGTCCCGCCCTTCACCGGTGGCCAGTAGGGCGGGCTGAACAGACGGGGCGTATCCAGCCCGTCTCTCCCTCGCGGTAGGCGGGCCGTCACCCTCCTATCGCAGCGCACTGAACTGACAACCGGCTGGGACCAAGGGGACAGCTTGTGTTCGGGGTGCTACGCCGTCCGGGCCATCAGGCTGCTCGGACCAGTGCTGTGCCAGGGTGACAAGCGGCGCTGCCTTTGCGCGTCCGGGCTGCGATGATGAGCGGGTGGATTACGTGGATGCGCTGGTGACGCTGGGCCGTGTAACGGCCGAGCAGTGGGGCCTGGTCACCGCCGAGCAGGCTGAACAGGCCGGCGTGGACAAGGCATGCCTGGACGGCCTGGTCCAGTCGGGCGTGCTGATGCTGGCGGGAGCGCACGTGTTCCAGCTCGCAGGAGCGCCTCTGCCCCCGCATCTGGACATCAAGGTGGCCTGGCTCCAGTTGGAGCCGGGCACGCCCGCGTGGCAGCGGCTGACCGGCAACTCCGGCGTGGCCTCTCACAGCTCGGCCTGCCGCCTGCACGGGCTGGGCGATCTGCCGGTGGGGACAGTGGAAATGTTCGCCGCCGCCGGTACGGTCGAGACAGGGGTGCGCGTGCATCATGAGCCCCGGCCAACCCGTGGGCAGATCACCGTTGTTGACGGCCTGCCGGTCACCACAGCCGGACGGACCATCACGGATCTGCTGCACACCGGTCTGGACGGCGGCCATGTCGGGGGTGTGTTGGCCGACGCCGCGCGCCTTGGCCTCGTTGACCTGCAGTCTCTGGCGCAGGAGGTCGGCGTCTTCGCCTCGGCGTACGGCTTGCCCGCTACCGCATCGGGCCATGACCTGATCAGCCGTCTACTGGCCGACGCCGGTGAGCAGGTGACTGCGCCGGTGGTGGGCTGACTGCGTCGGGCAGAGGCCTCCTTCCCCAGACGCTTCGCCCGCGCGAGCCTCTCATCCGGCGCTCTCGCTCATCGTGTGCGGGCATAGGCTGACATCCTTTTTCCGCGCGCTACAGGAGCACGATGGCTCGAGAGACCTACACGACCCCCGCCGCGTTCTACGGCGCGCTCAAGCACAAGGCTCAGCTCCTAGCCCGCAGTGAGGGTCTGTCCGTGGCAGACGTGCTCAGTTCCTACTTCTTCAGCCGGTTGGTCGCCCGGGTGTTCCATGCTCAGCCCGACGCTTGGATGGTCAAGGGCGGCCATGCCCTGCTCATGCGATATGCCGCGGCGGCCCGGCTCAGCCAGGACATCGACATCCAGCGCAGCAACGGGGGTGGAATCGACGAAGCTGTCGCCGACCTTCTCAAGGCAGCGGCGCACGACCTGGATGACTACATGAGCTTCACGCCCACGCGGTCGTCGATGCACGAGAACGGGGCCGCCGGCGCGAAGCAGATCTTCCGCGTGCACATGGGGACCCATGAAGTCGGCGTGGTCAAGGTGGACGTGGTCACCGGACACGCCCCTAGCACAGCCCCCGACGTGCGCCGCATCACGCCCCTGATCGACCTGGCCTGGCCCGCTGACTGGCCCAAGGCAAGGCTCTACCCGATCGTCAACCACCTCGCCGACAAGATCTGCGCCATGTACGAACGGCACAAGGGCTCCCCCTCCAGCCGCTACCGCGATCTGGCGGACATCCTCCTCATCAGCCAACGCGAGAACGTCGACGGCCGTTACGCACAGCTCGCCCTGCGCACCGAGGCCCGCCGGCGGCGGCTCACCGGCGCCCTTGGGGTCGAACTCGTACTCCCCACGGCGTTCCATGCCCCCGGACCGGCCTGGCCCGACCGCTACCCAGCAGCAGCCCGCCAGGTGCCCGGGCTGCAGCGCTGCCACACCTGGAAGGAGGCGGCCATGGCGGCCGAGGCCTTCCTCACCCCGCTGTTGGCCCCAGGCCCACCCGGCGACTGGAATGCGGCCGCTGCCGCCTGGCAAGCCCGGCCTGAACAGGAGAGCCCCGGGCTGCCGACACGTTACGCACAGCAAGCTCACGCGATCGTTGAGGGAGCGCGTGAACGGACCGCAGACGCACCTTCTGGCCCGCGGCGTCCCGGACGGGCAGCCCAGCCCGTGCGCCCCGACATCCCTCCGCCTGCTCCCGGGTCTGGTGTGGTGCCCGGCCTGTAGGACGACTCTGCTGGGGACACCCGGTACCTGGCAGCGGGCTCCCCAGCCCAGTGGGAGGCCGTGCGTACGCGTGCTGCACCGGTTTCAACGGCCGTGAACGACGCGGCCTCACCGAGGGACAGGGACTGGATCTCCCGCAGGCCGGAACGTACGTACGAGCTGCAGTGCCGGACCCTGGCACACAGTGATGCCCGCTGGCCCGCGCGGGAGAGAAACGCCTCAGGCTCCTAGTGAATTGCCCCGGCACAAGGAGCCTTCATGCGTCTGCCCCCGCGTCTCGTCCCCGTCGTCAGCGCTGCCGTGCTGACATCTGGCGGAGCTGTCCTTGCAACCGCGCCGACGGCTGCGGCGGCTTCCATCCCGTCGGCCTGCCAGTACCAGTGGAACACCCCTCGCAACGCGAGGACCACCGCCGGCGTGAACCTGAGGACGGGGCCGAGCACCGGCTATACGTCGCTCGGGATCCTGACCAAGGGGACGACCTTCACCCATTACTGCCTCGCCTACCCGAAGGGAACCAACTGGGCCTGGGGCAAGGTCACATCGGGTGTGAACAAGGGCAAGACCGGCTGGGTCGCCTACTCGTACCTGAACCTCTGACCTGTTGAGTCGCCCTGGCACACTGGCGCTCGCGGGCACCGACTGCGGTGGCTGCCCGGCGGCCAGTGAGGCCACCGGAGATCCCGGGCTGGACTGACGGCCCCCATCACACCTGGAGCAGCCTTGGATGCCACGCCCCCTCCCTCGACCGCCGAGTCTGCGGCGGGACCCGCGTTCACGCAGGTGCAGCTGGCCGGGCCGCCTGACGCGGTGGCCCGGCTGATGGAGACGCTCAGCGGCATGTCCGAGGTCATCTTCGGGCCCGTCCTGCAGCCCGCCCGAGGCGGGGACGTCTCGTGCATGGCGCAGGTGGTCACCCACCCCTCCGCGGAGCCTCCGGCAGACGGGCAGAGCATCTCGGTCACTGTGCAGTCGGTCCTGGAATACGCGCCCGGGACATTTCTGGATCCGGCAGCCGCGGAGCGCGTGGAGGCGTCGGTGACCGACGCCGTGCTGGGGCTGCCCGGCGTCCGAAGGGCGAGCAGCCGCGTCGTCTCGGCGGTGGGGCTGCCCGCTGCGCGGGAGTAGCGGGACATGGCGGGAACCGAGGCGCGGCTCGACGAAGCCAGCGTCGCATTGTGGCTGACCGACTGGAAAGTCGAGATCCCCGGGGCGTGGGCGCCTCGGAGGGTGCTGTCACTGGTCGACGGTCAAATGGCCGGTCGGCTGGACTTCCTGATTCATCCCGACGGGCAGGCGGTGTCCGTGTGGGGATTGGAAGTCGAGCCAGAGTTCCAGCGCCGGAACCTCGCCTCGGTGATGATGGACGCGTTGTACGCGGCGCATCCGACGGCGTGGATCGATCACGGCGGCCGCGACCCGGACGGCGTGCGGTGGTGGGATCGGTACACCGATCCCGCGCCGGAGCGGAACATCCACAACCGGCCTCCGGAAGAGTGGGCTCAGTACTTCGACGCCCTGCAGGTGGCAGCTCAGCGGGCCAAGAACGCGTACCAGAACCAGCTCTTCGGCCTGGATGGGCACCGAGCGGCCGAGTATCGGTACGGGGAACGGCTGGAGCAGGAGACGTTGAAATGGGCTCCGGCCTTCCGGGAGCCCGCCGTGCAGGGGCCCGACCCGGCCGTGCAGGAACTGCACGGTGGGCTCCGGGTGGTGCTGCCCCCGCGTTTACACCGCCTGGTGCACGACGGGCGGCGCGACGGCGGTGAGCGGGCCGAGATGCTGCTCGCCCACATCGGGCACGGGAGCCTTCCGTACGACGCGGGCTGGAACATTACACAGCACGCTGCGTTCGAGGACATGGCTCACTTGCAGCTCTTCGAACCGGAGCCAGCGGACGAGGTCACACACCTTGCGTTCCGGGTGCGGCTGCCACTTGGGCAGGACGTTCCCCGGCACGACTTGCGAGCGACATGGCTGACGTACATCAAGTCGCCGGGCATCGAGGTGGATCTGACGGGCATGTCCTGGCGGTCTCCGCAGACGCCATGGGTCACCCACGCGGCCGACTTCACCCCGCCGGTCGACGCCGCGATTGCGCCGGAGCGCTGGGTCAACGCCAGTGCCCGCTACACCGCTCGCTTCGACGAGGGCGGGGAACTGCTACCCGGCCACAGCCCGCGCCGGGGCGACGCCGGGCACCCGTTCGCGGGGCGTGAGGCGGAGATCGCCGCCATGGCCGCCAGACTCAAAGAATCGATCGGTTTGCGTGCCGTCCGGGCGCTGCCACCGCCGACCATGCGCCAGGTGTTCGAAGGCCTGCCGGTGCACCAGCAGAACCTTTCGGAGCAGCACAATCCCTCACGTCAACAGGGGCCACGCCAGCAGTAGACCTCAGGGCGGACTGCCGGTGCGGTCAGCTCATTTCGCTGGCGAGGCGGTGCAGCAGCGCTGCGGTCATGGCATTGAGGGCTACGGCGTCCGCACGGGTCCATGCCGCCCCGGCGATGGCGCCGTCGTTGTGCTGAGGGCCACTGGCTTGGTTGAACGCTGCCTGGATCACTTCGGCGTATCCGTCGGCCTGTACGGCGATCCGGTCGAGGAGGATCCCGTACCGGTCGGCCTGGTCCTGCTCGTCCCTCTTCTTGGCCCTCCCGCTCGGCCACACCCCCAGGGACCTCATCGCGCCCAGCGCGAGGCGAGTCTCGCGGATCGCGTCCGGATACTCACCGGCCGTGATCTGCCGGTCGGCAGCGCGCAGATGCTCGGCCGCCTGTCGGAGCGGGCCGTGCGCCATGGGCAACGGGACCGTGATGGTGAATGACGCGGCCAGGCCCACCGACTCGAGCTGTTGCTCCCATGAGCTCGCAGCCAACCGCCGGGTCTCCTGCACATGGGCGAAGGGATGTGCCGTGCTCTGCGGCAGCGTTCCATCCAGGTCCAGCAGGACGGCGAGGTCGGCGCCGGCGCGGTGTTCCTCCAGAGCAAGGAGCTGGGCGGAGGTGACGGGAACGACCAGGTCCACGGCCACGGTGTGTGCCTTGGCACGCAGCGGCACCTGCGTGGGGAGGAAGGAGCCGATCCAGCCGATCCCTTCGGCCGCACGGAGTTCGCCCGCGATCGTGGCGTGGTTGACGCCGTCTGCGACGCTGAGCGGTTCTGCCTCCAGGCGTACGGCGAGGCGGTGGGCCCCCAGGCCGGGAAGGAGCCCGAGCGCCGCGGGCCCGTGCTGTTCTGGTGCCCGCAGCCGCAACTGTGTGCCGTCTTCGAACTTCATGTCCGCAACCATCCGGCCGCCTCCCTCAATTCCGAGGGTGATTGTCCTCTGCGAGCCGTCGGGCGCGCATCGGAATTCAGGCAACTTCCAGTGCGGAGAGCGGCGGGATCCGGGGGTGCGGCGCCTGCACGGGACGCGGGGCATGGGGGGGCGGCCCCGCGCAACGTGCGAATGGAACGCGGGACCACCGAACCCTGCCGTCCTGTCGTGGCGGGCAAGGCAGACCGTACGGGGCCGGGTAGAAGCGCGCACCCCGGAGGACGCAGGAGAGTGACGGGCGCTCGGACGTGGGGTTACAGGCCGGGTGCTCGTCCGCCGGGTGGTGGTGATGGTGGCGTGGGGTCTCTGGAGCGAGGCGGCAGTGGCTGGGGTAGGTTGCCGGTCGGACAGGTGGGTCAGCGGTGCTCGGCAGGGTCCGCTCGCGGGCCTGGCTCGAATAGGGCGATCTTCTCGACCAGGGTCTCCCGCAACTCCCGCTCGGAGATCGGCATGACCACTGACTGAAGAAGTGGGTCGTCGGGTTGTCCTAGCACGCTGTCCACGGTGCGTTTGACGCGCGCCAGCGTGTCCAGGCCTGCCCAGCCCTCGGGCTCGTCGAGTCTCAGCGCCATCAGGGCCATGCCGTAGCGGACGATCTCTCGGCCGTCCATGACGTCGAGTCGGCGGGCGCGTTCGGCCCGCGCCATGACCTGGGCCACGATGACGGGCTGGAGCTCCAGCTGCCACAGGGAGAGGGTCAACGGCCGGGCCGGACCGAGTTCGTCTTCAGTCGTCGATGCCGCGCACACCGCGTTGACGAGCCGGTGTCCGAACTCCGCCAGGTCGGTGGGGTAGGGCACGGTGAGAGTGAGGGTTGCGGGAACCAGCGTCCAGCGGGGATCGTGGGGATCGATCTCAGGAGTCTCGTTGCCGAGCTTACGAAACTTGGGGCCCTCGGAACGACGAACCGAGACGATGCCCAACGAGCGGGTCGCTGACTCGCGGATCTCACGACCGCTTCATAAGCGCAGCCGATTCGAAGCGGTCGTGAGGTCGCGACGCCGGGTTTGAAATTCCGTTGCGGCCGCGTCGGCAAGTTCGGACAGAAGTCAGGTCCGGCGGGCCGGGGCGCGGCTGGTTCAGGCCGAGCCGCTGGGGAGGGGCTGATGGCCGCCGAAGATACTGCGCTCGCCAGTGGATCGCGGCGGTAGGCGGCCGAGGCGGCGGCGGTTCCACCGGCTCCGAGGAGCAGCAGGGGCGTGAGTGCGGAAGGCATGTAAGGGCTCCGTGTAGTCAGTGGGCTGGGTGCGGTGGGTCAGGGTCTTCAGCGGGAGGCAGGCGGCTGCTCCTGCCAGGCCGCAGCCGGTCAGGGCCAGGGCGACCAGGAGGTGGCCGTCGGTGGCCAGGCATGCTCCCGCGAGCAAGGGAGCCAGCAGGACGGCGGCGGCCAGGGTGGTTTCCCAGATCCCGGCGTACAGGCTGCGGAAGTGCGCAGGCGAGATCCGGTTGAGGACGTCGGCTGCGGCGACGAACGTGATGATCTCGCCGGGGACCGCCAGGACTACGGCGGCGGCATAGCCAGTCGAGGTGGAGGCGAGTCCGGCGGATCCCATCCCCAGGCCCAGCACGACGGATCCGGCCGCGAGCAGGCCGACCATGGGAGAGGGACCGGAGGCTCGGCGTGCCAGCCAGCCGTTCATCAAGGGCGAGAGGATCAGCACGGCTACAGCGCCTGCCGCCTGGGACCATCCGTAGGCTGACGGGGGCAGGCCGTCGTCGGCCATCATCAGGGGCAGAACTGCGTACAGGGCGGTGACCGGTATGAAGGCGCAGACACTCGCTAGTGCCGCATCAGGCAACGTTTGCCCTGTCCACCAGGGCACGTAGGCGCCGGTCATCGGCGTGATGGTTTCGCCAGATGATGTAGCGGCGGAGCATGCTGCCCTGTGCCTTGTGGCTGGCGTGGTCGGTGCCGTCAAGGGTGAAGTAGCGCAAGGCGGTGAACTGGGCCTCGATGCGGTTGAGCCAGGAGCTGTTGGTGGGGGTGTAGGCGATCTCGACGTTGTTCGCCGCGGCCCAGGTGCCGACCCGCTGGCACTTCTTCGTGGTCAGGTGCGGGGAGAAGTTGTCACAGACGATCGCGATCCTCACCGTCGGCGGATAGAGCGTGCGCAGGTAGCGGCAGAACTCCAGGAACTGGGTGCGCTTCTTGACCGGCTTGATGTGACCGTAGAGCTTGTCCTTGGCCAGGTCCAGGGCGGCGAACAGGTGCCGCACCCCGCCGTAGCGGTTGTAGGTCGCCCGCCGCCTGCGGCGCGGTTCGCGGTCAGGCTCCTTGTGCCTGCCGCCGCGTTCGGCCCACTGCCGGCCAGGGTGGGGCATCAGGTTAAGGGGTTGGGTCGGGGACGAGACGCCGTGCACCCTTGCAGGTGTCGGTCTTCCCGTCCCCGCCCGCCGAACCGGACGTGCCCGTTGGCCGGGCATCCGGCTCTCCACGTGATCCGAGAGGGTCAGGTGAGGTGTTCGCTGACCTGGCCGACGAATGCCATGTCGTCGTGGTCGGTCCGGCGGAAACGTGCTCCGTCGGGATCGACCTCGTCCATGTTCCATGGCGTGCTGATCTGCGCTCCGCGGTAGCGGTAACGCTCGACCCGCATCTTCGCCGGGTTGTAGAGGGCAATGCGGTCCTCCGCGATGCGGTCGGCCCCGTAGTAGCGCCGCCGCAGCTGCTTCCAGGTCAGGTGAGGGTGCTTGCGGCGAATCCACAGAAGCAGCCTCCACCATGCGTACCAGCCGAGGTAGGAGAACGTCTTCTTCGATGCGCCGTAGCGGAAGTAGGCCGCCCAGCCTCGCAGGACCGGATTGACCTTCCGTAGCACCTCTGCCAACGAGAGCGAGGTCGTTCCCTGCCCCGTCAGCTTCTTGATCTTGTGCATCACCGATGCCAGCGCCTGCTTTGCCGGAATCGTCAGCACGACGCGACGTCCGTCGCCACGGGTCTTGCTCTGGATGTGAAAGCCCAGGAAGACGAAGCCGTCGTCGATGTGGGTGATGTGTGTCTTCTCGACCGAGAGGGTCATCTTCAGCCTGCTGGCCAGAAGTTCGCCGATCTGCGACTTCAGCGCTTCCGCGTCAGACCGGGTGCCGTGCACGAGCACGACGAAGTCGTCGGCGTAACGCACCAGCCGAAAGTTCGGCAGCCCCTTCTTGCGCCGGTGCTGCCTGCGCCAGCGCGGACTCATCTCCTCGTTCCAGATCCGGACGAAGTACCGGTCCAGTACGGAGAGATAGATGTTGGCCAACAGCGGGGAAGCGACCCCGCCTTGCGGAGTGCCGTTCAGACTGTCCGCGAAGCCACCGTGCAGTTCGATAACCCCAGCCCGCAGAAACGCGCGGACCAGACGCAGGACCTTCCGGTCCTTGACGCGGTCTCCCACCAAGTCCATCAGGACGTGGTGGGCGACGTTGTCGAAGCACGCGGTGATATCCCCCTCCACCACCCACTCGTAGGAGAGACTGGTGAGCCGGTGGATCTCGGCGATGGCATCCTGGGCCCGACGCCCAGGCCGATACCCGTACGAAGACGGGTAGAAGTCGACCTCGAAAATCGGCTCCAGGACCAGCTTGAGGGCCATCTGCGCGACACGGTCGCGCAGGGTGGGGATCCCCAGATGACGGACCTTGCCGCCCTTCTTGGGGATCACCGCCTGCTTGACCGGCAGCGCGGTGAAGGACCCGTCCTTCAGAGAAGAACGCAGTTCCTCCAGGAACGGAATCACTCCGTGGTCCTCGACGTGATGACGCGTCACCGCGTCCACGCCCGCTGTCCTGGCACCCCGGTTGCCTGACACCCGCTCCCAGGCCACCAGCAAGGTGGACCGGTCGCAGATCAAGTTGAACACGTCGCCGAACCGGCGGTCCGGATCGGCCCTTGCCCATCGGTGCAGTTTGAGCTGATGATCGAGTACCCGCCGCTCAGCCGCGAAAATGCTCGGCCAAGTAGTCGACGGCGCGTCGCTATTCAACAACGCTCCTCCCCGACATCAACACCACTGCTATCACGCTGTCGCCCTTCCCCATGCGGCCGGCTTTCCCGGCCTCGGAGTAATACGGCGACTCCGCCACGATCCGGTGCCATCAGTGAGCGTCGCACCTGCCCGCTGCCCGGTTGGCTGCCGGGCGGGGAGGGCGACACCGGATCGCTTCCCACGTTCACTGAGGATCCTTCGACGGCGTCGGTGCCCAGCTCTACCCCGGCGGCATCACCACGGACCGCACATCGCAGTCTTGGTCCGGGCCTCCGACTGCCCAACCTGCGAACAACCGAAGAGGAGAGGCCATCGGACAGAGCACTCTCCAGTACCGCAGAGCGACCCATCCACCAGATTCGGCAGGCCGCTGACGACTCACGGGGCTTCAACCACTGGTTCAGTTTCCCTACACCCATTCCGTCTTCGCTTGCGGGCACGAACCGCCTGGTGGTGTCGGTCCGCCCCTACGTTGTCGAGGCTGCTTCCGGACTCACCCCCGACCTGGGGATCGGCCTGCCTCCAGCTTCAACCGGTCACTGCGATGACCAGCGGCGGGCTCCTCCTCCCGCACGATTCCTCAGCGCCTCGTGGCGCACGCCCGAACTCGTCCATGCAGAAGACGACTTCGGGCTCACCCTCCTCAGGTATGACCTCGCCGTCGGCGATCGCGTAGAGGTGTTCGACGCGGGCCTTCTTGGCCGCGTAGTCGGGGTCGCCGGAGGTCTTCCAGGTCTTCAGGCGTTGAAAAGAGACGCCTTCCTCGCGGAGCAGGATGCGCAGGCCCTCGTGGCTGATGTCGTCGACCACCCCCTCGGCGACCAGGAAGTCCGCCAGCTTGGTCAGACTCCAGGTCGAGAACGGCAGGTCGTGCTCGGTGGTCTTGGACTTCGCGATCTTCTTGATCTCGCGCCGCTCAGGCAGGGTGAAGGTCTTCGGCCGACCGCCCTTGTACTTCGGATACAGGGAGTCGAAGCCGTCGGTGTTGAAGTTGTGGATCACATCGCGGACCCGGTCATCGCTGGTGAACGTCACTTCGGCGATCTTCGCGACCGGCAGGCCCTGCGCGGACAGCAGGATCATCTGGGCCCGCCGCCAGGTCACCACCGACCCGGTGCCCCGGCGGATGATCCGAAGCAGCCGTCTGCCCTCGTCATCGTCGATCTCGCGTACACGTACTCGTTCCGCCACCCGGACAGCGTGACGGACCCGCGCCGCCCGGCACAGCACCGAGGCGGCGCGTCACATCACAACAGGGCAAACGTTGCCTGATGCGGCACTAGGTGGTCCGCTCCCGCGCGAACGCGTCGCCGCGCGGCAGGCCGCCTACCCTCAGACCGCCGGCGTCGGGGCCCTCGTCCGAGTCGCCGACGACCAGGCGGTCGGCCTGGCGAGCATCGGCCCGGACCACCGGTGTGAGGGCCGCGCCGAGGTCAGCTACCAGCTCCTCCCCTCCGCCTGGGGCAATGGCCTGGGCCGGGAGGCCGTCAGCGCGGTTGTCAGGTGGTGGTCAACGGTGGCCGCCGGTGGCGGCCCGGTGATCGCTGTCACCCAGGCAGCAAACACGCGCTCGCGGCACCTGCTGGAGTCGATCGGCATGGTGGTCGTCGACGAGGTCATCGAGCACGGTGCACGGCAGTGCCTGTACTCCCCGGGCGGCGACGAAGACGACTCCGATGTGCGCTGGGTGCGGCTGATCGCCTCACGCCTGGACGAGGTGGAGCGTCGACGCGGCGCGCAGGCCCGCGCGACCGCGGCAGGCCAGCGCCTGCCGGAGGATCTGGCGGCTCTCTCCCCTGAGGTGGCGCAGTTGTGCCGTGCCGCCCACGGCGCGTACGGCCGTATCTGTGCCCGCGTGACGGACCACGCCCCGGACCTTCACCTGGGCCGGGCTCCCGACGGGGAGTGGATCGCCTGGACAAGCCGACCCGTATGAGTCCTGCCCATCGTGGCGGGGTGGCGCCCCGAGATCACGCGGCTTGCCGGTCTCCCGGTGGATCCGGTTGTTCACCGTCTGGCAGAAGATCGCGCATTCACCGCGGAGATCGGCGAAGGAGTCGTACTCCTTGCGCAGATTCGCGGACGTGGGCACCAGATCCGCCTTCGCGATGCGGACCGTTGCCTCCGATCCGCCTTTGGATTCGGGGTCGAAGGGGACGCAGGTGTGAACCTGCATCCCGTAGTGCCGTCCCGTCGCGACGATCTCGGGATGCCGAACGGCGACGCCGGCGACCCGGTCGATCGTCACGGTCTTCCCGTTGTCGGTCAGCGCATAGGTCGGTGCACCACCGATCGCCCGCAGGGTCGAGTCGATGCAGGTCACCAAGGTGGGCAGGGTCCGGTCCCAGGTCGGGATCACCACCCGGAACCTGGACCAGGCCAGCCATGCGCAGAACAGCAGCGTCGCGCGGGGCTCGCCGCTGCCCGGGCCGGGAACCCTCGGTCCCCAGCCCCAGTCGAACTGGAGCCACAGACCCGGCTCGGTGATCCACGGCCGATAGGTCCGCAGCTTGCCCGCCCGCCAGGCTTCCTTCGCCTTGGCTACCGCCCGGCGGGTCGTCCGCGGATCGCCGGTGAACCCGAGCAGCTGCAGGCGCTCGTGGAGCTTGTCCGCGCGGACCTTGCCTTCGGATCGCTCGACCCATTCCTCGATCTTGGGCATGAACGGGTCGATCATCTTCGGCCGCCGGACCGTGCCGGTGACCGGGCGACCGGTGTCCCTCATCCGTGCATACCTCCGCACGGTCTTGGGATCGACCCCCGCCAGCGCAGCCGCCGAATGAGCACATTCGGTGGCGTCCAGGGCCTCGAAGATTTCCATGATTTCCCTGTCAGACTTCTTCAACGTCCCTCCGGTCGGTCGGGTCAGATGCCAGGCAGCACTGAGCCAACCGCCGGAGGGATCGTTTGTTCGGAACCGACACGAATGGGGCCACGGACAGGGAGATCAGCTGTCCGCAAAAAGGGAGCTGATCTGTCCGCCTACAGGGATCTTGCGCTGTCCGCTCTCACCCAGGCATCGGGCGGCACGGCGAGTGGGTGGGGCTTGAGCGCAGGTGCCTTGACGCGCCGGGCCCACCAGATGCGCAGCCGGTACGGAGGGTGGGTAGAAACCGAGCGCAGACCGTGCTCCAGACGCGCGAGGGGCGAGAGAGTGCGCAGCAGGTTGACGTTGCGCCTCCACAGGAGGGTCACGGAGTCGCGTCCGCAGGCGCGCACCGCTCGGGCGTCGCAGGCGAGCTCGCTGCGCCATACCCACGCCGTGTACAGCAGGCGCAGGGCTGCTGCGGTCACAAAGGCGGCGGTCAGTGGCAGCCAGGCGGTGGCCAGGACCACGAGGAGCACCCCGACGGCTTGCAGGACCGTCGAGCGCTGGTTGTCGCGCCGCAGTACGTGCCCGAGCTCGTGCTCAAGGATGACCGGCAGGTGCATGGTGTCCTTCGGCCCGAACCAGTTGCTGCCCAGCCACAGATGAGCCCGGCGCCCCTCGGCCACGGAAGCGGCCTCGTTCCCGTCGCCGCTCGGGTGCCAGCCGTCGGTGAACGCGATGCTCAGCCGCTGCAGACGGTGAGCGCGGGCCACGGCACGCAGATGCTGCTCGGCATGGCTCATCCGCTGTACGAACGCGCGGTGGAAGGGGCTTGCGTCGTGCGGGGGCCTGGAACGCAGGAGGCTGTTCCAGGTGTGGTGCTGGGCCCGGAAGCCTTCGGAGACCTGGACGCGGCGGTCTCTGGTGCAGTGCAGTGCCCAGGCCCAGCTTGCGATCACGGCCATGGGGACGGCGTGGAGACCCAGATGGGTACCGCTCCCCCACCGGATGAGGACAGCGATCGTCAGCACCCAGCCGACGACGAAGTGGCTCCAGAACCGATCCCGTATCCACCACATCGTCTGCATCACCGCGCTGCACGGTGGAGCGACACCGTGTGCTGCGGGGCGGCGGGAGTCTGTCCGCGCTCGCGGCGGACTGCGCGGACCTTGTCTTCCCAGAGCAGGGAGGTGTGCGGAACGGCCGTGGCGGGCGCGCTCATCTGGATCAGCGTGGATCTCATTGGAAATTCCCAGGGTCAGGCGGCGTGGGGCCAGGGCGCGGCGGGGGTCGGCTGCAGACGTTGCGGGGCGCACGGCTGGTCGAGGCAGTCGACCCAGCCGTGGGCGGTGCGGACCGAGATGTGGGCGCCGTAGGGGGCGAGGACATCGGCGAGGCGACCGCCGCACACCGCGCAGCGCGGCTTGGAGGCGCGCGGCATGACCGTGGGACATGGGCCGGGAGTGGCCGGTCTGCGGCTAGCAGGTGGGACGGTGTCCAATCTGGCGGGCCTCTGCGCGGCCAGGCCGCGGCTGTGGGCTTGCTCGGCCAAGCGTCGGTCGTCGGCTTCGCGTCGCGCCCGGCGGCGTTCTTCGGCGAGGCGGCGGGTGAGGCGCTCCGGCAGGAGCAATCCGTCGGCCTGCAGGCCGAGTTCGGCCATGCGGACAGTCTCTTCGTGGAGGTCGTCTCCTGGGCACGGGGGATGGTGCAGGGCGTGGACGGCCGGGTTCTCGCTCTCCCACCAGCGGCCGGATCGCGGGTGGGGCTGGCCCCATATGAGGCGAACCGCGCGGTCGGCCAGGTCGAGAATGCACACCGGGGTCTGCTCGGTGAGCAGGACGTGGGGCAGGGCGGCGCCTGGGCGCATGAACCAGATGTCGCGGATGTCGGCTGCGGCGTAGTCCCGATGGCGCCGCCGCCACAGCTGGTCCGTGATCAGGCTGCTCTGGGCCTCCAGAGCGATCTGCGACCCGTCGGTGAGCCGGACATGGACGTCGGTGCGGCGCTCGCGACCGGGGGTCCACTGCTCCTGGCGGACATGGTCGACGCCGGGCAGCGAGCGCGCCCAGCGCTCGAGCTGGGTCTTGGCCTCCAAGTGCCAGAGGGTCTCTGGGTGGTGCCCGCCGGGCGGGGCCATGTGCGGCGGATGCGCGAAGTGGTGGCGGCGAGCGCCGCCGACCCTCCCTCTCGCGATCAGTGGCACGCGTGTGCCGGGCACTGTCCCGTCCAGGCCGCGGAAGCACGCCGCGCACACCAGGCTCTCGCCGTGGCGGTAGCCCAGCGTGCGCCACTGGTCCATCGGGCGGTCCTCGATGTGGACCTCTCGCCCGGTGTCCAGGTCGAACCCGACCACTAGCAGATCCTCCGCTGCCATGCACTGCCCCCGTCGTCCTGAACCTGCTCGGTGCTGACAGTGTTCGCGACCGGCGCGCCGGTGAACGCCGCTTCCAGGGGGTCGTTCCGCCTGACGGGCCGGCTGCTCCAAGCGGGTTCGGCTGCGTCCCGCCCGGCGGGACGAGGAGCGCCATCCGGGATAGAGGTGGCTGGTGGTGCCGCAAGCTGCGGGGGCGAGGACCGCGAGGACCGTCCTCACTGTCGAGGCCGCATGGCCATGTGCCCGATGGAGGTCCCCCACGGTGAGCCGCACGATTCCGCTGCTTGTGCTTTCGCTCTTCGCGTCGCTGTCGCTGCTGGTCGCGGCGGCCAGTACGGTGCGCGCCTACATGCTCGCGCAGTCGTCTTCAGTGCAGGCGCGCGCGGCCCGGCAGCAGGCGGTGTCGCACTGGGTGGGCACGGTGCTCGTCACGGGGGTCACCGTGATCGTCCGGGTCCGGCTGCACGTCGCGGGCAGTGGTGCGGACCGGCCGTCATGGGTGTCCATACCGTGGCGGACCCTTGGACTCGTGGCTGGCGGACTCGGCGCAGCCGTGGTGGTCGCAACTGTCCTCGCGGTGAGCGTCCGTGCGTGGCGCCGCCGGCGCGACCACCACCGCAAGGCCCAGCAGTCCAGGAGGATGGTGCAGGAGCGTATCGAGTCCGTTGTGGCACGGCACGACGCGGTGCTCGAGGAGTATGGGGCGCACCTCGTGGACTTCCTGGCGGCGCTGGAGCATCCGGCGCTGAACGATCCATCCGTTGCCGAGACGGAGCGCTTCGATCGGGCCCGGATCGACGCCGACGATGCCCGCATCGCCGTGCGTCACGGAGAGGGCGGGGGGCCGGTTGGGGCGTATCACAAGGCGGTGGCCGAGCTGGAGGTGTCCTGGCGTATTGCCCGCGATCACGCGCAGCGCATCGGCACGTCGTATCTCGAGCCCGCGGTTTCCCGCCGCCTGGCGAGGGCTGCGGATCTGATGGCTGTGGTGCGCGATGGAGCAACCGAACACGAGAGGGCGCTGGCGTATCAGCGGGTCCGTCGGTTGCTCGGAACCTCCGTACGCGTACCGCAGCTCGCCGAGCTGGCGGTCGAGTACCTGGTCCGCCCCGCCCTGACGGCAGGTGGCCTGGACGCTGTGGTGCGCGCCAACCGGGCAATGGACGTAGCGCTGTTGGAGATGCGCGATCTGCCGTGAAAGCCGCACCGCCTCGGGAATCTCGCCTGAAGCGAGACCCTGCTCACTGCGGAGGCGCCCGGCGCCGGTTACTGCTTGGCCGGCTCGAGCTCTGCGGCGTGCACCAGGGCGGGCAGATCCCGGTGCGGGTACGGAAAGGCCCGGTCCACTCCGGCCTGGCGGGCGATGCCCGCAGCGCAAGGACTGAGCAGGAGCAGGCGACCGGCTCGCGGGTATCGCGCTATCGTGAGCGGCGCGGCGCCTTCACGGACCGCGGTTCCCTGTACGCAGGGTGGCACGCCTACGGCATCGGTGGGCCAGGCCCGGCACGGCTGCTGGGGTGAGGATCTCAACGCGCTCAGGGCTCCTGCCGCTGGCACGGGGCCGTCGTTGACGCCGACCCACCGGGGACTTCCAGCATGGGCACAACCTTCACCAAGCAGCTCGCGGACGGCCGAACCACACACGTCACCCCCGCCCTCACCGCCTTCGGGGACGTCGCCTACGACGCCATCGACGAAGGCGGCCGGAGGATCGTCAGTGGCTGGCTGCAGGAGGCCACCCAGCGCGGCGTCGCACCAGAGCGCCGCCCGGCCGGCTGCACGCACCTGATCGCCGGTCTCTCCGTCTCTCCCCGTTGTGGTTCACCGCCGAGGAGGCCACCGAGCTGGCCGCCCTCGGCGAGCAGGCCAAGGCTGCGTTCGACGCCTCCGAGGAGGGGCAGCAGCTCGCGGCCTGGCGGGAGCAGCAGGAGACGAATCGGCGGGGGGCCACCTCTCGTACCGCCGTCCTTCGCTCCCCGGAAGGTGAGGCCCTGGTGCGGCAGCGCGACCGGTTGCTGGGGTCGGTGGAGGCTCTGCTCGACGCCGATGCGGAGCAGCGGGCCCGCGCACACGACGACGAGGGTGGAGACCCTGCGCTCTACTACCGCGTCCAGCAGCCGAAGACGGACGGCGCCGTGGAGCGGGCGCAAGCCGAGTTGGATGCGTTCGGCGCCGAGCACCCGGAGATCGTCGCCGCCCTGGTGGCCGAGCAGGACGCTGCCCGGGACCGCTTCCGCGACATCGACTGAGACCCGTCGGCGCGATGATGACTGGCCATGGTCGCCGCCTGGGCGGAGAGAGAACGCTGGTCAGCCGACCGCCTGCCGCCGAGTGCAGTGGTTGAAGGCGCGGGCCCTGCAACGCTGGCTCATCCTCACCCGGCTGGGGCGGAGGGCTGGGAGTCGATCAGAGTGACGTCGTAGCCGTGAGCCTCCATCCATACCTTGGTCGCTTCCAGGCCGGAGGGGGCGACAGCTGCTCTTTGGGCGAAGGACTGCTCCACGGCCCGCTGGATGGGGCCGAGCAGGGGACTGTTCGTGCTCTGTATGGGGGTGAGCCACTGCGGGCGGAAGCCCTGGAGGCCAGTGCGGTTGGGGGCGGCGGCGGGGTGTGAGGTGTAGGGGAACTCGACGTGCATGTACTGTCCGTCTTCGCCCGCGATGAGGATGTTCAGGGCCTCGTCGGGAGCGTCGAGAGGAAAGTCGCAGGCGATCTTGACGTCGCAGGTCTCCCAGCTGAGCACGATGCAGTCGGCGGCCGCGGCTGCGGCCAGCAGGGCTAGGTCAGCTATGCCCTTCTCGGCGTCTTGTCCCGTATAGAGCGGGCGGGTGTGGGCCACTGCGACGACGCGGCCGCCCTGCAGAGCGGTGAGGGAGGGCCGGTGGGCCATGCCCTCGGACATGGCCGCGGTGTGGGCCCGCGCGGTCGAGTCGGTGAGCATCTGAATGATGGTCCCGGGTGGGAACAGGTCGCCGGGCGTATGTTCGCGGGACCGTGTGGTGGCTCCGTACGGGCGGCGGCGACGGTTACGGGTCGGCTTGCTGCGGCCCATCTGCTTCTCCTGACGGTGACGGCGAGCTCCTCAGGAGGTGACGCTATGTCCCGACAGGCCCGGCGGACGAACGTGGTGCGGTCGCGTCCCGCCAGGAGGAACTTCAGGCCCCGCGAACCTTGCCGCAGATCCCGCCGTGTGGGCCGGGGCCGGTGCGCATATCAGTGGGAGGAGGGGGCGAGGCCGAGAGACGTCCCCCCCCCGGAGGTCGGTTGCAGGGTTCTGCTTCGGTGACGGGAGGCCTGCTGAGACGATGTCTCGTGCCGGGGCGGCCGGCAGGAGTTTGGATGGCTCCGCTGTGACGGACGGCTGCCCCGGCAACTGGGGACCGGTAGCGGACGATGTGCTCTTCCGGTCGGAGAATCAGGTCTGCTCACGCCAGTTGTAGGCGAGCTCGCCGCCGTCGTTGCTCGGCGCCGGGTAGACCGTTGCTGACCTAAGCGTCGTGGTGAGGATGCCCCGGCGCTGAGTGTTGGTCATCGAGCGCTGCCACTGATCCAGCGCGTGCTGGGGTGACACGGGGACGTTCAGCTCCAGCTCGATTCCGTCCGCTACAAGGATCTCCTGAGCGATGCCGAGCTCGCGACAGGCCTGGGCGGGGAAGGCGTGGGTGAGTACCTTCTTCGCGATGCGCAGCTCGATGTCGTCAGCGATGAGTGCTGGCAGACACCCGGTAGCGCATTCGTACGTGACGGGCAGGCCGCCTCCGCTCAGGAGCAGCCCGCACAGTCCGCAGGAGAGCAGATCGGTGAGCAGGGGGCCATGCCAGGGAGCGGGGCTCGATTGCGCTGCCATGAGCACGGGGCCGGCTGGGTGCTCCGCGGCACGAACGTAATCTGCCTCAGGTCTGGGCGGCCGCTGGGCATGGTGGCCAGGCAGGCCGAGATCGGGTACGCGCCGCTGTCTGTGCGCCAGACGATTACCTGCCCGTCAGGGCGATCTTGTGAGGAGATGCCTGCGGTAAGTCCCAGCTGTGCAGCATCCTCGCGGATGGCGAGCAATTCGGCGTTGCGCGGCGCTGCGGTGATGGCGTCGCGGAGGGCGCCTGAGAATCCTAGGGCGATGTCTTCCCAATTAGCGATTCGTCTTCGTGCGTCCTCGTTGGTGAGGATCCAGCGCATCAGGCTCCAGCCCGGCCGGTTCGAGCCGGGGAGCAGCGTGCGGGCGAAGGCGTTGGCCTCCACGGTCCGCCAGGTACTGTCCACGATGAGAGCCGGGATGTCGTAGCCGTGCAGCATGCGTTGCAGGTACTTGTCCAGAGGAGCGCCAGTCGTAGCCAGGCGCGCGCGGTGCCTGTGGGGGATCTGCAGGGCGTCGATGACCGCCTCGACGGCTTCGGTGCCTGGCCAGGCGGTGCCTTTTTCCAATGCAAGGTACTGAGCGATGGAGATGCCCGCTCGCTCGGCCACATGTGAGGGATCGAGAGCGGCTCGGGCTCGGTAGACCGCAACTACCTCCGCGAGGGTGGCGATCATCATGCTCGGCTCCTGACTTCGCCTATCTGCTCACCTGGTATGGGTGCTCCAACGGCGCTGTGCTGACTCTGCTGCCCCGTACTTGTCAGCGTAAATAAGGCACTTCCCCCCGAAGGGTGGACACCAGTTCGTGTCGTTACGCGGCGAGCGTCATGTTACGTGATGTTTCATAGGCGATGGGGCTGAGCTGCCCGTTCGCCGAGTGGCGACGCCAGCTGTTGTACCGCGTCAGCCAGCGGAAGACCGTGCGCCGGCAGGCATCGGCCCCGCTGTAGCGGCGGGCGCCCTGAAGGGTCTCCCGTTTCAGGGACGCGTGGAAGGATTCGCAAGCGGCGTTGTCCGCGCTGGTACCGACGGCGCCCATGGACTGTGTCACTCCCAACTCGCCAAACAGGTCCGCGAATTCACGTGACGCGTACTGCGCCCCGTGATCGCTGTGAAAGACGGCTCCGTTCAGGCTGCCACGGACGTGGGCAGCCATCCTGAGCGCGTCGGCGACCAGAGAGGTGCGCATGTGGTCGGCGATGGACCAGCCCACCACTCGGCGGGAGAAGCAGTCGATGACGGTGGCCAGGTAGAGGAACTCACTGTGAGGGGCGCCCACTTGGGCAGTGTGATGGGTGGTTGGGGGAGCTGGTGTAGTTGCCTAAGAAGTTGGCCGAGGTGCTCAGTGTTGGGAGTGTTTCTCGTGGTGGGCTGTGGATAGTAACGCCAGAAGGTGACGACATGCCCATCAGCGAGTACGGGCTGTTGAAGGTCCGCGGGTTCCGTCACCGATACGCCGTTGGTGGTGAGCCAGCGGGTGAGCGTCACGCTGGTGGTGAGCCTGGGGAGGTGCTCGACCGGGCTGACGCGCGCGACGATGCGTTCGGTAGGAAGGAGGTAGACCGCGGTCGCATGCTGGTGCAACTTGGTGATCTGGTCGCTTCGCAACCCACTCATGCGGGCTGCACTGTGTGCTGCATAGTCTTCGGTGCCCTGCTTCATTGGAGTTGCGCCTCCGGTTGTGTGTTCATCCCGTCTGCGTCCGGCCACCCTTCCCTGGCGTGGCTCAGGACATCCGGGGAGACGGACCGCGTAGTGGCTGCCGAAGGGCGATTCGGTCAGAGCTGTCGGCCTGCTATCTACCTGCGACCGTGTGGATCAGTTCCACGACTCGTTGTGCGTTCGTCAGATCCGGAATGACATCGTCGGCTCCCTCGGTGGCCAGTTGTTCAGCCGAGGTCGTTCCCGAGGCAACACCGATGACTCTCGCGCCGCCTTCCAGTCCCGTACGGACGTCCTGCAGAGAGTCACCAATGATGACGGTGTTCTCGCGGCCGAAGACATGGTCGTACAACGCCTCAGCTCTGTCCTGTGCCATGCGCACGAGGGCGGGCCGATGGGAGTCGTCGGAAGCGTAGCCTCCGATACTCATGTCTAGGTAGTCCGCAAGGCAGAAGGCGGACAGTTTGATCTCTGCGCTCGCTTTGAGGTTGCCAGTCACAATCGTCGGGACAAGCAGTCGAGACTGGTGCACGGCCGCCAGAGCCCCAACCGCGCCGGGCATCAGATGTCCCTCGCGACGCAGTGCCTCGCGGTGGCGATTCAGCTGACTGGGAAGGCGTTCAACCATCAAGCGCGCGAGGTGATCGCATTCCGATTCGGGGACAGCATTGGCGGAGAGCAGTTCCCGCACGGCAAGCGGCATGGTGACACCGGTTCCTCTGGCGGGCAGCGTCTGCGCGTCGCGGCCAACTATCTCGCGAAACACCTCGCGATACACCAAGCGGTCGGTCTCACCGACGTAGAGCAGAGTCCGGTCGACGTCCCATAGCACCAGAATCATGCGAGCGCTCGCTCCTTCAGAAGTTCCTCGCCCCGGTCGAGGAACATACGGACAGGGGCTGCGCTGCCGAACTGGCGCGCTTCGCGCAGCATCGAGTGCAGATGTTCGTCGAGCCGGGCGGACCGGATGCCGTCCACCATGGTGAGCACTTCGTGTCCGGTAGCGGCACCGGCGTCTGCGTCGCCCGCGCGCATCTGTGCCGTTGCTGCGCGGGTGAGGAACTGGGCCCTGGTCCGAGCTTCTTCACGGTTCAGGACGCCGCGAGCTGAAGCGAAGGCGGATGCGGCCTCGGCTGGACGGCCCAGCTCGAGGAAGCAGCTGCCTCGCTGGCCGAGGATCTCACCTGGATTGATCCAATACAGCCAATGCGGCTCATCCTCTCCGCGCCCCTTGGCGCACAGGGCTTCCGCTTCTTCGAGGGCTGCCAGAGCGTGCCGTTCTTCTCGCAGTCGAGCGTGACCTCGCGCTTGGCGCGTGAGGAGCATGGCGTGCAAGGCCGGCACGTCCTGGTCACTGAGGCTCTGGCGTGCTGTCCGGGCAGCAGTGACTGCCTCGCGGGGATCTCCGACCGAGTAGCCGTGAATGGCCAGGAATGACAGTGCACCGGCGCGGAGCCTTGAGTCCCCTGATGCGTGAGCCGCACGCAGTGCACCAAGGAAGAGCCGTTGTGCTTCGTCGTGCTTGCCGCCGTCGAACGAGTACCACCCAGTCTGAATGGCGGTGTCTGCGGTCACCGCTGCGAGTCGGCGGCCTGTCCGCTCGTCGAAGGTTCCGGTCTTCATCAGGCCCAGCAGGACCTGCAAGTGTTTCCTGGCGGTGCTGGCCAGGGTTCCGCTGCCGCTGCTCGCGTCCAGCTGCCTCAGTGCGTCAGTGGTGGTCTGCAGTGACGTGAGTAGAGGCATGGTCACCCGCGTTCCGTCGCGGGTGTCTGCGGCCAGCGCCTCCATGGGGGCGATGGCCGACTGCAGGACATATTGAGTGAGACCGGCTCCGCTCAAGGCGGTCAGCACGCTTCGACGCTTCATGGCACCTCCGACAGCCACTTCAAGTGACGTCACCATACGATCCGCCGTCCACGGCATCGCCGGGTCCAGCGCCTCCGAAGCCGCTGTCTGATCCCATCCTGTTAAGGGCGTCAGGAGCAGCGGCCGCAGGTCAGTTGGGAGGTCGAGGCCGTTGAGGAGGTCGATGATGGCATCTCGGCCTCCCAGCTGCTTGCGACCGTTTTCGAGGTCGGAGATGTACGACTGGGTAAGCCCGGTCAGGGCGCGTACGTCCATCTGGGACAGCCCTGACCGTCGTCGTAGCAAACGAAGCAAGACACCGAACTCCCAGGAAGCAAGGGCTCGTTGCACTTGCTCGTCACGCCATGCCCGGTCAGGAACCCTGAGCGCGGCGTTGGTACGTGAGCACGATGCGCACATGGGGTCGGGGTTGTACTGACTCAGCACGTTCCCGCACTTGCCGCACACCCGGATCGGCATCTTCATGACAGCACCCGTCGTACTGGGTTGAGCTCAACTTTCGGCTACTTACAGGCTATGCGCAGATTGATATCGCGGTAGCGATATCGCCACGGCGATGCGTGTCGATCTCCGTCGACCCCAGACTCGTGCCACTGCCGCAGTACAACCAGGCAGCAGGCAGCGGCGCGGTGTCCGCCGACGCGTATTGGGAGGGGGGCGTTGTGTACCGGACCGTGACAGAGCACGCACTGTCGGACACGCAAGCACTACGCGGCCATCTCGGTCCTGAGTTGCGCGAGGGCTTGTGTGGCTGCGCTGCTGACCTCGGGCAGGGCGTGGCCGCCAGCGCGGATGATGCGTTGCAGTTGGTGCGGCAGTCGTTGGGCCTGTGCCTGGGATACGGCTTGGGTGAGCAGTTCTGTGGCGCCGCGTGTGTCTCCGCCCAAGAGGCGGACCTTGCCGTTGGTGGTGAGTTCGATGACGCGCCACTGGGGTGCGACGGCCATGGTCGGTGCGGGTGTTTCTTGTTCAGCTCGGAGTATGGCTGTGCTCGCGCGGCCGGTGCCGATCAGACCCCGAAGCTCGATTTCGTGAAGAGCCACCGGGTTCACGAGGCTTGTGTGGTCGACCGCGTCGAGAAGAGCCTTTGCTTCCTGGATGGCGCGGTCGAAGAGGGAGGCGTTGCCGAGGGCGCCGGCTGCACGGGCAAGGAGGGGCAGGACCGCTGCGCGGCTCTCTCGGTTGGGAGCAAGGGACGCGGCGGAGACAAGGCGGTTGACGGCAGCGCCGATGAGCCCCGCTTTGCGCAGTTCGTTTCCGTGCATGCGCAGTGCGGTGGTGGTCAGTGGGGAGTCGTCGAGGAAGCTCACGACGTTGAGACTCTTGGCGGTCCAGTGAGCGGCGGTGGCGAGACGTTCTTCGGGCAGGACGTTGCCCAGGGCGGTGCCGAGTCCCAGACGAGCGTCGGCGAGGAGGCGCAGTGCCTCGCGTTCTGTGTGTCCGTCTCGCGCGCGGGCTTCGAGCCTGGCGACGAGCGGCCAGAGTTCGGTGACGGCTTCCGAAGCGTGTCCGGTCTGTCGGGCGATCTCGGCGAGACGCACGGTGGACTGGCCGAACTGGACCATGGCCCGGAAGTCGGTGTCGGCGGGGTCGGTGACGCCCAGAACGTGCGGCGGCAGGGCGAGCCGGTCAGCGATGTGCCGCAGAACAGCGACATCCGTGAGTCGGCGCTTGCCGAGCTCGATCGCGGAAACGTAGGTCTTGTCGTAGCCGAGCAGGGCACCGGTCTCCGCCTGGCTCTGACCGTGCACGCGGCGGTGGAAGCGGATGATTGCCGCGAGGTCTCGGGTGGCCAGAACCATCTGGGCTTCTGGTGTGGCCCAGCGCCATGCGGCGTGAGGGAAGGACGGTCGCAGGGCTTGCGCACTGTCGGTGCCGTGCCTGGTCATGCCCGGCTACCTCTTCTTCCGGGCGGCGTACACGGCGGCGATGGACCGCTTGTAGCCATCCGGCATGGTCAGTGTGGGTACTTCGTGCTCGGCGAAGAGTCCGGCGTGGGAGTGCTCGTGGCTGACGGCCGGGGGCGTGTCCGGTGTGAGGACCATGCAGTCGTAGGTGACGATCAGGACCCGACGCCCGGGGAGCGGCTCGTAGATCCAGGTGTCGAGGAGGGTGCCGGCTTTGACGGCCCAGCCGGTTTCCTCCCGCAGTTCTCGCTCCACGGCTTCTTCGAGGCTGTGGTCGGCTGGGTTCGATCCGGACGGAGGGCCGATCTCCAGGCGTCCGCCGGGCAGTTCCCACTCCTGGCGCTCGTTGTGCAGCAGAAGGACACGCGACTGGTGGTCCAGGGCCACGGCCTTGACCGAGACCGGCCACAGCGACGGTTGATACGACATGCAGTTTCCCAGGGTGCGACGGGTGGACCAGGCCCCCGGACCGTAGCAGCCGGCCACCGCCCTCGGGCTTCCAACCCGAATTGTCCGGGTCGACAATCTGTCGCTTTACCAGGTGCCCGCGCTCTTCGCACCCTGGTCGAAACGCGTCCGATTCACAGAGGAGCACATCCATCCATGTTGACGTGTGCCCGAACTGCCGGAATCCAAAGCCGTACTACCCAGCCGCAGATAGGCGATGCCGACGGGCGGATCGCCGAGCGGGTACGCGAGCATGGCCTGGTGATGGTGGACGGGCTGGGATCCCGGGCGTCGGTCCTCGCGTTCGCCCGGCGGGTCATGACGCTGGTGCCACATCGTCACAGCGACCCGGACGCCCTCACCACGATCCGTGACATCGGACGGGAGTCGCGGCGGCCTGGGCTGGCGGGTCTCGGTACCGGCGAACTGCATGCCCACACCGAGGGATCGAGCGTTCCGGAGCCGCCGCGGCTCATGCTTCTGGTCTGTCTCCGGCGCCCGGTGCGCGGTGGCGAGGTGTTCCTCACCGACGGGCAGGCCGTTCACGATCACCTGGCCGCCACGGTCCCGGAGGCCGTGGAACTCTTGAGCCGGCCCGGGACCGCGTTCTACGGCGACGGCGGCGGACGCCCCAGCCAGTTGCTCACCCGTCACCCGGGCGGCCGGACGTCGATCCGCTACCGGCAGGACGATCTTGCCCAGTTCAGTCCTGTGGTGGGTCGTTTCCTGCCTGGCGTGAGAGCAGCCATCACGGCCAACCAGCGAACCATCACGCTGTCGCCGGGGCAGGGCTACCTCATCGACAATCACCGCTACCTCCATGCCCGTGCAGCATTCAGCGGCCCACGATTGTGTGTGCGCGCCCTGGGAAGCCCGCTGTTTCCCCTCCAGCCCGGATTCCGTACCGATCGGGCCGAAAGCGTCGCCGCGGTCCTGGCCCTTAACGGGGGTTCGTCGGCACGGTGCTCACCTCCGGTCCTGGATGTCACCGAGACGCCCGTATCGCAGATGGGTTCCCTGTCCAGCGGCGGCGACGGCGACGGCAGGAGTACGCCATGAAGGCGGTTGCGAGCTGGCCTCCCATGGCTTCGGATATGGGGGCCGTGGTCGAGGCATATGAGCGGGTTCTGTGTTGGCCCCTGCTCGTCGAAACGACGCTCCTTTCGTGGGACCGTGCTGCCGCCGACCTGAGGAAAAATCCGGGCAGCCTGCTGAGCACGACCTGTTCCGCCATGGATACCGTGACGGTTCCGCGCGAGGTCGGTCTGGAGACCATGGTTTTGCTCGGACGACGGGACATGGGGCCGGTACCCTGTCTGATCTCGCCTCAGGACCAGGCCACTCTCCTGATCCGGGCCGGGACCGGCAGCGCATTTGCCGGGATGGAGAACATCCGGGTCGAATCCGGGGCAGGGGAACGTCTGATCCTTCCGCCCTCATCCGGCTGGCGATGGGACACCCCTCCATGGGACGCCCGCACCCGGGCCCCTTGTCCGCTGCTCGATGGCACCGAACTCGTCGAGTGCGTACGTGACGCACTGCGGCTGTTCGGCGGCTGTATGCCATAGCCCCTCAGACCGGTCACCGTGGCTGGTGCGTGGCGGTCCGTACGCCGTCCCCCGTGGGTTACGGCCCCGCCTCACCAGCCCCGGTGGCCCTCTTCTTCCTTCTTCTTACGCATTGAGGATGCTCATGTCTGATCGTTCCTGGCGCTTCGCCGGGCACGGGCGAAACCGTCGGCCGGCCGTCGGCGCAGGGCGCGCCACCGTGTGGACCGTGGCCGTTGCCCCGCAGGGGTCTCTCGGCGCCCACCCGCGCACGGACTCGTGGGGGCAGCGCGTGCGGGACCGAGCTGCGCGCATCATCAGCCTGGTGCGCGACCGGTTCCTCGACAGGAACGGGCCGAGTCCTGTCGTCCGGTCCTCGGTCGCGTGCGCCAGAGAGACCATCGCCTTGGTTCTCGATGAGGAAGCCCCCGTTCCGGAGACGCAACGGGACGTACAGGACCTCCTGTTCCGGTTGCGCGGCCACCTCATGCAATTCGGTGCCCAGGGGCCGCGGTCGGGACCGTGGGCTCAGGCATTGGACGAGGCCCGGCAGCTGGCCGAGCAGGCGCCGCCGCTGGACGACTTCCTGGGGTCGCGCGTCCATCTGCGGCAGCTGGCCCTCCGGGTGCGGGCGCTGCTTGCCGAGATGGACGATCCGTGGCCTGTGCCCGGGCTGCTGGGCTCCGGTCAGGAAGCGGCGGCGAGCACGCCGAGCCCACTCGATTCCGTGTTCCGTGTCACGGCCGCCGGGCGGCCGCGGTGACCGTCTTTTCCCGACGGGTTCATCCCGTCCTGGCCGGAGTACGAGCCTGTCGTGGTGCTTCGCCGCAGACACAAGGCTCTGAGGTGAGGTTGAGCCAGCAGCTTTCGCACCCTTCGTCGGAGCAGCCAACGCTCAAGGGCAAGCACCGTGCCTCGCGAACCATGGGTGAATTACCGGCTGCTGGCGTCGGCCCAGTAGTGCGTGAGCATCTCGCTGGGCCAAGCAGGCTGCTGTACAGGGCCGCGGGGTCCCATTTCCTCGAAGTAGGGTGCCAGGTCGATTACCGGGGTGCTGTCGACCGCGTCGAGGTCGGTGACCAGGAGGTCCCGGCCGTTCACGCCGAGCAGGCGCGGGTAGCTGATGGCGAGCTGGTTCGGCCTTCGGTGGTTGCGGTGGACGAACGTTCCTGTCGCCGGCCAGCGGCTGTTGCCGCGCGGGCTGCGTGCGTGGAGCTGCACGTCTTCGGGGTGTGCGAGGTGGAAGCGCCACGTCACCGTCAGATGGCTGAAGTCCTCGATGCCCTGGAGGGTCTCGACCGGGTAGGCGTCGTGGAGCCGGATGATCGCTTCGGTTCCTCCCTGGTAGTCGTCCAGGACGCTGGTGTGGCCGCCCACCACCGTGGCGATCGGGGTGATCTCGATCGGCTTCTCTGGCGTCACTGTTGTTCCCTTTCTGTCCCCGGTACCGCCGGTGCTGTGGGTGCGTGGCGGTGGGGGCCGGTTCGTGTGATGCGGTCAGCCTATGGTGCGCAGCATTTCGCGGGCGCGCTGGTCGAGTTCGGCGACGTGGCGGCCTCCGCGTGGCCGGACCGGGGAGAGGTCTTGCTGCATGCGCACGAGGATGTCGCGGGTGCGGCCGGAGTGGATGCCGGTCATGGCGTCCAGGGCCTGGGTCCAGGTGTGGCATGCCTCATCGAGGCGGCCTTGGCGGACCTGGACGGCTCCGAGGTAGCCCAGGGTCACGCTGTGGGTGCGGGCGTAGAGCTGGCGGCGCCGGGTGGCGACGCTGCGCTGGAAGTGGATCTCGGCGTCGCGGGGGTTGCCGAGGTCGCGCAGGGCACAGGCGGTCTCGTGCGCGAGGGATGCCTCGGCGAAGAAGCCGACCCGGTCCGGGGCGTCCCCGGTATGGCGGCCGAGGTCGCGTTCGGCACGGCTGATCGCTGCGAGGGTGCCCTTGCGGTCGCCGGAGGCAGCCAGGGCCCGGGCGTGGACGATGCCCAGCAGAGCTTTCTCTCGCCAGCTCGCCCGGCCGTAGCGTGCCGGTTCCATGGATGCGGAGGCGAGGTCCAGGGCCTGACGGGGGTGTCCGAGGTCGACGGCCTGGTGCGCCATGGCACGCAGGATGTGTCCGGCGAGGGGACCGTCACCGGCTTCGGCGGCGAGTTTCGCCGCGAGGATGAAGTAGCGCTGCGCGCGTCGGTGTTCGGAGGCGTCGAAGGCCATCCATCCGGTGAGGTAGGCCATCTCGGAGACGGCGGAGTACAGGTCGCGGCGGATCTGTTCGCTGGGGAAGCGCCTGGCGAGGAACGGGGCGGCCTCCAGGCTCAGGTGTGCGGCAAGTGCGGAGCGGCCAGCGGCGCCTCCACGCCGTTGGTCGCGGGCGGAGAAGAAGGCGGTGGTTTGGCGGATGTCGTCGATGTCCGCTGTGGTGACGGTCTGGGACGAGTTCACGGGGCGTCCTGTGGCCGTGTTCGGAGCCTGCTCCCACCATGTGCGGCTGGGGATGGCAAGCCCGGACACGGAGTAGGCGGTGCCGGCCAGTACTTGGCGTCTGTGCAGCATGTCGAGGTCGTCTCTTCCCAACTCGGCCAGCATGATCTGCGTGTCGGCGCTCCAGTCGGAACTGTCGTTCTCGGCCTGGTGCGGGCCAGGGGCCAGTCCGATGTCGCCCAGGGCGATGGGGCGGCCGAGCTTCCGCGTCAGCGTCTCACAGAGGATATGAGGTGCTCGTCCGCTGGGGCGCGTCCCTTGGACCCACATGGCGATGTGAGACCGGCTGATGCCATACAGCTCGGTGGCTCCGGATTCCTGAGCGACCCGGAGGACGGCGGCGGCGGTCTTCGGCTGCGACCAGCCGGTCTCCGCGATTCGAGCTGCCAGCGCTTCGTTGCGCGTACGAGCCATGGACGATCCCTGACCTCAAAACGATCTTTGACGCCTTTGACGGGGTTGCCCTCGCTCCGGGCCTGCCCACCAACGGTGTTTCACGGTTTCCTCAACGTAGCCGTTTTCAGCGGGCGTTCACACCCATGCGTGATCCGTCAACGACGCTCGGCGCTTTCCGGTATCCGATTCGCTCCAAGGAGGCAGCCCGTGCTTCTCCGCTCAGTCGCCTCTCGCTTGGCGCTGAAGCCGGTGCTCCATCAGACATGCCTCGGCCTATGTCTGGTGCACGGCGGTAAGCAAACGCAGCCGCGCCCACCGACGGTTCCGGCCTCGCTCCAATCCGCAGGCTACGCCGGACGCCCTGCTCAGCACTGCGGCTGTCCGGCGGCTGCCGCGATCGAAACCTCCCGACGGGCCTTGCCCGTCCTGACCGGAGAGCTGATGACTGCCCATCTGAGCACTCGCCCTCTTCACCCTGTGATGGTGCATTTCGGCAAGGCTCCCAGCCTCCCCGCCGCGTTCGACGTGGTCCGGGTGGGCCTGGCCTTAGGCCTGAACGCCATCGCCCAGCTCGTCGAGACCGGGAAGGAGGTCGGTCCGTACCTGGCCTGCCGCCAGCACGCGACACTCCTGATCCCGGTCAAGTCGGGCACTGCTGACGGTTGGATCGAAACGCACGCCAAGTGCAGCCGTCACACCACGGTCAGGACCATCAGGTGCGAGCAGAGCTACGGAGGGTCCTGCGCGTCCTGCGTCTGGGTGGAGCAGCTCAGTCTCGGTGCCGGCGCAGCGACCACGGATCCGGTGGCGTTGTACGAGGCGCTCAGTGCGCAGCGGGAGCGTCTGGGCCGTGGTTCGGTGCAGTGGGACGTCTCACCGGTTCGGGAGGTGTGCCATGCATGAGCAGTCACACGCGACGGGGCGACGGGTACTCCAACGCCCGGGTCGCTGTTTTCGCCGGCCTGATCGTGCCCGCCATAGGTGCGCTTGCGCTCCTCTACGCATGGCAGCGGTCCGGTCCCCGCTTCGCACCACTGCCCGCCAGACTCCCCGCTAGAGAACGGACACCATGAACAGCCGCCCCGCGCGTATCGAGGACTACGCGCTCATCGGAGACATGCAGACCGCTGCCCTGGTCTGCCGTGACGGCTCCATCGACTGGCATTGCCTGCAGCGCTTCGACTCGACCGCCGTCTTTTCCAGCCTCCTCGGTACCGAGAAGCACGGCTTCTGGCGCATCGGACCCGCCACTCCCACCGGCGTGCCGGCCCCGTACGCGGACCGGCGCTGCTACCGCGGTGACTCCCTCATCCTCGAGACTGAGTGGGACACCTCGACCGGTACGGTCCGCGTGATCGACTTCATGCCGGCTCAGGAGGAGAAGACCGCGCAGCTGGTCCGGATCGTCGAGGGTGTCACCGGCGAGGTGGAGATGACGTCGGCCATGTCCGCGCGCTTCGGCTACGGACAGCACACGCCGTGGATCTACGACGACCGTGGCCGCACGGCTGTGGTGTGTGGGCCGGACTCTCTTTGGCTCGACACGGCCGTACCCGGGATCGAGAAGGACGGCACCGTTCGCCACGCCTTCACCGCCAGGGCCGGCGAGTGGGTCGTTTTCACCCTCAGCTGGCAGCCTTCCCACGCGCCTGCCCCTGACGTTCCGAACGCCGAGGCCGCACTCGCCAAAACCGCTGGCTTCTGGCAGGAGTGGGCGGGGCAGCTCACTTACGACGGCCCCTACCGCGAACAGGTGACCCGTGCTCTGATCACGCTCAAGGCACTTATCTACGCAACGACCGGGGCGGTGATCGCGGCCCCCACCACTTCGCTGCCCGAGGACCTCGGCGGGGGGAGGAACTGGGACTACCGCTACACCTGGCTCCGGGACGCCTCACTCACCCTGTCAGCCCTGCTGCGCGCCGGGTTCCGGCAGGAGGCGGAGGCGTGGCAGCAGTGGCTGCTGCGCACGCTGGGGGGTGCTCCGGAGAAGTTCCAGATCATGTACGGCGTGGCGGGCGAGCGTGACCTTCCCGAGCGGGAACTGGACTGGCTGCCCGGTTACGAGGGTTCCGCGCCGGTGCGTGTCGGTAACGGTGCCGCGGGCCAGCGGCAGCTCGACGTGCCCGGTGAGGTCATCGAGACGCTGTACGTGGCGCACCAGCACGGCCTCGCCCGGTGCGACAGCACCGCCGCCCTGCACCTGCGGCTCGTCGACTACATCCAGAAGCACTGGCGCGAGCCCGACGACGGGATCTGGGAAGTTAGGGGCGGCCAGAGGCACTTTGTGCACTCCAAGGTCATGGCATGGGTGGCCGTCGACCGCACGATACGCCTGACCGACGCTGGCGTGCTCAGCATGCCCCCGGCCGATCGAGCCCGGCTCGTCGAGCTGCGGGACGAGATACACACCGAGGTCTGCGACAAGGGCTTCGACGCGGCACGGAACACATTCACGCAGTCGTACGGGTCGCAGGAAGTGGACGCGTCGCTGCTCCTGATCCCGCGCACCGGGTTCCTGCCACCCGATGACCCGCGCGTGGTCGGCACGGTGGCCGCGGTGCGCCGTGAACTGGCGACGCCCGAGGGGCTGGTGCACCGCTACCCGACGGCCAGTGGCCGGGAAGGTCTCGACGGCCTGCGCGGTGACGAAGGCGCGTTCCTTCTCTGCTCGTTCTGGCTGGTGAACGACCTCGCGCTGGCCGGCCAGGTGGACGATGCAGTCGAGCTGTTCGAGCGGCTGCTGGCCTTGACGAACGATGTCGGTCTGCTTGCCGAGGAGTACGACCCCGTTTCCGGACGGCAGTTGGGTAATTTCCCGCAGGCGTTTTCCATGCTCGGCCTGGTCGACAGTGCCGTTCTGCTGGGCGAGCTGACGCGTGCGGTGGAGCCGGTGATGGCCGCATGAGCACGCTCATACAGCAGGTCCTCCTCACGGGAGTGCCGTCGGCGCTGGCTCTGACGGGCGGCGGCGCGGCATGGCACTACCGGAATCAGGCGCGGGCGCAGCGGCGGCGGGCAGACCGGTTGCATCGGCAGGCCGGTGCGGTCGAGCAGCAGATGCGGGCGGTCGAGCAGCAGATGCGGGCGGTCGAGCAGCAGATGCGGGCGGTCGAGATGGTGCTCGGCGAGGTGGCCCGCGAGGTGATCCCCGAGCTCCAGGCGGCATCCGTGCGTCCCGGCCAGGGCCAGGGCGCGGACTTGTCCGTGCCCAAGGAGATCACAGCATCGGTGGTGGCTGACCGGCTGCGGGAGGTGGTCGAGGCTCTGGCCTGTGCTGTTCGGCAGGTCCAGTACGACGCGCAGATGGCCACGAGCGCGCAGGTCGCTGAGGTTCAAATGGAGGCTCGCGCCGCTGCGGATGATGCCCGCAGGGCAGCGCAGGAGGCGACGCGGGCAGCGGTGCGGAGTGTCGCGTCCGCCCTGGGAGCGACCGCCTCCCGGGTCAGCCAGCAGATCAGCGACGCGATCCGGAAACCCGCCGGACACGACGACTATGCGGCGTGGATGAGCATCGATCATCTCGGACAGCAGCTGCTGCTCGACGCCCGCAGTTACGTGGTGCTCAGCGGCGGCAAGCTGTCGCGGCGATGGCCGGCCTCCTCACTGACGGACGTACTGCGCGCGGCCATGAACCACGTGGAGGGGTACGAGCGGATAGAGCACGAGGAGTCTGACATTGCGGTTTCCAGCAGCCACGTCGGCCCGATCATGCACACCCTCGCGGTCCTGCTCGACAACGCCCTTCGGTACTCGCCTACAACGGTGGACGTCAAGCTGCGAGAGGGGCATCACGGCGTCGCCGTGATCATCGCCGATGCGGGGCTCCAGATGAGCCCCGAACAGCTTGCCGAAGCTCGGCGGATCCTGGCCGGCGAACAGCCGGCGGACGTCACCCGCCTCGGTGCGCACCCGCGGACCGGGTTCCCGGTGGCCGGGATCCTGTCCCGCGCATACAAATTCGAGGTCGCGGTGGAGGCGCCGAACGACCGTATGGGCACCAATGCGACGGTCTTTATCCCCAACAATCTGCTCACCAAACTGCCGCCCGACTCACCCGGTGCGGGGGCCCCGGCTGTGCTGCGGGCGGTGCCCGAGCCGCCTGCGGCGACCACGGCGAGCGGCCTGACCGTACGACGCACTGCATCCGCATACCCCGCGCGGACGACGCAGCCGCCCCGTGACGGGCAGTTCGGGCGTCTCAGCACCTCCAGCGCGGCCGCCGCCTGGGCCGCGGGCACCCGCCGCGCCCGTCAGATCCCCACGACGAACGGTAAGGACCCGGCATGAAATACGCGGACACGCATTCCAACCCGCTCGGCTGGCTGCTCGACCGCCATCTCGCGGAGGTACCCGGCGTCCGGGGCGCGCTGCTGATCTCCGCCGACGGGCTGCTGTTCTCCCGGACATCCGCCCCGGGCCGGGAGAACAAGAGGGATCAGGACAAGAAGGGTCAGGAGGAGGCGGAGAAGCTCGCCGCGGTTACCGCGGCCCTCCGCGCGGCCGCGCTGTCGTACGTCGCGCTGTCCGGCGGAGAAGTTCTTCGTCAGGTGATGCTCGAAACCGACGGGTGCCTGTACCTGGTCACGCGGGCCGGGCACAACATGCTGCTGGGGGTGGAGACCACCGCCCTGGAGGTCGATGTTGCCGCGATCACCGAAGAGATGCTCCGGCTCGCCGCCCGCGTCCACGACGAGATGACGGTCGCCGACAGGCAACCGGTCACGGAAGCGCCAGAGCGGTGACGGGCCCCCGGCACGATCCGGACATGGTCAGACCCTATGTCCGCACCGGCGGGCGGGTCCGTCCGACGCGCCCCGGCCTGCGCCTGGAGTCCTTGGTGAGGGCCGCGGCCGCCCCGGACGCAGCCCTGTCGGCGGATGCCCGCCGGGTGATGGACCTGGTCAGCAGGGAGCGGGGAGCTCTCGGGGTGGTGGACATCGCGGCTGGCCTGAACCTGCCGCCGTCCACCGTTCGCATCCTCGTGTCCGATCTGCTCGACAGCAGACACCTGGCCACACCGATCGACTCCCGCCCCGACCAGCCCGACACGAGCATTCTGGAGGAGGTACTCCGTGGACTGCGCGCCCAGGTCTGAACCTGCCCACACGACCGCCATCCGGTCTGTGAAGATCGCGGTCGCGGGCGGCTTCGGGGTCGGCAAGACGACCTTTGTCGGCGCCGTCTCCGAGGTGCAGCCGCTGCGCATGGAGGAGACGATCACCCAGGCCAGTGCCGGGGTGGACGACCTGCGCCAGACCCCTGGCAAGACCCATACCACCGTCGGGATCGACTTCGGGCGTCTCCACGTCAGCGACGACCTCGTCCTCTACGTCTTCGGCACGCCCGGGCAGATCCGGTTCCGCGCGATGTGGGAGGACCTGGTCGAAGGGTCGCTGGTCGTCCTGGTCCTGGTCGACACACGGAACCTGGAGGCATCCCACGACGCGCTCGGCCTGCTGGACGAACTGGGCGTTCCGTACGCGGTGGCGATCAACCGGTTCGACGATGCGCCCACCTATCCGGACGACGAGATCCGCCAGGCACTCGCGCTGGAGGACCACGTCCTGCTCACCACGTGCGACGCCCGTGACCGCATCTCCGGCGTGCACACCCTGATCAGCGTTTTCGCTCACCTGACCTCCCACCACGCCCATTGGAGCCCCACTCCATGACACCGCCCCCTTGCGAGGCGTCCTCGGCCCGTTTCGCGATGTACGAACCGGAGTTCGCCGCCGACCCGCACGCCGCCTATGCCCGTATGCGCCAGGAGCACGGCCCCCTCGTCCCGGTTGCTCTCGCCCCCGGTGTGCCGGCGACGCTTGTCATCGGCTACGACCAGGCCCGGCGCATCCTGCACGACGAGGTGCGCTTCCCGGCGGACCCCCGCAGGTGGCAGCAGACGGTCCCGGACACGTGCCCGGTCAGGCCGATGATGGAGTGGCGGCCCAACGCCCTGCGTTCGGCAGGGCCCGAGCGCGTCCGCTACCGGGCGGCGAACACCGCCGCGCTCGGGGCGGTCGACCAGCACGCACTGCTCGCCCTCGTCGAGAAGACCGCCGCCGATCTGATCGCCGGCTTCCGTGCGACTGGCCACGCCGATCTGCTCGCCCAGTTTGCCTGGCCCCTGACCTTCCGTGTCCTGAACAACCTGATGGGGTGCCCCGACGCGAGAGGACGCCGTATCGCCGACGGCATGGCCCAGGTCTTCGACGGCGTTCACGCCGTCCGCGGCAACCAGATTCTCGCTCAAGCCGTCACCGAGCAGGTCGCGTTCCGGCGCGCCCGGCCCGGCGACGACATCACCTCCCGTCTCATCGCGCACGGCGCCCGGCTCGACGATGACGAAATGGCGCACCAGCTCGTCACCCTCTACGGTGCGGGCATCGAGCCGCTGGTCAACCTGATCGTTAACACCCTCCTCA
Organism: Streptomyces sp. NPDC047982; assembly: GCF_043204165.1. Classification (NCBI taxonomy): domain Bacteria; kingdom Bacillati; phylum Actinomycetota; class Actinomycetes; order Kitasatosporales; family Streptomycetaceae; genus Streptomyces; species Streptomyces sp. NPDC047982. The sequence continues at coordinate 7,309 of NZ_JBIDBS010000017.1, read as the reverse complement.
AGGTGCTGACGGATGAGACCTTCTGCGGAGACGTGCACGCCGGTGGCGCCACCGTCCGCCAGGCACTGGACGCCGTCCTGTACTGGGACCCGCCGCTGGCCAACTACTGCATCAGCTACCCGCCCTACCCCGTCGACCTTGACGGGTACCTGCTGCCCGCGGACCAGCCGGTCTTCATCTCCATGGCAGGCTGCAACAACGATCCTGCCCTTGGCCGCACGGCCGGTGACCGGGCCCATCTGGCCTGGAGCGCCGGACCGCACGCCTGCCCGGCACGCTCCCACGCCTATCTCATCGCCGAGACCGCCATCACCTACGTGCTGGACGCACTGCCCGAGATGGACCTCGCCTGCCAGCCCCAAGAACTGACCTGGCGGCCGGGCCCCTTTCACCGGGCCCTGACCGCACTGCCCGTGTCCTTCGCACTGGCAGCCTGACCGACCGACCGAGCACGCACGGAGGAGAATCGCATGGACAGCTGCATTTTCGCACTGAACCCGCAGGCACCCGACCGTACCGGCGAGGACGCCGAGCTCAGGGCTCGCGGCCCGCTCACCCGCGTCGATGTCCTCGGCGTCGAGGCGTGGGCCGTCAGCGACCCGAAGTTGCTGCGGCAGTTGCTCACCGACCCGCGGGTTTCGAAGGACGCGCGGGCGCACTGCCCCGATTTCGAGCGCGTGGTCGAAACGTGGCCGCTGCATCTGTGGATCTCTGTTCAGAACATGTTCACCGCGTACGGGTCGGAGCATCGCCGGCTGCGCGGCCTGGCCCAGGCCGCGTTCACGCGTCGGCGCACGCGCGAGATGATCCCCGCGATCGAGGCGATCGCCGTCAAGCTTCTCGACGAGCTCGATGAGCTGGACGCCAATGGCGCCGGGGAACCGGTCGATCTGGTAGCGACGTTCGCCCGTCGTCTGCCCATCCTCGTCATCTGTCGGCTCATGGGGCTGCCCGAACCGGAGCACGACCGGCTCCGGCGGGTCGCCGATGTGGTCTTCTCGACTTCTCACAGCCAGCAGGAGCAGAAGGACAACGCCGCTGAGCTCTACCGTCTTCTCGCCAGCCTTGTCGGGCTCAAGCGCACGACCCCGGGAGATGACCTGACCAGTGCTCTGGTTGCTGCCCGCGACGACGAGGGCAAAGCACTGAGCGAGCGGGAACTCATCGACACCCTGCTGCTGATGATCACCGCCGGTTTCGAGACCACGGTCGGGCTTATCACCAACGCCATCCACAACCTCCTCACTCACCCCGACCAGCTCGACCTCGTCATCCACGAGGAACGCGCCACCTGGGGCGACGTCGTCGAGGAGACACTGCGCCGGGACGCGCCCATCGCCAACCTGCCCATGCGGTACGCGGTGCAGGACATCACCCTGCCCGACGGCACCGTCATCGCAGCCGGTGAAGCGATCCTCGCGTCGTATGCGGCAGCCGGCCGTGACCGCGGCACCTACGGCCAGGGCGCCGACGAGTTCGACCTCCTGCGCAGGCAGAAGGACCATCTCGCCTTCGGGCACGGGGCACACCTGTGTCTGGGAGCACCACTCGCGCGCGCCGAAGGGGAGATCGCCCTCGCGAAGTTCTTCGGCCGCTGGCCCGACGCCCGTCTGGCCGACACCGACGGCCGTGACCCCGTGCCCAGCTTCATCACGAACACCTCCAGCCGCCTCCCGGTCGTCCTGAACCCCGCCCCTGAGGGGGCCTCACGGTGAACACACTCACCGCTCCCGTCAGCACCACTTCGCCCGCCGAGACACCAATGGGCAGCCACGTTCCGCTCACAGCGTCCAGCGCAAGACTTACGCAGTGGCTGCTCGGCAGCCGACACCACCATCACCCTGCCGACCGGATACTCGGCCAGCGCCTCCTGCGTGCGGCGCCCTGGGTCGGGCAGGCCGTCGAGCTCAATCACCTGTACGCACACCAGACGGTATCGATGCTCCGCGAGTGCGGCATCAGGCAGTTCGTCGACCTGGGCAGCGGACTACCGAGCGACAACCCCCGCTTCCCGTCCACGGCCGTGTCCGCCGGCCCGGACTCCACGGTCATCCACGTCGACGCCGACCCGTACGTCATCGAGCACGGGCCCCAGCTCCTGGAGACCCCGGCCCGGCACCGCTTCGTACACGCAGACCTGCGCCGGGACATGCTCCGCGTCCTGCGCGACCTGCCCCTGCACGGTCTGGACCCGGGCCGGCCCACAGCACTGCTGCTCCACAACGTCCTGCCCTGGATCAACGACGACGCGGACGCCCACGCCATCGTGGGAGCGGCCCTCGACCAGGCACCGCCCGGCAGCGTCCTCTCGCTCACCCACCTCACCGCCGACCTGCGCCGTACCGGATCAGCCGCCGCAGCACTGTGTCTCGACACAGCGGGGCTGCCCGTACGCCTGCGGACCGCCGCACAGATACGCGATCTGATCGAGGATCAGCCGCACCCCTGGCGTGTTCGCGCCCCTGGCATCGTCCCGGTCGGCCTGTATCACCCGAGACAGTGCCGCGCACCGGTCCCGATCGGCGACAGCGGCGCCTACGCGGTCATCGCGATCCATCCGCAGCCCGCGCATCGCTGACCGCCCCAGCCAGCCGTGTCCGCGAGGACGGGTGCTCCTAGCGGACACGGCTTCCCCGGGGGCCTCTCCGGCCGGCTTCGCCGCACGGCGAAGCCGGCACCGCAGAGCGCGGCGTGGCCCGGCAGCAATCCCCCGTAACCGCTGCTGCCCGCGCCCCGGCTGTCTCCCGGCCGACCGCCCGGGAGGCAGCCGGTCCCGCCCCGTAACCGCCCAGACCGACTCGAAGCACGAGGAGGAGTGTCTGCCGCTGTCCGCCGATGAAGCCGCCCGGATGGCACAGCGACAGCCGTCTTCCCGAGCACCGACCGGCACACTCAGCCCGCCTCAGGGCGGGATCCGGGCCTTTGCGGCAGACCTCCACCCATCTCTTACGAGATCCGACGACAGGAACGACAGAACACCGTGAACACCACCATCCCGGTCACCGCGCCCGGCTGTCCCCATTCCCCGCCCTGTCCGGCCGCGCGCGCGTCCGACTCCGGCGCCGCACGGTCGGTACGTCCCTGCCGAACAGGGCTGGAGCCTGTTGTGTAACGGCCTGCTCTGCTTTGCCGACACGGGCGGGGTACGGCCGGACGGGAGCGTAGTGGAGCCCTGCCGGCCTTTTCCCCATCACCAGGCGATGGGGGCAGCGGCGTGATCACGGCATCGGCGCGTGCGTCCGCTCGTGTTGAGCAATCACGCAGGCCTGGCCTGTAGCCGGAGCCGGGAGAAAGGTCGGCAGCCTTGGTAGGGGTTTGCTGGCGGACTGTATGACGTGGAAGACGAAATGGATCACATCGAAGTCGACGCAGCCGGAGTTCCTTCGCCGTTGTCTGCCCGGCATGTCCCCTACATCGCCCTGACCGCGGGCGAGACCCCAGTGCGACGGGATCTGGTATCCGGCGTGGACGGGTGGATCACCTACCGCAATCCAGGCCCCTTCGACCGCTACCCCCAAATCGACGTTCTGCTCGCCCGATACGAGGGAACGCCTGGGGGCCGCGTCGACGGCAGCCAACTCTTCCCCTACCGGCAGTTCCACTGCATGGAGCGTCTGGTGTGCCAGGGCTGCGGCCGGAGTCCAGCTGCCCGCCACCCCGAGTACGGAGCGCTGTGGGTACTGACCAAGGTCCTGGAGACAGGCGAACCTGCACCCCTCGCCGGTCCGAGCGACATGCCGCCCTCCTGCGCAAGGTGCGCCTTGCGCTGGTGTCCCGTGCTGGCCCACCGAGGCCGACTTCTGTGCTGGGTGGGGGAAGCGGACGTCACTGGCGTGTACGCCGATCTCTACCCGCCGCCCAAGGGGACCATGGTGCCGGAGCGGTACGTCCCACTGGACGACGAGCAGACGCTGTCGGCAGCGGTGGCGACCCGGCTCGTTCGCGATCTGCGCCGGGTCACCCTGGCCGAGGAGAGCGACGTCGCCGAACTCGCGGCCCAGGAAGAGGGCCGCTGATGACCTCACAGACACAGGCCCCGACACGCCGCCAAGTCGAAGCCCTGGACGCGGTGGCCTGCGGCGACACGCTGGCCGACGCCGCCCTGAGACTCGGCATCAGCGTCGTCACGGTGCGCCGACGACTCGACGACGCCCGCGCCGCGATGCAGGTGACGGGCAGCAGTCTGCGGACACTGATCTACACCTACGAGGCCCGTCACGGGGCAGGCCGTCCGGAGCTGGAGCCGCCGTCGGAGATTCCCGACCTGGCTCCGCGCACCGAGCTCATCTGGGCCGGACTGCGCCTGGACGTACCGGACCGGCTGCTGGTGCCGGAGCTGGCAGCCCTGGCCGAGGTGGACGTTGCCGAGGTCACGGCCGTCCTCGACCGGTTGACGAAACAGCATCATGTCCCGCCGCACGGGCTGATCCGCATCGGATTCCACGCCGGCGTCCTGTCCGGGCGGGAGGGGACCCGTCCCGGCTACGCGCAGCATCGTCGTGACAGCAGCGGCCGTTTATGGAACCTGGGAGCCACGCGCTTTCGGGTACTGGAACTGCGTGCTGCCGGGCTCAGTGTCGCCGACTGTGCGCAGCGGACGGGCATGGGCCAGGCGACGGCATATGCGCATTTGCGGGAGTGCGGGCGGGTGGCCGGTGTTGAGGCTCATCGGGCTCTGGTGCACGAGGCGGTGCGAGCCGGTGTCCTGGTCCCGTCCGTTCCGAAGGGGCCTGGCGGCGTGGCGCTGTCCGAGGCGCTGGCGGCTGTGTGGCGTGGGCTGGTCCTGGACGTGGCGGATCGTGATCTGGTGGGAGCGATCAGCCGGCAGACCGGTCTGCCGGCATGCGAGGTCGACCGGCAGCTGCGGCACCTGCGGAGCATGGGTATGCCGGACTGCCGGCTGGTGCTCGCGGGCTGGGAAGCCGGGGTTCTGGACGCACAGGTGACGGTGGTAGCACCGCCTCCGGAACTCAGTCTGCCGCGCGGGGCCCGCGACGGAGTCGGGGCGCGTCCGGCGCGTGGACCGATGCCGCTCACCGGCCAGGAGCTCCGGGTTCTGGCCCTGGTGGCTGTGGAGGGGCTGACGATCCCGGACGCCGCGAAACGCATGGGCATCACCCCGAACACCGCGCGGGAGTATCTGCGCAACTGCCTGCTGGCCGCTGGCACCCGGTCGTTTCTGACGGCCATTCACATGGTGTGCGGCGAACGGCGCCTCGCACTGGTCCCGGCCCGGACATGGAAGGCGGTGGGAGACGATGTGCGTCTCGTGTGGCGGGCACTGGTCCTGGACACACCCGAGAAACGCCTCGTCCGCGACATTGCGGCAGTGACCGGCCTGCCCACGGGACGCGTGGAGGAGTGCCTCGACGAACTGCACTCCACCGGCCTGACGAGTGCACAGCTCATCGTCGAGGGCTGGGCGACCCGGGTGCTCGACAGTGAGGCCCGGCTGACTCCGCCGCACCTGATCGTCCCCTTTGCCGACGTTCCGCCTCCCCGCCGCATCGCCTGCCCGGGCCAGAGCGCAGACGATCCGCTGGGTCTCCTGCCGGCAGACCGGGGCCCCGCGTACCTCCCGTCGGGCAGCGCCGGTCTGGTGGGGGCCCAGGTCGCTGGTGAAACGTACGACTTCGTCCGGATCGCCCCTGAGGCATGCCGGGCTCTGCTGGAGCAGACTGCTGCCGCCCGGCGGGGGCCGGTTCTGGGACTGCCGGACGCCGGTACAGCCCTGCTGGTGACCGCGGCGAGTAAGGGCGGGCTGGGACGGCGCGGAGCCGTGGGACGGGTGTGGGCCCGCGGTCGTGTGGTGCGTCTGCCCGAGGACGGGCGCCGCACAACACCCGACGGCGCGTACTGGGCGGTCCCCCCGGACCGGCCGCTCTGGGACCACACCCTGATCGCCCGTCTCCTCGACCCGCACGCGCCCGGGCCATGCCCAAGCCTTACAGAACCAGTGGGAGATGTCCGATGACCGCATGGGCTCACCCCGTCATACGGGCCATCGGCGCCTACCTCAGGGACGCGCGGGAACGCCGGTACATTCTCCCCGCGGAACCAGCCGAGCTGCTCGCGACCAACGAGGAGACCGTCCTTGCGATGGAGGCCGGACATCACCCGATCACAGTCGATGACCTGGACATCTTGTGCTGCCTCTATCTCTGCACCATGGATGCCGGGGCCCTGAAGCGCCTGGCCAGAGCCGCCGAGTCCAGCCAGGGAAGCGTCGCCGATGACGTGACCGGCCATCACCGGCGCCTGGCGGGCTGTGCCCGCCAGGCCGTAAAGGTGCGATGGCTGTCAACCGGTCTGGTCCCCGCGCCTGTGCAGACCGACGCCTACGCCCAAGCGGTGAGCACCCCGTCCTGGGCGCTTCCTGGCGCTCCCCTGGACCTTCGGAGCGAACCGCAGATTCTGCTCGACGAGCGCGTCCTGTACCCCAAATCGATCCGCTCGGACGTGATGGCGAAACAGCTGCAGTGGCTCCTCCAGGGCGACTGCACGGTGCGTGTGATGCCCGGCCGGATCAAGGCACGCTCCGACCGGATGGTCGTGATGACGCTTCCCGCCGGGTTCGTGCTCGCTCAGCCGTCATCCCGCAGTGTGCTGTACCGAGCCTGCGAACAGCCTCCCGCCTCCGTCGCCGCGCTGTGGGATCAGACCACACCCCACTGCTCCCGGTATCTGCTCCAGCGTGCCGTCGAGTGGCATCTCGCCCGTGCGGCTGCGTGCACAGTCTGATGCCCCAATATCCGTCATCGCTCTCGAGGATGCGTCATGCCCCCATTGCCACCGGACCATGTTTCGAACTCGGCCGCGGTACACGAGCTCGCGGGCCGCTCCGGCCCGGCAGGCGCAGCCGGAATCACAACGCAACCGAGCCGCAGCCCGGTTGCGCAGGCGCACTCAGATCAACGGAGAAGCAAAGTGACATCGGACGGAGGAACCAAGTGATGTTGAAGGACCTGGGGCTGGCGCTGGCGGGCGCCGATCCCACCGGGTTGGCGCATATGCTGCGCGAGCATTGGTTCCAGGGCGAGACACCGCAAAGAGTGCTGGTGGACGATCACGCGGTCGCTCCGTCCGGGGACTGGCTGGACCGGTATGCGCACGCCTCCCGCTCGGTGGCCGCGTTCTTCGGTCCCGGCCCCGCCCGCAGCCTGGTCCTCCACCAGGGCAGACTCGCCAAGGCCACCTTCGACTTCGACGCAGGGCCCGAGCAGCTCGTGGAAACGCTGAGCCGCTACCCCTTTGACATCGCCTCTTTCAGGAGCAGGCACCGGGAATGGCAGATCAAGGAGAACTACGC
>NZ_JBIDBS010000016.1:0-187632 GCF_043204165.1 Streptomyces sp. NPDC047982 | reverse complement strand
CTCCCCTCGACAACATCGCGTTCGTCTTCCTCGACCCCGACGCGGCACGCGCTCACCTGCCGCGGCTCTGGCCCTATGAGCTGGAGTGCTGGACCATCATCGACGGACGCGAGACCCGGCTCGACACCGGCGAACCCCCCGAAGCCACGGAGGGACGCGTATGACGAGGCAGCACTTCTCAGCCAGACCGGCCGTGCGTCTGCCGGCGCATGGCCCTCAGTCCCGCCTCCCACCGCCGTGCCCCGGGTGGGCCACCCACGTCCGTGAGCGGCTCCAGGGTCACATCGACTGCCGGGCTGAGCCCGCCCCAGTGCAATCCCGCCTCCTCTGTCCTGCACGCGAGTACCGAAATACCACGACATGACACTTCCCAGTCAGTCGGAGCGGCACCACGGCGGCCCCCCAGTCGCCGCGTCCGTCGACACCGCCGACTGCGGCGTCGAGGACCTCCTGATCGGCATCAGGGGGCTCCTCAGACGCTCGGACCGGGCACAGCTGGTGGATGCCCGCACCGCCCCTCCGGTCCGCGTCTACGTCGCCAAGGTGGTGGACAGGGAGTGCTGCCTGGCCCTGCGACTGACGCGGGTCGCGGCGCCTGACAGCCGGACCGTCCTCGTCGTGGAGTCCATAGGGGTGCACGCCCTCACCGCCGTGGCGCCGCTCGGCGTCTCAGCCGTGCTCCTGCACGCCGAAGTCACGCGTGTGGCCGATGTGGTGGCAACCGTCGCTGCAGGCGGACACCGCCTGCCAGCCAACCTCCGGGACCAGCTCTTCGAAGTCGTTGGGCGTGTGCATCCGCTCGGCCGCCCCGGCGACCTGATGTCCCCTCACGAGGCGGATGTTCTCCGGCTTGTCGCGCAGGGCGGCACGGCCGCGGATGTGGCACGTGCCGGCTACGCGACCGAGCGCGGCGCCCTCACCATGCTCAGCAGGCTCGCGCCCCGGCTGGGAGTGGAGTCACGCGCCGGCCTTGTCAGCTACGCATACCGTCACCACCTCGTCTGACGCCCCGGCCCACCAGCCACTAATGACCCCGACAGGCCCCGAACAGGAACCAGTCGTCAAGAAAGGGCAGATCCATGCATGAGTCTCTGAATCCGGCGATCCTCAAAGCGGTCCAGAGAACCCTCGGCCATGCCCCGCCGTTCACCACTGCAGAGCTGGAAAGCGTCGACGACCTGCATATCAGCAGCAACGCAGGCCTGGCAGGCCTGGACGCGTTCCCGTCGCTCGAACTGCTCATCCTCGTAGCCTGCGACCCGGTGGATACGGCGCAGTTGTCTCGCTGCAAATCCCTGTCTACCTTGAAAGCGCGCCTGACAGGAATATCGGGACTCGACGGCCTCGCGGGACTCAACCTTCTGAGCTGCTACGTTCCTCAGAATTGCATCCGCGACATCGACCCGCTCATGAAAATCGAGCGACTGCGGAACCTGGACGTGACCGGGAACCCCCTCTCACAAAACCTCAAGGCGCACCTGACCCCGGACTCTCTATCGAGGGAAAATTAGTGATCAGCAACCTTAACCAGGCACCTGACAATTTCATCAAGGAATCTCGTAGAGTGCACGGTTTCGAGCGGGTTCGACTACTTCGTGAAAATATTACCCCCGCGAACTACCCGTTTCTGGACAGATTCAGCCGAGAGGTGATTGACGGGCATGCCGCACCCGACGAATGGGGGCGTGGCGGCATACTAGTTCCGGACCTACGCCTGTCCGAATTGCTCGAAAAGTCGGCATCGGAAATTTTAATACCGCTCGCAAAACCGGAAAACGCCGAGTGGAGTTACGTAGGATTCGATCAAGCCACCGATCAGTACGACCCGAACGGCGGAGCTCCAGCCGCGATACGGGCCGACCTGCATTATTCTTGGACCCCTCCGGAAAATGTTGTGCGAATTTCACTCGATGCAGTCACCTTGAATCACGCGGAGGACATTCAAATCTCCATCCGCCGCTGGATAGCATTTCGTGTATCACTTGCATTGGGTCACGACCTGCACCTTCAAATCAAACCAGAGCAAATCATCCGATCGCTGGGCGGCAATATAGACACGCTTTCCGACGACGCTCTGACTGCCATAAGTGGACTGGTAATTGAAACAGCCACACCTAAAATCCCGGACTACATATATGGATTCATCGGACCCGACGGCATATACGAAGGTCAGGGATCGATCAGCTTTTGACTCCGTAGGAATCTCTCACACCTCAACAGCCTTTCGGTGTCCCCGGCCGCCCGCCGGGAATCATTTGATCAGAAACTCACAAGGCGGCACGACTTGTTACCCGGCCAAGTGCCCACTGGCTGACTGGATTCCCGCACCAAGAGAACGGACCCGCGAACCCGCGCCCGGTCGCCCCCCGATGACGCCCCCTTCTCGAAATCGGAGTCCGCGCTGGTGCGCATGTTGAACGATCTGGGGCTGGCCTGGCGGGCCCCGATCCCACCGGGCCCGCGCACATGCTGCGTCCGGCGCACCTGGTCCGCCTCGGCCACTCGTTCCGTGTTGTCACTGCCAATGCGGTCCTCCTCGTATCCGTAGACACGCCCGCGCGCCACCACAAGTACCTCTCAATTCATTCGGGTCACAAAGAGGAAGGCTCATGCCCGAGCAGGCCGTATCACCCCTCTACAACGGGAACACTGGGCTTCGACCGAAGAGGCCTGAACCACCCGCTGGACGAGGCCACGCCACCCGCGCTGCCGAGATGGCGGTGCTCTACCGGTCGGGCGGGCACTCACCGGACCGTCTGGCGGCCGAGATCCTCCGGGCGCGCCAGCAAGGGGAGAGCGCCAGCGTCATCGCCATCCGCATGGGTGCGTCGCGACAGCGTCGCCGACGTGCTCGCCCGGCGCCCCGCGAAGCCAGACCGAAAGAAATCATTTAATGAGCAATTTGGACATGACTCGGTACTGCGTCAATCGTTCAGACATGATCCGCATTTTTGGCCCCGCTCTGGCGCCGGTGCTGGAGTCAGAGCAGATTCCTGAGGCAGTGAAGGAAGATGGAGCTCGCTTCACTCTGCAGGAAATCGGTGTACCGACGAGCGTCGGGGACGTCATCGACACCAACCTGTACGCCATGCGACCTCTTCGTGACGTGCTGGTCGGAATTATGCTACCCGCCTGGGTGCAGTCGGATAGCGTATTGGGTTTGGGCACCTTTCCCGACGGCTTTCTATGCCTGGACGGTGTCACAGGAAGAGTGCTTCTACTGACTCGTGAACTCGAAGAATCCCCCGTCGTCTTGTCGAGTAATCTCTATACGTTCGTCTGCTTGCTGGTGTGGGTCGGCCAGGCCGTGTATCAGACCAGTCAGCCCGGCATTCAAGACTTCACTGCCGTGCTAAAAGAAGTCGACCCCGGGGTCGATTTCGGAGCATGGGAGAGGGCCTACAAAAGCGCACGCTGAATCGTCGTCGGCCCCGTTGGCCCGCCATCGAGCAGGCCCGCGCCGCCCTCAAGCTGGCCTCCCCGAAGCCGACCCCACCCGTAACGAAACCTGCGTTCTGAACGCCGCATGACCACTCGCCCGGGCCGCGCCGGCCCGGGCACCAACCGACAGACGAAAGGGACGAAGTCCCGTGTCCGCCCCGCCGCCCCCGCAGCTCCGCCCCCAGATCCCGCGAGTACCCACCACTTCCTCTCGGCAAGTGCGTGCGGCGACCCACCCCGTGACCGCCAACACCCCCACCTCAGCGCCGTGCGCACCAGAATGTGACGCCTCCTCCCTGCCTCCCGTCCTGGTCGGTACCCTGCTGCGCCACCGCAGGACGCTCGCCGGGCTGAGCATGCAGACGGCCGCAGACATCGTTGAGACATCGGCCGGCCGCATCAGTGACCTGGAGAGGGCCCGGCTCCCACTGCCCGCCTCGACCGCACGCATCCTGCTCACCGCCTACGGCACACCCACCTGTGAGACAGAGCAGGCGCACACGCTCCTGACCCGGCCCTGTGACGAGCCTCAGCTCGCGGCGGGCAGGCTTCGGCGGGTGTGTTCGACGAAGGCGGCGACGCGCTTATCCCGCTGCCGGGGCGCCAGCAACGTGGTGAGGTCGTGGACGTACCCGTGAGCGCGAGCGGACCGGACTTGCGACAGGAGTCGCACCGAGCGGTCAGCGACCGCCAAGCCCTGGTCCAAATCGTCATTCTGCAGATGCACGGATGCCTCTACCGCGAGGCGGATTCCCACCGCGCGTGTGTAGCGGTCGGCCGGCATGGCGTCCGCCTGTCGACTCCAGGCGAGCGCGTCGCGCGAGCGACCCAGATCCCGGTAGATCTCCGTGGCATCGGTGGCCAGGCGCTCGCGCGTGTAGTAGTTCATCCACGACGGGTGGGTATCGGGCTGCGCCTGGTCGAGTAGGTTCTCCGAGAGGACGAGCGCGGCGGTCGCCTCGTTCGCTTCTCCGGCGCGTGCGTGCGCACGCGCCTGCGCGAGCTTCGCGAACGACAAGACCTTCGTGCCGCCCGGAAGGTTCTTCGCGCGTTCGTAGGCGCCCTCGGCCATGTCCACTGCCTCGGACGGGTGCCCTCGCAGGAAAGCGGCCAGGGACATGGTGGTCAGCACGTAGGCGCCGACGTGGATGTCTCCGGCGGCGCGCGCCAGGCGCAGGGCCTGGATGAAGTGCCGTTGCGCCGCGCCGTGATGTCCGGCATCGAACGCGCTCCAGCCGATCTGACGGGTCAGCTCTGCGGTGGCCCGGAAGAGTGCCTTCCCGGTTTCCTCGGTGTAGGTGCCCTGCAACAGCGGGGTGGCGTACTCCCGCAGGCATGTCGCGACTGAGGACGACTTCCAGTTCCCCCCGCCGAACCGGGAGTCTGCCAGGCGCGCGTCCTCGACGGCCTGCCACAACTGGTCGAGGTCCTCGCGCCCTACGCGCCGGGGGCCGCGGTGGTCGGTGGCGGCGTCGGCCGGAACGGCGAGCCACCGGGTGACGGGGATGGCGAAGGCGCCGACGGCGAAGGAACGGTTCAGGAATGCTCTGCGGTCCACGTGTCTCCAGAATTCGGTGACGCCGCGTACGGCGTCGGCTGACTCACGCGGGAAATCCAACCCTACGTCAGGGTTTCCGCCGCGCGGTTCGCTCATGCCGATGTCGGCGACGCTGACCGGACGCCCGAGGCGTTCTCCCAGCGCAGCGGCGATGCAGGCGGGGGTTGGCGGGCGGGGGATCATGCCGCGCTTCACCCAGTTGGTAACACTCGTATTGGTGTACTGCGTACGAATTCCCGCTTGCCAGGTGAGTTCGTTGACGCGCAGCGCGAACGCTTCGCGACTTGCCCCGGACGCGTTCAGCAACCGGCCCAGATCCGTGTTCGGATGCCAGTCGCGTTCCTGCCACCGCGTCACAGTGCCCCCTCGCTACGGGTCGCGGGATGCAAGGGTAGCGCCGGGAGGGTGGCGCGGACCGCTCACAGCGCTACCGGTTCGTGTGATGTGTGAGCCCCTTCGTGTGAGGGGCCGCGCGCCCGTCCCCGGGGGTTCTCTGGATTCCCGGCCCAGTCCTTTGGCGCCGGGTCCTACTCCTTTCGGGAGGCACCAATGGAACACGTGCTCGTCACCGGCGGCGCCGGCTTCATCGGCTCGCACTTCGTGAAGAGGCTCATCAAGGCCGAGGACGTCGCCCGCGTCACCGTCCTGGACGCCCTGACCTACGCCGGTCACATCGAGAACCTGGGCACCGCCTTCCTCTCTGACAAGCTGCGCTTCGTCCACGGCAACATCCAGGACGGCGTAGTCGTGAACGACCTCATGGCGTCTGGCCCCACCGCCGTGGTGCACTTCGCCGCCGAGTCTCACGTCGACCGCTCCTACGACGCGGCGGGCGGGTTCCTGTCCACGAACGTGCTCGGGACGCAGGTCCTCGTGGACGCCGCGCACCGCCACGGCATCGGGAAGTTCGTCCACGTTTCGACCGACGAGGTCTACGGCCCCCTCGCTGAGGGCACCGCGACCGAGGAGGCGCCGCTTCGCCCTTCCGTCCCGTACGCCGTGTCCAAGGCGGCTGGCGACCTGGTGGCGCTCGGCGCGTACCAGACCCTCGGGCTCCCGCTGTGCGTGACGCGCAGCAGCAACAACTACGGGCCGTACCAGTACCCCGAGAAGATCATCCCTCTCTTCGTCACCCGGCTCCTGCGCGGGATGCCTGTCACCCTGCACGACCGGGGCCAGCACGTGCGCAACTGGCTGCACGTGGAGGACAACTGCGCCGGGATCGAGGCGGTCCTGCGCCACGGCAGGCCCGGGGAGGTCTACAACCTCGGCGGCGGCACCGATCTGTCCAGCAAGGAACTGACTGAACACCTGCTTCGCCTGTGCGGCGCGACGTGGGACGCGGTCACCTACATCCCCGACCGGCCGGCCAACGACATCCGCTACTCGATCGACTGGACCAAGGCTCGCGACCAGCTCGGCTACCGGCCCCGGCACCGCCTGGAGGACGGGCTGGCCGAGACCGCCGAGTGGTATCGGCGCAACCCCGACCGCTGGGCCCCGATGTCCCGCAACCTGCGCCCCGTCACCCCTCTCGCCCGCACCGCCTCCCCCGAACCGGAGGGCGAGCATGTCTGAGCACTGGCCCCACGGCGCACTGATCGTGCTGGGTGCCTCGGAGGAGCAGATCGTGCTCTACCAGGAGGCACGGCGTCGCGGAATCCCGACCATCGCGGTGGACGTGCGCGCGGACGCTCCCGCGCTCCCGTTCGCCGATGCCGCCCTGAAGATCTCCACCCGGAACACCGACGCCATCGCCGACGCGCTCGGCGACGTGCGCCCCGCCGGGATCGTGGGCGGCGCGAGCGACGCCGCGCTGGCCAGTTGGCACGCCCTGGGCCTGCGGTACGGCACCCCCTACGTGTATCCCAGGAGTGCCCTCGCGGCCGGGGACAAGGCCGCCTTCCACGCGATCGCCGCGTCCTGCGGCGTCACCGGGTACGGATGGACCGCGTCGGACGAGCCGGACAAGGTCGTCGCGGAGGCGACGCGGTTGCGCTTCCCGCTCGTGATCAAGCCTGCGGACGGTTCGGGCAGCAAGGGCGTCACCCGCGTCACCCGCTCCGAGGACCTGCACGCCGCCGTCGCACACGCCCGTTCCTACTCCGCCTCCCAGACCGTGATCGCTGAGGAGTTCATCCAGGGGCGCCCCCTGGCCGTCGAGGTCTTCATGCGGGACGGCAGGGCGCTGATGACCTGCGTCAAGGACAAGGACTTCGCCGGCCAGACCTTTGTCGTCAGGCGGCTTCGCACCGCGCAGCTGGCGCCGGCGGCACACCACCGGCTGGAAGCCACCGTCGAACGGCTGTGCCGTGCGCTCGGCATAGCCAACGGGCCGGCGAACTTCGACGTCGTCCTCGGCGCGGACGGCCAAGAGCGTGTCATCGAGGCCAACACGCGTCTCGGGGGTGACGGCGTCCCGCGCTTGCTCGCCGCCGCCTACGGCGTGGACGTCGTGCGTGCGCTCATCGCCCTCGCCCTCGGTGAGCCGTTCGACGAACACCTGACACCAACGCGCGCAGCGCACGCGGCGCTGGAGCTGACCGGCTCACCGCACGCCACCGAGGGCGAACTGATCACGTGGGAGGGCATCGCCGAAGCCCGCAGTGTCCCCGGGATCACCGATATCGAGCTGTACGCCAAGCCGGGCGACCTCGTGCGACCGCACGACCAGTCCGGCCACAAGATCGGCCTGCTCGTCGCTGCCGGGCCCTCGGGTGCGGACGCGCTCACCGCTCTGGACACCGCGAGCGCGCTGCTCCGGCCGATCATCCGCCCGAAGGGGGAATCGTGATCAACGAGTCAAGACCGGACGCCGGGCGCAACGCCAGCCCCTTCCTCCACGGTCACGAGGCGGCATCCGTCGCCCGCGTCCTGGAGAGCGGCCAGTACGGGCACACCGACGTCACCGAGAAGTTCGAGCGCCGGATCGCGCGCTTCCTCGGCGTGCCCGACGCCGTGGCCGTCACCTCCGGAACCGCCGCGCTCCACACCGCGCTCCTCGCCGCCGGCATCAAAGCCGGTGCCGAGGTGATCGTGCCTTCCATGACCTTCTGCGCCACTGTGCAGGCCATCCTCGCCGTCGGCGCGACCCCGCGCTTCATCGACATCGACGCCACCACCATGTGCGTCACCCCAGACCTCGTCAAGAAGGCGATCAACGACTCCACAGGCGCGGTGATCCCTGTCCTCTTCGGCGGCCGGGCCGTCGATCTCACCCCGATCTGCGCGGATCTCGCCGAGCGCGGCATCACCGTCATCGAGGACGCCGCTCACGCCTTTGGCTCCCGCAACCACACCGACAGCCGCCTCGTCGGCAGCAACGCCACAGTGCTGACCTGCTTCTCCTTCGGCCCGATCAAGAACCTGACCTGCGGCCAGGGCGGCGCCGTCATCCCCCGCACCCCCGACGAAGCGCACACTCTTCGCCGCCTCCGGCTGCTGGGCGTCGCACAGTCCCAGAGCGAACGCGCCGAGACCACCACCTACCAGGTACACGGGTTCGGCCTGCGCTACCAGCTCTCGGGCCTCAACGCGGCGATCGGCCTCGCCCAGTTCGACCACTTCGACATGGCCGCCGCCGCCCGGCGCCACCTGTGGCGCACCTATCGCGCTGCCCTCACTGGCGTGCGAGACGTGACGCTCATCGACGTCGGCCCCGACCACGCCGTCCCGCACCTGTGCCAGATCCGCGTGCCGCGACGGGACGAGGTCTTCGCGCACCTGCGCAAGGCGCACATCGGCGTCGGCGTCCACTACCCGCCCAACCACCTCCAGCCCGCCTTCGCGACCTGGCGCCGCCCGCTGCCCGCCACTGAGCAGGCCGGCGAGCAGATCCTGAGCCTGCCCTTCCACCAGCACCTCACCGAGGGCGACGTCGCCCACGTCGTACGCGCCGTGCGCGCCGCGCTCGATGCGACCGGTACCACCCCTCGTATGTAGCAGGGTCCGGGCGCTCAGCCGGATGCGGCGGTCAGCAGCACGTCCACCAGCCTGTCCGCCGCATCCGGGCGCCCCTGCGCCCGCGCCGCCGCAGCCATGGTCTTCCTGCGCCCGGGGTCTTCAAGGAGCGGGCCCACGGCCCCGCGAAGATGCTCCCCGGTGACGTCACCCACGAGTGCGACGGCCGCGCCGGCCTCCTCCAGGTGCCGGGCGTTGTGCGCCTGCTCGTTCCCGGCCGAGGACGCGAGGGGGATGAACACGGCGGGTTTGCCCAGGGCGGTCAGCTCGGAAAGCGTTCCGGCGCCGCTGCGCGAGATCACCACATCGGCCAGGGCCAGCACGTCGGGCAGCTCCGGCCCCACAAACGGCGTCAGGTGATACCGGGCAGCAACGTGGGCGGGAAGCATGGCCGCCCGAGCAGCCAGCGCCTCATAGTGGGCGGGCCCGCACTGGTGCACCACGTTGGCCCGCTCCAGCAGCCACGACAGCTCCCCGCCGACCACGTTGTTGATCTGCTGCGACCCCTGCGCCCCGCCGGTGACGTACACCGTGGGCAACGCCCGGTCGAAACCGAGCCCCAGGGCTGCCACGGCCTTGTCCGGTTGCCCGACCATCACCTCCGGGCGCACGGGGTTCCCGGTGACCACCGCGAGCGGGCGCACGCTCTCGGTGAGGAGCAGCAAACTCGACTCCGAGGACACCGCGATCCGCGAGGCGCTGCCGGCGAGCCTCCGGTTGGCGAGCCCGAGCCGTACGGTCTGCTCGTGCAGTACCAGCGGGACCTTGCACATCCGGGCGGCAAGTCCGGTCGGCACCGCCACGTAGCCGCCCGTCGCGAGCACCACGTGCGGTTGGAACCTCGCGACCGCTTTGCGCGCCTGAGCGACCCCGAGCGGCACACGCGCCATGTCCCGCATGTTCGCAGGCGACACCATCTTCAACGGGTTCGACGAACGCCTTACCTTCCCGGTGGCCACCGACGTGAACGCGATCCCCTCCGCGTCGGCAACGCGCGCCTCCAGGCTGTCGGCGCTGCCGATCCACAGCACATCGAGCGAGCGCCCCTGCGCCGTCACCCGCTCCCGCAACGTGCGGATCGCGGTGAGAGCTGGGTAGGTATGCCCGCCGGTACCTCCCCCCGTCACGATCAGACGGAAAACTACGGGGAGTTGAGAGGTGGTTTCCACGCGAGGCACTCTAGCGCCCAGAGCGGCCCTCTCCACACGAATCGCCGCGCGCCGACCCGGCGCAGCCGACGTGGCGCAAGCGGGCCGGGGGGATCAGAACCCGCTCATTCCTCACAGTCGCACTCCTCGCCGCGCAAACCGCCTGGGTCCCCGCACGGGCACACCTGGCTTCAGCGCCCGCCGCGTAGTTTCAGCCTCGTCGACCATCGGCGCGGCGGTCGCATTTCCTTCCCTGATGTCTCGTCGTGCTTTCGACATTACCGGTGGCTTCGGCTGTTTCCGGAAGACTTGAGCGTCTTGCTTTCGTGTCACTTCACCCGGACACGGGTGACGGTGATCGCGCCGTGCCGGGTCGTCCCGCTCAGCAGCTCGACCACGAGCCCGCAGTCGCACACCGTGTGCACCTCGCCCCCGCTGGCCCGCGCCTCGCCTTCCGGGCCGCAGGTGACCAGCGCGGGGGCGGCGCGGGCTCGCACCGCGGCGGCCAGCCGCCGCGACAGCTCGATACGCCCGTCGGGGAGTGCCACCGCAAGATGGCTACTGACTTCGGCTCGTTGGGGTGATCTTCCTGAAAGTCCCTGCGGGACGTGAGCGCCGGGAGGCGGTACGGATGCAGGTGGCTGGGCTGGTCGAGCCAGCCGGGCGGCCGAACCTAACGGCCCTGGCGTAGGCAGTCTGCCGGGCCTAGGCCTTCTTCGCGGCGATCCGCTGCGCTTCCTCGGCCTCCGCCGTGGCCCACTCGGCGAGCAGCATGTACGCCTCGGCGTCGCCCTCCTGCTCAGCCCCGTCCTCATAGCCGTCGGCTCCAGGAACGTCAGTGGCGGTGAAGACCGGCTTCTCGTTGCCGTGCCCGGCTTCAGATGATCGCACTGCCAGACTACGCCACCGAACTCGACGAACTCATTCAGAGCATCGCCACGGACACCGCCAAGGGCGGCGCGAAGTCGGCGTGAACGACGAGACATGGCTGCGTATCCGGCACACCTTCGACCGTCTCTTGGCGGGCGGTCGAGAGCCCACCGAGATCGACCGCTCGCTGATGGAGGCGTTCGAGCGGCTGATGCCCGGACTGCCCGAGATCACCGACGGCGAGATCACGATCGTCAGTCACCTACACCAACCAGCTCCAGGTCCTGACCTTGCGCAACGCCGAGTTGGAGGCCCAGAACGCCCCGTCTGCTCGAACGTCTACGGCAGTCCGGGAACAACGTCGCGGTCCCGCCGGCCCCGAGCCCTGTCTCGCTCAGGCCGGGCGTGTCGTCAGCCAGTTCGCGCGGCCTCAGCGGTGTGACTAGTGTGTCGCGCGCCAGGCATATGCGTCCTGCCACAGGGGGCTCGGCCCTCCCCTGAACGGGAAGCATGGACCTTTGTCCTGGCAGAACACGGTCCGGGCGAGTGGGTATGCGAGCAATCTGGTTATGCGCGAGCTGGATGAGACGGCTGCCGGCGGCCCGATGGGGGCCCGCCTGGCCGCCTGGCGCCGCCGCCGGGAACTGAGCAGGGATGACCTTGCTTCTCTCACCGGTCTGGAGCTCGATTACCTCGCCGGACTGGAGAGTGGTTGGGAGTGGGTGGACCGCCGCGGCAGACTCGCGGCATTGGCCACCGTGTTGCGGCTCGATGTCGCGGACCTGACCGGGCAGCCCTACCCGCCGTGCGGGGAGGAGCAGGCGGCGGTGCGGGCGGTCGCCTTCCGCCTGCGTCGCAGTCTGGTCCGCCGACAACCGGATACGGCCCCCGGCGTGCTGCTGGAGGAGCTGGCGGAATGGACTCGGGCAGCCGCCCGGGCCGATGCAGGGGGCGACGAGTATCATCTCGCGCTCGCGCTGCCGGAGCTGGTCGAGGCGGCGGACCGCGCGCTGGCCGCCGCTGCGGGGCCCGGCCGGGAAGAGGCGGTGCGGCTGCGCATGGACGTGCATGTGCTGGCCGCCGGGCTGCTTCGGCGCCTGGGGTACTGGGACCTGGCGTGGATGCTGCTGCACCGGGCCCGTTCCGGCCCCCGCGAGCCGGTGCCGATGCTGGTCGAGGAGGTGCGGCTGCTGATCGACCTCGGCCTGCCGGAGTACGCCCTGGCCCGCGCCGAACGCGCCGAGGACGCCGGAGCCGGCTGGGAAGTACCGGCGCTGGCCGCCGTCGCCCATGCCATGGCCGGACGCCGCCCGGAGGCCGAACAACTCCTCGTCACGGCTGCCGAACGGGTCGGCCACACACGGGAGTCGGCCGTGGTGATCGCAGCCCGCGCCGCCGTCGCCGCCGAGCTGGGCGACGCGGCCGAGGCCGCCGACCACGTACGCGCGGCGGATCATGCCGCGCTCGACGGCGCCCACCGCTCCGGTTTGCTGGTCGTCGCCGCGTCGGCCGAAGCCCGTCAGGGCCGCGCCGACGAGGCTGCCGCCCGGCTCGTCGAGGCCGACGCGGCGGCGCCGCTGCGGCTGCGGCTGGACCCCTTCGCCCGCGACATGGTCGCCGCGCTCACCGAGCGCACCACCGTTCAATCCGCGGCGGTGCAGGATCTGGCCGAGCGGGCCGGGCTGCGGTGATGCCGGCCGTCTGGCGGGAAAGACCCCTGGGGGCGGCAGGCTCGCCCTACGCTAGGGCTGAGGCACGGGAGCGGGAGTTGAGGCGAGGGCGATGAACGAAGAGCAGGCCGTCAGGATCGGCGAGTGTCTGCGCTCGGCCCGCCGCCAGCGCGGGATGAGCCTGCGCAGCCTCGCGGGCCTGGCCGGGGTGTCGGTCGGCTACCTGTCGATGGTGGAGAACGGCCGTCGGCTGCTGGACCGCTCCAGCCTCATCACCTCCTTCGCTGAGGCGTTGCAGATCGCCCCGTCCGAACTGACCGGCCAGCCCTTCGCCCCAGTGGACCCGCACACCAGCGCGGCTCACGAGGCGGTCCCCGCCCTGCGGCTGACGCTGATGGGCCTGACCATGGCCACCCCACCGGACCGCCGCCCACCGGGGGTTTCGGCGGCGGTGCTGACCGAACGGGTGGCGGAGGCCAACCGGCTCTATCACGCGGCCGAATACGGCACCCTCGCTGCCGGGCTGCCGGCGCTGCTGGCCGATCTGCACGCCGCCGCCGAGGCCGCCGGCGGCGCCGCCCGCCGCGGACTGCTGAAACTGCTCGCGGATGCCTATCATCCGGCCTGCACCCTGCTGCTGAAGAACCTCGGCTACACCGACTTGGCGTTCATCGCGGTGACCCGTGCCGCTGAGACGATCGCGGAGTTGGACGACCCGGTCTACTGCGCCCTGTCCGGCTTCTTCCACACCCACGTGCTGATGGCGGCCGGGAGTCCCGCCCAGGCCCTGGCCCAGGCCACCGCCGCTGCCAATACCCTCGAAGCGCACCTGACGAGCCCTGATGCCTATGCGCTGCTCGGCGAACTCCACCTGATCTCCGCCACCTCGCTGACCCAGGACCGGCAGCGGCCCGGCAACACCCGTGCCGAGGATGTCCGCGGCCATCTGGCGGAGGCTGCCAAGCTGGCCGGCCGCACCGGCGAGACGCGGGCCTGGCACCTGAACTTCGGCCCCACCAACGTCGGCATCCACAAGGTGAGCCTGAACACCGACCTCGGTCTGCACGGAGTGGCCGTCACCGCCGGGGACGGGGTCCACCCCGAGACGCTGGCGCAGGCTCCGGGACGGCAGGCCGCCTTCCACGCCGACCTGGGCCGTTCGCTGGCCCATCTGCGAGGCCGGGAGGCCCAGGCGGTCGCCGCCCTGCTGACCGCCGAGGAGATCGCACCGCAACGCATCCACGCCAACGCACCGGTGAGAAACACCGTCGAGTTTCTTACCGACCGGCAGCTGCCCGCCCACGCAGCGCGGGACCTGCGCGGCCTGGCCCACCGCATCGGCTTGCCTCTCTGACCAGCGGCGTCTCCCTGATTCGACTGAACGCGTGGGTCTGTACGCAACTCTCGCACCTGGGCCAGCGTTCCTCGCTGTCCGACACTGATCCGGGCTAGGGGATCGCGGGTTCACCGTTGTGAACACCTCCGTGTGCTGGGGCCTTACCTTCGGTCACGGTCCGGGCGACTGCCGCTCGGAGAGAGGGTGAGTTTCGCGATGTCCAGCACTGTGATGCGCCACAACTTCCAGGTGATCTCCGAGGCCGAGTACGTCCCGCTGGCCCGTCGCGAAACGGCCAAGGTCCTTGCAGACTGGGGCATGTCCGAGGAGGTCGTGGGCACCGCCTGCCTGATCATCAGCGAGCTGGTGACGAACGTGGTGCAACATGCGGCCGTGCTCTCGCCCACCGCTGCGGTCACCCTCGCTCTCGAGGAGCAGACCGCGCTGGTGCTGGCCGTCGCGGATGCCCACCCGCTCAAGCCGAAGCCACTACCCGCCGCACACGGCCTCGGTGGCCGCGGCCTGTTCCTGGTCGACGCCCTAGTGAAGGAAATCCACGGCAGAGTCGAGGTTCTTCCGGAGGACGCCACGGGCGGCAAGCGGATCGTCATCCGTCTTCCCCTGGCTCCCGTGGCGGCCCACTCCCGCCGGTCGCAGACTGTCCGGTCACCTGCGGCGATCGCCGCCATCGCACTGCCCCACTGACCACGAGGAGACGTCCGTGATCTCCGTCCGACTGACCGCTGGCGAGAGGGCACTGGTAGTGCTGGCCGACGGCCTGACGGTCAAACAGGCCGCCGTCGCACTCGGCATCTCTTCGGACACGGCTCAAAGCCGCTACGCCTCCGCCCGCCGCAGAGCGGGCGGAGTCCCCGGAGCGCCGGGACTGGTCCACCAGCGTATGCGACCGGTTCCCTCGACCGGCCCGAAGCGGTCGACAACGCTGCTGTGGTCCATCTCCCCGGCGACCAGGGCCAAACCCTCGGCGTGCCGGAGTCTGACGGACCGGCGGCCCTCTGACTGCCGGGGCCGTCCACCGCCCCCCGCTGACGGTCCCCAGCGCATTTACCTTGCCGTCGCGGCCTTGACTCTGCTCTCAGAGCGCAGGGCGCTGAGGAGCTGTTGGACGCCTTGGACTTTGCGGTGGGGCTGGAAGTCGGCTGAGAGGCTGGTGATCTGGCGTACGCAGCGCGAGGCGCCGATCTGTTGGGCAAGGATGAGCGCCTCCTGGGCAGTTGCAGCGCTATGGTCGATTTCCCCTTGGCGTAGAAGTGTCTCTGCCTCATAGGCCAGGAATACGGCACGCGTTTTGTTCCGGGCGGCGGGCAGCAGGGCCATGCCCTGGCTGATCTGACGCAGGGCGGGGCCGGTCTCGCCGAGGTCGATGAGGCATCGGCCGGAGTCGACGGCAAGGTCTGCCAGGTTGTACCAGTTGCACCATGCTGGTGGTGCGGCTACGGCCGTATCCAGTGCGTGCTCGGCTGCTTTGAGGGCACGTCGGCAGTCGCGGGCGTCTCCGTTCATGGCGTGGGCTCGGGCCTTGCGTAGGTGGAGCAGTGAGCGGGCGGTGGGGTCCTGGGTCCGGTTGAGCGCGTGGTCGAGGACGTCGATCGCTGGTGCGGCTTGGTCAAGCCAGATGCTCTGGTAGGCGAAATCGGCTAAAACGCCTGCACCTCTGTCCGTATCGCCAGCCTGATGGGCTGCGTGCAGGGCGGCACTCCAGTAGTGGCCAGCCGCGGTGTGATCTTCGTGGTCGAAGCGGTGCCAGCCAATGGTCTGGGCGAGTGAGGAGGCCAGCACGTGCAGCCGGGAGCCGGTTGCCCCGTCGTACCGGCCGTTCTCAAGCCATCCGACGACGGTGTCGTAGTAGCTGTCGAGGAGTTGGGTCGTGTGCTGGCGGTCCGCGGTGGCCAGGCTGGTGAGGTGCTGGGCACTGTGTTCCAGCCAGGTGACGAGCTCTGGGGCGAGTGCCTGACCGTCGGCGGCCGAGGCGCCCAAGGCAGGATCGAGAGCCGCCCACTGCTGGGCGAGGGTCGTGAGTGCGGCTGGTGCAATTCCAAGGAGCGTACGGCGACTGATCATGGTGCGACGTTGGGCCTCTCTAAGAGCGGTGACCGTCGCCCCTGTGCCCAGAGGGACGGGCGCCTCGCTTCCAGGCAGCCAGTACGGCCAGCCCAGTGCGGTCACGAGATCGGAGTCGATGCCGAAGACGTCGGCGATCAGCAGCTGATACCAGAGAGTCGGCGCATGAGCCCCTGGCCGCTCCCACACGGAAACCTGCTGCTTTGTTGTGCCAGCCCTCCGGTTACGGCGGCGCGCCGCTTTCTTGATGCCTTCGGCAAGATCGGCCTGCGACAGGTCGTACAGGGAGCGGGCTATGGCGAGCGGGTGCTGGGGGAACGCGTCCACCTCTCCATCTCAGCACCCGAAGGGCTGGGACGGGGCCGGATTCCGGCATCTGCATGACCCCTGCATGACCCTCAAACACTAGTTCTTGGCACCTCTGTTGGGTGTACTCGTCGGGTGACGGTGACCGGTCTGGCCGTGGCACAACGTGCGAGCGAACGGTCCACCGGTGCTCGAGCCCGATGGCCGACTCCTAAGTGAATCCCCCTGGCGGTCAGAGCCGCCTTGTCCTCGACTCACGAAGGAAGATCATGGATCTCAGTTCCGTTCCGCTGCTGCCCGGGGCCTTTACCATCGGCAAGAAGTTCGGCTTCGAGGCCGGCCACCGGCTTGCCGGACTCCCGTCCGAGCACAAGTGTGCCCTCCAGCACGGGCACAGCTACGAGGTCAAGGTCATCCTGATCGCTCCCGCCCTGGAGGAGCCCGGCTTCGTTACGGACTTCAGCTCACTCGCCCCGTTCAAGGAGTTCCTGGACACCGAGCTGGACCACCGCAACCTGCTCGAGATCGTCTCCTTCGAGCCGACCTCGGAGCGCCTGGTCCAGCTCCTGGCCGGGGTGGTGCGCAGCGGGCATGGTGGCCGCCGTAGGCGTGCTGCGGTTCGCCCGCCTGCCTGCTCGCTGGGCGCGGACCGGCTGCCAGCTCGCGGACCGCGGGCACACCGAAGCAGCGAACGAACACCCAGCGAGCAGCCTTGCGGCTCTGGGGACATCAAGGAGGACGACATGACTCAACCGGAGGAGTTACGGGCCCGGACTGTCGTACCGCTCCTGTATCACCTGCTGGACGCTCCGGAGCTCAACTGCGCTTCGCCGAACAAGTTCCGGGTCCTCTGGCCGATCATGGCCGACGACGCCGCGAAAGTGTTACAAGAGCCGCGACTCGCTAGGGTCCGGCCCTCCCCGGCTACCTACAAACGGTGGCTGGCCGGCACCCACATTCCCCGCGGAGACCTGCGCACCATCCTCGAGGCCTATTTCGGCAAGAAGGTCGAGGCCCTCTTCCAGCTCGTCCCCGTACGCGACATCGTCCGCCCCCGCCCGCTGGACCGAAGGACGCGCACCGCGGTACGAACCCTGGACTACACCTGGCCCACGTCCCGGCACGTCCCCGGCGAACCGGACGCTGGAATCTTCGGCAGCTGGGAGCTCGCCGGCGGACGGCACTTCGACGGCACCTCGATCGGCGTGCAGATCTATGAAGCTGAGCCCCGCGGCGACGTCATGGAGATCAGCTCCGCAGACCTCCCCCACCTGGAGACCTTCGTCCGCTCCTCGCGCAGGGGCGTGATTCTGGCCTCTCCCGGGGCCGCCGGCGGGTCCGGCCTGTACGTGATGGACGCCGCGCTCGCCCGCCAGAACCTCTTTGTTGGTCAGGACCCGCGTGTACCGCTCGCCTACCAGCTGGACGACCTGGTCTACGCGATCATCTGGGCGCTGTACGTCATGGACGACGGTCTGCTGGCGGATGACAATCCGCTCTCCGACCGGGCCGAGCAACTTCGGCACTACGTCAGGATAAGTAACTCGGCGCCGCCGCGATCCGATATGCCCGACCTCTCCCCCATCGGCGCCGCGTGGCTGGGCTCTAGTCTCTGCGCCCAGTACATCGTCCGCCATCTCGGTGACCTTCCCGACGTGCCGGCGTTCTGGACCCGTGAAGCCACCGGGGAGGAATGCGCACCATGGTTGCTATTCAGGCACAAACACGACTACTTGCAGAACGTCGCCGATCGCTTCGCGGGACCAGGAAGCGCACTCGGTCGCGCGATTTGCGTCCCAGAGCCCGTCGTTCGATCAAGCGAGATTTATGAGCGAATTCTTCTGTTCCTCACGATTGCCATGATGGAGATGTACGGGGTCAAAGTGTGGCTGAGCACGGAGCAGGAGTACCAAGAGGTCGAGGGATTCGTCCTGGCACGCAACCAGGCCATCCTGGCGAACTGGGTACGCGAAGAATCCGTCTGGCGGGTCGCCACTACCAGCGCGCGACGGGAGGTGGCTCCCTACCAGGAGGTCCTCGGCCACGCGCGGGCTCACAGTCTGGTCGCCGGGCCGACGCCGACGGCACGGCTGCAGGCCCTGGCCGACTACCTCGACCTGGACTGGACCTGGTTGACCGGCCGGTGCCAGGGCCTCGCCGAGGAGGGGCTCACCAGCATGCTGCGTCCCCGCAGCCGCCTTCTCACGCTCAAGGCGCTCGACCAGACCCTGCGCTTCATCGGCAGGCTGGGCAGCCCATGTGACGGCCGATAGGCTCAACTCGCCCTGCTCCACCCGCGATCCGAGGAATGTGCGTTGAAGCCGAGTTCCCTTCCTCCCACGGTGCTCGTGATCAGCCTCGGCGGCACCATCACGATGACCCCCACCACCGCTGAGGGCGCGGCGCAACCCACGCTGAGCGCGGATGACGTGCTCGCGGCCGTGCCGCAACTGGCCGACACCGGCATCGTCGTCAAGACTCAGTCGTTCACGACCAAGCCGGGTGCCTCCCTGACGTTCGACGAGATCGCGGAGCTCGCCGGCCAGCTGCGGGCCATGGACGGTCAGAGCACGTTCGACGGCTTCGTTGTGGCCCAGGGGACCGACACCTTGGAGGAGACGTCCTACCTGCTGAGCCTGCTGTACGCGGGCGAGACGCCTCTGATCATCACGGGCGCGATGCGCGCCCCCTACCTGGCCGGAGCCGACGGACCGGCCAACCTGCTCGCCTCTGTCACCGTCGCGGCGAGCCCCCAGGCCCGCGGCCTGGGCGTCCTGGTCGTCTTCAACGACCAGATCTTCGACGCCGCGAACGTCCGCAAGACTCACAGCACCAGCACGAACGCGTTCACCGCACCCGACACCGGTCCCCTGGGCACCGTGGCCGAAGGCCGCCTGCGGCTCCTTGCGATCCCCGCGCACAAACCCCTCCCCCTCTCCGCAGCGATGACCCGCCCGGCCCGCGTCGGCGTATACCCCGCGTCCCTCGGCGACGACGGCACGCTGCTGGCGCCGCTCCTCGAACAGGTCGACGGCATGGTCATCGCCGCCTTCGGCGTCGGTCACGTGCCCGCGACCTGGGTCCCCATCCTCCAGGAGGCCGCTCAGCGGATCCCGATCGTCCTCGCCTCCCGCACCGGTGGCGGCACCACCCTCACGCACGCGTACGGATTCGACGGCTCGGAGAAGGACTTGCTGGACCGGGGCCTGATCGGGGCCGGGCACCTCGACCCGTACAAAGCCCGCCATCTGCTGACAGTCCTGCTGCGCAGCGGCGCCGACCGCGACACGATCCTTGCCACCTTCGCTCCCGCCGGGACGACTACGGAGGGACGTGGCTGATGCGGCACACAGAACTGACGATGGGGCGCAGCTTCGCGCTGGCCTTCGATGACGGCGACGACTTCGTCGCGGAGCTGACCGGCTTCTGCGCCGAGATGGGGATCCGGCAGGCGATCATCCCTATGTTCCTCGGCGGGTTCCGGCAGGTGACTCTGGTGGGGACGAACGGCCCGCTGGAGGACCCGGAAGCACCTGTCTGGGACGAGACGGTCCTGCACACGGTGGAAGCCGTCGGCTCCGCCACCCTCGCCTGGAGCCCGGAGAACGACGCCCTCGCCCCGCACATCCATGTCGCGGTCGGACGCAAGGACCTCGCTGCGGCGGGGAGCGTGTCTCATCTGCTGCGGGCGGAAGTGCAGTTCATCCAGGAGATGTTCCTTCAGGAGGTCGTCTCCCCTCAGATGCTGCGACCGCTGTGCGGATCACACGCCGTCCCGACCCTGTCCTTCGCCCTGCTCCCCGAGGCCGACACCCTGTGACCCCCGCTCCGCCCCGAGCTCGGCGCGATGGCCTCGGCGTTGGTTGCCGCATCGCCCCGGCGAGCCGGGCCGGAACGGTCGGGCCAGCATGGCCTCGCCAGGTGAGGAGCGGTCCACGTACGAGGTGCGCCGGTCACCTTCAGCACCCACGAGGAGCGAGACCATGAAGACCTGCGACAACACCTCGGTCGGCATCGTCATCACCGATCACCAGGGCCGTTTCCTGATGTTCGACCGCGCCACCTTCCCGCCCGGCACGGCCCCAGCCGCCGGCCACATCGACGACCACGGGACCGCCGAGGACGCGGCCCGCGCCGAGGTCGAGGAAGAACTCGGCCTCACCGTCACTGACCTCACCCATGCCACCGGCTGTTGGCGGGGCAACCGATGCCGCCGCCTCGCCGGCGCACGCGGCACCGGCCACGACTGGACCATCTACCAGGCCACCGTCACCGGCGATCTCACCCCGAGCGCCCGCGAGACGAAGAACGTCCGCTGGATCACGCCCGACGCCCTACAGGAATTGGCAGACCGGACAGTCGCCTACGCCAAGGGGCGTATCACGGACGCCGAGTTCGAGGCTGCGCCCGGCGTCGAGCCGGTATGGATGCAGTGGCTCGCCGATGTCGCCGCGATCCACATCGGCCCGGACGACTTGCTTCGGGTGGACCAGCTCACCAGATGATCGCGGCCCAGTCCTCTTGACCCGCCGCGGCCGCCACCTCCGCTTTCTGGGCGCGGCGGCCGCGCTTTCCGCATGCGCATCACCCCGTCCCTCGACAACGGATTCGGCAATCAGTCCACCACCGACGAGGCCCCACGCCGCGTGCGACTCCTGGCTGTACTACCGCGCCCACCAGATGGAGGCCCTCGGCCGGCCCTGAGTGCCCTGCTGCTCCAGCAGGCCCGGACAGTCGAGTTCGCTGTCCGGGCCTGCGGCTTGCATTGCATGGCCATGAGGGTTATGAACTCAGCGAAGAGTGTCACGCAGGGGCTCCTCCAAGACAGGTAGCCGCTCCAGCAGCATCAGAGCTGCCTCGTGCCGTGCCCGCGCGTAGGACTCAAGTGCGGCGTCGACGAGGTGTGGTCGTTCCACTGGTGTCGACAACGGAAAGGCCGCGCAGAGCATGGCTGCACAGCCGACACGAAGCGAGGACAAGAGGTCGTCCACGGGCGCCTTGGGGTTGACGTCTCGATAGGCGAGGGCGAGATCGGTGTATCCCTTGAGCCACCTCTCAACACCGTTGGCCAGACAGCTCTTGGGGTCACAGCCAAGACGCACGATTTCCCAGGCGAGGTACCCAGGTGTGGGTGGTCCGAAGTCCACGAACGCGGCGACATCGTCCTTCTTCAGCAGGACGTTGGGACCGGCCATGTCGCCGTGCATGACCTGGACCGTCAGCTGTGGAAGCGAAGCGAGGATGCGCTCGACGTCCCCCAAGACGGCTTGCCGCTCACGCGCCGCCTGCAGCGCCCATGTCTCGAACTCCCCGAGCCTGGGCATGTTCTGGAACGCGAGAATCAGTCTCTCGAAGCGGTCACGTGCGGCGGCCACGTCGCACACCGCGGCACCAGGTTCCAGGGTGGGTGCGACGGCGGGGTGAGTGGCGAGTCGGCGGTGGAGGAGGCCCATCGCAGCGCCGGCCGCTGCCCACCGCGCACCGGTCAGGGTGCCCTCGGCAGTCTCGGTGTGTGGCACGTACGACCACAGTGACATGGGCAGGCTGCCGTGGGTCGCGAGGAGTTCGTGCTCGCGCGTGCGGGTTGCCCGCGCGGTCGCGACACCTCCGTCGGCGGCGTACTCGGACAGTTCAACCGACGCCCGCTCCAGAGCCAAGTTATCTCGAGTGCGATAGACCTTGACGAAGTGCCGACGGCCCGTCTGGTCCACTACGGCGAAGTTGTCCGTCGAGGTGCCCTCCGGGATCCGCGTGATTTCTGCCGGGTGCAGTCCGTACGCGAGCACCAGCGTGTCGGCGATCGCCATGAGCTGCTCCCCCTCCGCGGTGCGGCCGGGTGTGGACGGCGCGGCGACGGGCTTGTTGGCGGGCTGGTGAGATGCGGTGGACATGGTCTCCTCGTCGAAGCACACAGCGGTAGTGGTCAGATGATGAGCGGGCGGCAGGTGGTTGGGGCGATCAGGACTCGGCCACGGGGGTGCCGGTGAGGTGCTCGGCTCGGCGGGTGATGGCGGGGTGAACGTGGGGTGGACACCTCTGCAGCAGCTGGCCGAGCGCGACCCGCTGGGCCTCACGTCCGGGCCACCGGATCACCATTCGGCTGTGTTCCTTGTCCAGGATGTCGCCTGGAGGCACCTGCTCGTCGGGCGTGCCAGCCGGATGGACCGTCAGGATCGGATCGACGTGCTGGCGGTTGTCCTCGGCGCGCACATGACGGTCCCAGGCCCGGACCGAGGCCGCCAGGTGCTCAGCGAACTGCGGCGGGCCACGCCGGGGGCAGCGGGGCTGCAAGATCGTCGACGGACGCTCCGTCAAGGCGGTCATCGGATTGCGCCTCCCTCGTTCGGGTTGTCGCAGTACCCGAGCCCGATCCGGCACCTCCACCAGCTGCCGGAAGGGGACCGGCCGACCAAGCCGACACCGCGGCCCCCGGGCGCGTGACTCGGCTGATCGAGGGGGTGAACGCGGTAAGCGACGCCGGCTTTTCGTGGCGAGGTGATCAGTTCGGTCTCGCTCAGGCGGGGGCGTAAGGCCGACCGGCGGGCGCCACGGCACCAGGTCGGGGGGCTCGTCGCATAGAGTGCTGGCGCGAGGGTGGCCATGATGTTCGCCGTAAGGCGATCTTGGACGCCTTCGTTCTTGTCTCCGCAGGCACCCCTCGGGCCAGACCACCAGGAGGAAGCAGTGTCGTCCCCGCAGCTGATCACCCCCGAGGAGAAGCTCGCTGATGCAAAGAAGCTGCTGAGCTTCCCGCGTATCGTCGCGATCTGCGGCTCTACTCGTTTCATGGCCGAGATGGCCGAGGCCGATCTGCGGGAGACCATGGCTGGACGGATTGTCGTCAAGCCAGGTTGCGACCTGAAGTCGCCGCACGAGCTGTGGTCGGATCATGTCGAGGCTGAGGCGCTGAAGATTCGGCTCGACGCGCTGCATCGGTCGAAGATCCTGCTTGCTGATGAGGTGCTCGTGGTCGGCGACTACATCGGAGACAGCACCCGGGCCGAGATCGCCTACGCCCGGTCGCTGGGCAGGCCCGTGCGGTTCACGCATCCCGAAGTCGACCCCGACGCCTGAGGGACCACCCCCGCACCCTCCGCAAACACCGCCTTGGGACTGATCACCTGGCGGGTGGCGTGGTGGTGAGAGCGATCTCACGGGGCGGCGGAGCGCATGGCGGCCGTGATGGCGGCAGCGAGAGGCTGCTGGTGGTTCGTCAGGTAGAAGTGGTCGCCCTCGTACCTCTCGAGTTCGCGGAAGTTCGTCGTGTGCGCCCGCCAGGCAAGGAGATCGTCGTCGCTGATCAGCTTGTCGTGGCGGCCCGCGAATGCCGTGAGCGGAACGGGCAGCTGCTCGGGGGTGCGGGGTGGAGTCCAGGTGTCCACGAGTTTGAAGTCGCTGCGGAACACCGGAGCGAACTTGTGCCAGACGTCGTCGTTGTCGAGGAGCTGCGGTGGGCTGCCGCCGCCGCTCCGCAGCCAGGTGCGCAGTTCGTCGTCGGCCATCAGGTGGGGGCTGCTGTCGGCGTCGGCTTCGCCTTGCGGGGCGGCGTAGGCGGACACCCCCAGCCAGGTGGGGAGCGGTTCCCCCTGGCGCAGGAGTCGGCGGGTGAGCTGGTAGGCGATCAGTGCGCCCATGCTGTGGCCGAAGAACCCGAAGGGCCGGTCAAGCAGTGGAGCGATGGCGGTGTGGAAGTAGTCGACCAGCTGATCGCAGTCGTCGATCAGCGGCAGGGCCTGCAGGTTGCCTCGTCCGGGGGCCTCCAGGAGGCAGAGTTCCCAGTTCGCGGGAAAGTGTTCCGCCCAGCCCCGGTAGAGCAGGTGTGAGCCGCCGGCGTGGTGGAACATGAACAGGCGCGCCGCTGGTTCGCTCAGCGGCCTGGGGCGGATGAGCGGGGAAGCCGGCGTCTCGCTGGTGAGCTTGGAGGTGAGGAAGGCGTGCAGCTCGGCGAGGGTGGTGGCGCCGCTGGCGGCCACGGAGTTCTCCGGGACGCCGTACGCGCTCTCCACGCGGGTTGAGATCTCCAGCATCAGCAGCGAGTCGATGTCGAGCTCGTGGTCGAAGTGCGCCTCGTCGGTGACCTCCTCGGGCTCGGTCTCCAGTACGCCGGCTATCAGGGCGCGGAGATCCTCGATGGTCACGCTCGTCGTGGTCATGGGTGTTGTCCTCGTTCCTGCGTGGATGGGCGAGTGGCCGGTGGCGACGGGGTCAGCAGCAGGGCGGCCGTCGCGTCGTGGCGGGGGCCTCCGGCCGTGGCGAGGACGTTGCCGGTGGCGCCGCCCTCCAGATGGGCAGCCGCAGCAGCGCACTGCAGGACGCCGAGCGCCCCGGACAGCGGGCCCAGCTGGGATTCCAGGTCGATCCGGCGCGGGGCTGCGAGCAGGTGGCCCGCCCCGGCCCCGGCGGCTTCCGCCTCGTCCGCGAGCCACAGTCCGACGGGCTCCTCTTCGGTCACGCCGGTGGAGGCCAGCGCCGCGGCGAGGTTCCGGGCCCGTGCGTAGCCGGTGATCGTGGCGCGTGGCCGTGCGCCACGGGAGGCGGCTGCATCCGCGGGTTCCAGTACGACGGCGACCGCCGCGTCGGTGGACTGCCGGCCGAGGACCTTCGTCACCACGTCGTTGGCGGGTTCGACGCCGACGACGACGGCTGCGTCGGCGCGCCCGGTCACGATGAGGTTCCGGGCCCAGGCCAGGGCGTCCAGACCGCTCGTGACGCCGTTGCAGACGGTGAGGTTGGGGCCGCGCAGACTGTAGCGGATGGCCACCCAGCCGGCGACGACGTTGCTCGATGTCTGGGGCAGGCCTAAGGGGCTGAGGCCCATGACGCCTGCTGCGGCGATGGTGTCGGTGGCTTCGCAGACGCTGTCCGCGTTGCCCAGGTTGGTGCTGACCACGACGGCGGTCGCCTCGGCCGCGCCGGTGAACGTGGTGTCGGCGTCGGTGAGACCGGCGTCGTGGAGGGAGAACTCGGCGGCGCGCAGGGCGAGCCGGGACGCGCGGTCCTTGTGGCGCAGTTCGCGTCCGATGAGTCCGGTGGCCGGATCGAAGCCGCCCTCGGCGGGCAGGGGTCCGAGGAGGTCGCCGTACGTAGCGACACCGGGGAGCGCCAGTCCGACGCCCGTGACAACGACCTCCCGGGCGCTCGGGTTCCTCGTGTGTGCGGTGCTCGTCGCGTTCATCGAGCTGCCTCCACGATCGCGACGGCGTTGATCCCTCCGAAGCCGAACGCGTCGATCTGCGCGATGGCCAGGTCGCCGGAGGTGGGGGAGCCCTGCACCAGGCCCAGCCCTGCGGCCTCCGGGATCGGATCGGCGAGTCCCAGGACCGGGGGTACCGTCCCGTTCTCCATAGCGAGCACCGCCATCACGAGGCTGAGCAGTCCCGAGCCGCCCAGGGTGTGGCCGGTCATCGCCTTGATGGCGGTCATCCGCGGACCGGGTCCCGCGCCCTGGAAGATGCGGCGCAGGACGCTCGACTCCGTCGCGTCGTTGCGGGGGGTGCCGCTGCCGTGCAGCATCACCAGGTCGATGTCCTGCGACCGCACCCCCGCTCTGCGGTAGGCGTCCAGCACTACGCGGGTGATGCCGTCGGGGTCAGGCGCGGTGGCGTGGTGAGCGTCGCAGCTCATGGACACACCGCGCACCCGAGCGTGCACGGGCCCACCCCCGGTGCCGACTCGCTGGACGACGACGGCCGCCGCACCCTCCCCCATCAGCATGCCCTTGTGGGTGGTGTCGAAAGGGCGCAGCGCGTTGGGGATGTCGTTCTGCACCCGGTCGAGCGTGCCGAAGCCGCTCTCGGTGGCGGCGTCGGTGCCCGCGACGACGACCGTGTCAGCCAGGCCGAGCTCGATCATGTCGGTGGCCATGCCCAGCGCGTACAGCGAGGCGGAGCAGGCGTTGGCGAACGTGTACGTGGTGGACGCCCCGAAGGCCGCCTTCAGGGCGGTGCCGAAGTGCAGGTCCTCAAGGACGACGTCCGCGTCGTCACGCCACCACAGTTCGAGGCTGCGCTGCTCGCGCATGGTCGTCCCGACCAGCACGGGCACATGGGCCAGGTCCTCGCCCAGGCCCGCGTCGGCGGCCGCCTGGCGGACGACGGTGGTCAGCCAGCGGGTGGCGCGCCGCGGTATGTCACCGCCCCCGGGCCGGTCGTCGATCTCGTAGGCGTAGGCCGCCCGGTACTTGTCCGGGTCGAACGCCATCAGGGGCGTGCGGCTCTCCTGGCCCGCGCACAGCGCGGCGAAGATCTCCCCGGGGGCGGCGCCGATGTTGGCGATGGCCGCCATACCCGTGATGTCCCAGGTCACAGTTGGGCAGCCGCCTTCCTCAGCTCGAAGGCGGCCACCTTGCCGGTCGACGTGGTCGGCAGCTCGTCCAGGAACTCCAGACGGGCGGGCCGCTTGAAGGCGGCGAGACCGCCACGGGTCGCGGCGAGCACCGCGCGCCGCACCACAGCCTCGTCAGATCCCGGCCGGGCCACCAGGTACGCCACGGCCTGCTCCAGGCCGTCGGCGTCCCGGCCGCCGACCACCACGCACTCCTGTACCCCGTCCACACCGCGGACAACGCTCTCGATCTCACTGGGCACGACCTTATAGCCGCCCAGGTTGAGCAGGTCATCGGCGCGGCACAGATGGGTGAACGTGCCGTCCGGCGCACGGCGCACCACGTCGCCGGTGTAGGCGCCGCCGTCGGCGAAGGTGACCGCTGCGGCCTCCGGCCGGCCGATGTAGCCCAGGGCGACGGTCGGGCCGGCGATGTGCAGCCAGCCCTCCTGACCGTCGGCGACGGGCGTGCCGTCCGCGGCGCGGACGGTCGCGGTGATCCCCGGCACCGGGACCCCGAAGGTCCCCGGACGCTCCTTCCCCGGCGGCGTGCCGACGACGATGTAGAGGACCTCCGTAGCGCCGAGGCCGTTGAGCAGCTCGACGTGGAAGGCGGTGCGGATCCGCTCGCTGAGCGGACCGGGCAGGTTCTCGGCCGCCGCCACGCACAGCCGCACGGAGTCGGAGGCGAGTGCCATCCCGGAGGTGTTCAGCAGCGCCGCGTACAGCCGGGGGACGGAGAACAGCACGGTGGGCCGGTGGCGCTGCATCGCGGCGGCGAGCGAGTGGACGTCGACCGTGCCGCTGATGAGCGCGACGCGGGAGCCGGCTGCCAGCGGGCACAGGACGGAGCTGCCGAAGCCGTAGCCGAAGGACATCCGGGCGCTGGACAGCACGGTGTCCTCGGGCGTCAGCGCCAGGACCGTGCCGATGCCGTCGGCCATGGCCGCGATCGCACCCGCCGAGTGCCGCACCCCCTTGGGCATGCCGGTGCTTCCGGAGGTGTATTGCACGAGCGCCTCACGGCCCGCACTCCACGCGGCCGCGGGGCCGGCCTCCTGCGGGCGGCGTGCGGGGCCGGCCTCGGCCGTCGCCAGGCTGGCGCGGACGTCCGCGCCGGCGAACCGGGGTGTCGTCGCGAACAGCTCCTCCAGGGCACGTTGCCGCGTGGGAGCTGCGTCCAGGTGCACCACCGCCGCGGCGCAGTCTGCGGCGATGTAGCGGACTTCGTCGTCCGTGAGCATCGGACTGATCACCACGGGGACGCAGCCGTGCCACCACAGGCCCAGGACGGCGACCACGGTCGCCACGGAGTCGTCGGCGACCAGGAGGCCGCGGGCGCCCTCGGGCACGCCTGCTGCGCTGAGGGCGCCCGCGTACCCGCGTGCTCCTTCCAGGAGGCCCGCGTAGGTGATCTCCCCGGCCTGGGGGTCGAGGTAGCTGGCCCGGTCACCCCGGCCGGCGGATACATGGCCCGCCACCAGGCGGTCGATCAGGTCGACACCCTGGAGGTTCCTCGCCCGCTCGCCGAGCACGGCCACTGCGGCGTCCAGGCTGGTGAGGGCTGCCGCCTCCTGGGCGGACAGGGGGCCGAACTCGCGCTCGACCGCGACCACGACCTCGACCTTCTCCAAGGAGGTCATGCCGAGTTCCTCATAGAACAGGGCACCTGGCTCGATGGCGTCCTTGTCCACCTCAAGGACAGACGCCACGATCTCTCGCAGCCTGCCGCGCGTTATGTCGATGTGTTCCACCGGCGAGGGTCCTTTCCTTGTCTTCGTAGCCGAGAAGCGGGATCGGGGTGGACAGAGTGGACGAGCCGAAAACCTGCTTTCGGGGACTGCGCCGTTCGCCGAGACGCGATCCGGGCGGAGATGCCGGAACGGGGTGAGGTGCAGCAGGCCCCAGCGGGTGTTCTCAGGCCCCCAGGCCTACCTCGCAGGGGAAGGAGACAGATACGCCCAGGGGCTCCTCCGTGAAGATGACCCTCTTGCCGAGCGCGGACATGAAGCCGAGCTCGAAGACGGTGCCGCTTCCGACGCGACCACCCGGGTTGCACACGATGACAGCGTCGGCTTGCCGGAACGCGTCCATGTGCACGTACTTGTGCCGCCAGGTGTCGCGGTGGTTCTTCAGCAGGTCCTGGTAGTCGAAGAGGATGAAGTCGGTGCCTGCGGTTTCCGGCTTGATCCTGGTGCTGCGGGGGCTGAGCACCTCGGTGCCGGTTTCGCGCAGCTGGGCGATGGTGCCCTCGATGGGCCCTAGGGACTGCTGGAAGCTCCCGCAGACGACTGCCGTCCGGAACTCGCGCTGGATCAGACCGTCCACCATGTCGTCCGAACCGCATGCGGACATGCCCGTGTCCAGGTAGAACCGCTCCAGCTCGGGCCCCACGACGTTGAAGTAGAGGCCCGTGTCGACGTAGACGCTGTTGACCAGTGCGGCCGCCTCCGGCTGCGGAAGCTGCTGGAAGACCCCGGTGGCGTGCACCCGCGTGCTCTTGTTGTCAACTACCTCGGCGAATTCCTTGAGCCCGGCGCAGAACTCGCCGATGCTGTCCGCCAGCGCCTCGCCGGCGAGGCTGGCTCCGAACGGAAGCCGCTCCCTCGTGAGCAGCTGCAGCTCGCCGCTCTGGAAGCGGTAGACGCTGACGCGTTCCGAGCCGAAGTGGACCAGGACTCTGCCTTCTGTCACCACTGTGCTGTTCTCCTTCTTCTCGATCAGTCACGTTGGGCGCCCTCAGCCTGCGGGGAGTCAGCCGAGGGCGGCACAGCTAGTCGCCTTCTCCGCGCAGAGCACTGAGGTATTTCTCGGCGAATTCTTCTTTTCTCACCCCGTTGTATTGTGTGATGAAGCGCGGGTGCTCCAAGGGAACGATCTTTTTGAAGAAGCGCTGGCCCTCGTTCACCTTCGAGAGGAATTTGAAGTTCTCGCCGCTGCCGATGCAGTAGCACACCGAGGTGTCGGTTCCAAATGCCACCTGACGCTCCAGGGCGTCCACAAGGAAATCGTGCAGAAGCTCCAGCAGCTTCTTGTTCTCGTAGAAGTTGCAGTTGACTTCTCTTCCCTGGGGATTCGTTCTCATCAAACCGAGAGGGCACACAAAGCTCATGACGAAGTCGGCGTAGAACCTTGTCCGGCCCCCGTAGCGCGCGATGACGTCATGCAGGAATCCGGCGGAGGGCCTGCTCACCGCATAGCCGTCGACATCGACTCCCGTTTCGCTCTCGAGGAGCTTGGCGTCTTCGAACGGGACCCCGGTCACGGCCGTGCCCCGTCGGGCGGGCGAACTCCCCAGCACCAGGCGGCGCGGCCTGTCGTCGTCGTAGTACTTGTGGTAGAACGCAGTCGTCACCTCGTGGACGCGCTCCTTCTGGGGGCCGCTGAACGGGTTGATGGCCGCGAATCCCGGCGGCAGTTCAAGTGTCGTCTCCGCGAGTTCCTCGTTGAACTGCAGGATCCGATCGGCAACGGTCGTTCGCCCGTTCATTGCAGAAGTCCTTCCTTCATGCTGGTCGCTCCAGACTGACCGGCCGCACCGGCTGTCTGCGATTCAGTCTTCCCGCGGGCCTGGTGGGACGTCGCGACCGCGGCCGGCCGGAGGGCGGTGGCGACGTTAGGCGGCGACCGCCGAAAGGTAAATCTCGGTACTTGTTGGAAACATTCGGACATCTTTGAATCCAGCGCCGTCGAGCTCCGCACCAATTAGATTGGCGGTGTCCATCCCGCGATAGAGGTCGACGAATTCAGTGCCGGGGATGATAAGCCCCGGCACGA
Organism: Streptomyces sp. NPDC047982; assembly: GCF_043204165.1. Taxonomy (NCBI): domain Bacteria; kingdom Bacillati; phylum Actinomycetota; class Actinomycetes; order Kitasatosporales; family Streptomycetaceae; genus Streptomyces; species Streptomyces sp. NPDC047982. The sequence continues at coordinate 157,161 of NZ_JBIDBS010000016.1, read as the reverse complement.
CGCAGCCCCGCTGAGTATACAGAAATCCGTTGGCCACTGAGACGATAATCGCCGCACCGGGCTTCAGTACTCTGTGCGCCTCCGAGGCCGCTGCGGACGTGTCGAAGAATGACGAGTTGTACGTCCTCAATGAGATATACAGATCGAAACTGTCGTCCGGCAGGGCGGACAGGTCTTCGGCACTGGAGACGACGGTTCTCGACAAGGGAATGCGTCCACTTATGTTCGCGAGGCCGCTTTCCGCGATATCGGCGAAGGTGATCTGCGGACAGTCGGAGAACAGAGCCGCGGCTTCGTGGCCGGAGCCGACGCCGACGTTGAGGATGTTGACAGCAGTCAGGGACCTTGTGGATGACCTCCTGTACACCGCCATGAAGTCGTCGGCCCACCCCGCGTTGGCGGCGCGAGCGTCGTACGCGTAGTCGTAGGTGCCGTACTTCGCGTCGAACGCTGCGGCCAGTGCGTCGCCTACGGCGTTGTCAGCCTCTTTGTACTCTGTCCCGTACCTCTGGCAGATGAGAGAGGCGAGCGCAACCCTCCCCCGGTGCGCGTTGACGTCGCTCCTGGTCAGCGCGAAGCCCATCGACATCAGCCTGGTGGAGACGGCTTCGCTGATGCGATGGGTGGAGTAGTGGGGGTTGCACTCGATGCTTTGCCCGCTCGCCGCGTAGAGGTCTCGGTTCTGCTCCAGGATCTGGCGCTGAAGATCGTCGGGGAAGCGGAGTACATGGCCTCGGGCGGTGACGGGGTCGCCATCGAGGTAACTCGTCAACGCGGGGTCTGGCAGACCGATATAGACCCTGTCGATGCGCACTTCCTTCAAGAGCTCGGCGAGCTCAAACGACCAGGCCGCCGACACGGTGTTGATCGTCAGATATGCGCTGTGTGCGCTGGATGCTCCGAGTTCTTGGATCCTGCGCCGCAGAGTGCCGTACCAGGATGCGCCGCGTACTTCGCCCTCGAAGGCGGAGCAAATCAACGCGTCGTGTTCAGAAACAAGCACAACGCCGACCCGCCGACCTGACTGCGGCGCCCTTTGTGCGACGCCAATGGCGTATTTCATCCAATAGATACTGTTGGGGCTCATGTGGGGCCTCCGTTTCTCACCTTGCGCGGCACGCCCGGGGGCGTCATCGCTCCTCGGGGACGTGGGCAGGCCGGCTCGACCCGGGGATACATGGCACGGACGCCGCATCCCTTGAGCGGAGCTGGCCGAGCTCTACCAGCTCGGCTCGCAAGGCCGAGCAAGCGGCGTCGACGAATTCGTAGTCCGGTTCGCTCAGTTCGTTCTTGAAGCTCTGGTAGTTCACGGCCACCTGTTGTGAACTGCTGAATCCGGTCAGAACGATCGAGTCCGGGCAGCGCTTGAGGCAGTAGTGGAGGGCGATCCGGGCGAGATCTTGCGGCGTAGGTCCGAACCTGTCCCGCAGGGGCTGTAGGCCTCGCTGGACGGCGTCCAGGACCGGCGCGCTGATGCGGGAGCGGACGTCGCCAGAGCCGAAGACCGTGTCCGGAAGGTATTTGCCGGTGAGCAGCCCCAGGCCCAGAGGCTTGTAGATCACGGTGGCGATGCCGTGGCGACGGGCGAAGCTGAAGATGTCCTCGTCCTCTTCGCTGTCGGCGGCCTCGGATTCGGGTGGTTGGATGAGCGGGTTGAAGGGGGTGGCGATGACCTCGGGACCGAACTGTTGGACGAGGAAGGCGAACCGAGCCGCAGTCACCTGGTTGCGGTCGCCCGAGGCAGTGCCGGCTACCAGCCCGTGGGGCGCCCTCATTCCGAGCGCCTTGACCCTGCCGAGGTCACGCAAGGCCTCCAGCGTCTCCCGTGCCTCTTGGAGGTACTGGTCGCGAGGACCGAAGTCGGTGTGGTGCAGCGTCAGGACAACCGACGATTCAACGCCGAGGTTCTCAAGGCTGTGCTCTACCTGTGCCTGTAGGTGAAGGGAGCAGTAGGCGTTGACGCTGGTGCCCCTGAAGGCCCCGACCGTGCTGGTGATGCTGACGCTCTCGCGAGGTACCTGGGCCAGCATGCGGCCCACCAGCCCCTGGGAGCGCCCGAGACCGTAGACGTCCGAGGTGTCGTAGACAGTCGCTCCCTCTTCGCGGGCGCGCAGGAGGGCATCGACCGCGCAGCCGTCGTCCACGGAGGCCCATCCCGCGGCGTGTCCCATGTTGGTTGCCGGCCCCCCGATGGGCCGACAACCAACGCCGAGAGGGTGCTGGTCCCATCCGGCGACCAGGCGTCGCCTGGGTAAGTGTGAAGCGGTCACGGGGCTCGCTCTCATCGCGAAGGACTGGGCGCCGGCTCGGTTCGCCGTGGTGCAGCACAGCGCCGATGCAGCAGGCCCGGAGAATCTGGAGAGAAGTGGGGCGGAGCACGGCTCTCATCAGCCCCGCTCCCACCGTCACATTCGTCCGAACGGGAAGTCCAGCTGCCCACCGGCTCATATCGGGGGTCATTTCCAAGAAGGGGAGACCCGTCCACGGGCGTTCGGTACAGAAATGCCCAGATTTGAGGCTGCCTGCTGCGTGCTGAATGGCGGAACTGAATGACCCTCGATATGAGCCCCTGTGCATCTGGCCCGACAGGTGGCGTCAGGGCAGGCTGGTGATCAGCTCTCAAGCGGGCAAGCGATACCGGCAGTTCGACGTGCCGGGGCGTCGCCCGCGTCCCCCGTTCACACCTAGCCACCTGGGCTTCGGACGTCGGGCACCCCGTGGTGACCCTGATCTCCGAAGCTCCGGTTTTACTCCCTGAGGAACCTCTTCCCGTTGCTGCGACTGCGATCGTCGAGGGTGCTGTCCCCGGCCGAACTGTCCTGGCTGACCGATGCGATCGGCGACGCGGAGACAGTTTTGGCCAGCGTCGTCAGCCGGCCGGGCAGCTCCTGGAAGCGCTGCACCTTCCACCCCGAGGAACTCCTCCCCCGGCTGCGCCACCAGACCGGCATAGGCGTCATTCTCAACACCAGCGCGGTCACCCCGCCGCCTGTGCGCGGGGCCTTCGCCCGCGTGCGACCCGCGGACGCTCGGGGAGATCGAGGCACGCTTCGGCCCTCTTGCCATCCAGGTGCTGAGACGGGACGCTCCGCTGATCACTACGGACTACCTAGGTCAGCAATTCCCAGCAACCCGCCCTTGCCCACCCGCCTCAGTCAGCCGGTGCTGGCGGAGCTGAAGCGCAACCGTCCCGCCCCGTGGCCGTGGAAGGCCCGCGCGCAAGCCCCTGATCGAGTGCCACACGTCGTCAACCACTCGAACGTGTGGATTCAAAGGCAACCAGCCAGGCGGCCCTTGCCCCGAACACCAGGACCGCATTCACGTTCGAGACATCCGCCCGTCCGGGGCCGTTACGGCTCCGGATTCGGCGCGTTCTTAGAGCACCAGTACCAACCGGCCGCCCAGACGGAGGACACACCGTGAACACTGAGCCCGCTCCCGCCCATCGCTCCGGATTCGAACAGCGGCGGCGGTCCCCGCTCGCCTCACCGACCTGCGGACCTCGGCAGTCCGACATCTACGCGCGCCGCTCAGCACGACTGGATACGAGGTGGGGGGCATGAGCAGCGGCAGTGATGCAGACGGCATCAGCCAGGGTGCGGTGCCCGGCCCGCGTGGTGCGGAACTTCCGCTGCCGCCCGCCGCCGTGCCCGGCGGTCCGCAGGACGGTGACATCGCCGACGGCCTGGAGGAGGCGTACTGGTCCGTCTACGACGGCGCCGCGTCCAAGGCGACGGTGGGGCAGATCCTCGCTCGGTTGCCGCGGATCGTGCGCCAGATCGGCCGACTTGCCTGGGCTGCGGACCGGACCGCGACGCTCGCGGTCGTGATCCTGCAGCTGGCGTCGGCCGCGATGACGGCGTTCGGGCTCATGGCGTCGGTTGCGGTGCTGCGGGAGCTGTTCGCCGAGGGGCCGACCCCGGACAGGGTGCGGGCGGCCATCCCCCAACTGCTGGTCGTGGTCGGCTTCCTGTCCGCCCGGGCGCTCCTGGAGGCGGGCGTCGCCGTCGCGCAGGCCAGGGTGACACCGACGATCCGCACCGCGCTGGAGACGGAGTTCCTCACCCTGACCGCCCATGTGCGGCTCGAGGTCGTCGACGACGCGGACTGGCACGACGAGGCCTACCGGGCCAACGACCGCGGCCTGTTCTACGCCCGGCAGATCGTCGGCCAGGTCGTCTCCCTGGCTGCCGCACTGCTCGGTCTCGTGGGCACCGCCGGCGTCCTGAGCGTCCTCCACCCGGCCTTACAGCACCGTCGTGGCCCCCAACATTGCTCCCTATGTGCTCAGAAAGCTGGCTCATCCCTTGGGGGCGCTGGGCGGGGGGACGGCCGCGCCGTACAAGATCGCCGAGTGCAGAAAGACGTCCCTCGGCGTCATCGGATTCCTCGTCCGGTGGCTCCTGGCTCAGTGCCCCCTCCGTCGCACCGCCATCGTGCGCCGACAGAATCGGATTGCGCTCCTGAGCTGCCCCAGGGGCTGGCATCGGTCCCGGTGAGGGCGTGTTGGCCGCGCTGTCACCAAGAGCATGTCCGGATGCCTCGTCGAGACGGGTGTGAGGACACTTGCTGGACGTGTACGCAGGCGCAGGACGCAGGGCATCGACCAGCGCCGGCAGCACCACACGGCTCTTGCCCCCCATACCGATGTCCGTCGCGGGCTGGGCGACCGCTACTACTCCGAGCGCGGAGAGCCGGGCCAGGACTTTGGCACCGGCAGCAGGGGTTGCGGCCAGCAGGCGTGCCACGGTGGTGGCCGGACGGCCGCGGCGAGTATCGACTGTTCCCGGGCACAGCCGCAGTCGGCCGCGATCCGTGGTGTTGAGGGCCATGAGGACTAGGGCCAAACGGTCGGTGGCGGCGCCACGGCCCGTGCGCTCGGCAAGGAGCCCGGCAGGGGTTGCGGCCTTGCCTGGATCGGATGGTTGCCATCCTGGCCCGATCAGGCCCTCCAGGAAGCGGAGGAGAGTGGCGAGTTCAGGGCGCGCGAGAGCCAGCGGGTGGGTGTTGTCGCCTTCCCGCCGTGCGCGCCACATCGGCATGACGACGCACTCCAGACCTCTTATCCGGCCTGCGGCATCGGTCAGCGGGCGGGTAGCCAGAAGACCGCTGTTCCGGAGCGCCGGAAGGACATCGTGGGCGACAGCGGACTGACTGATGCCGAGCCAGCGCCCGAGTTCCGAGGCCCAGATCCGAGCGGTTCCGTCCTGGGCGGAGGTCTTGGCCATCAGGACCAGGAGTCCCAGTACGGCGGCGTCAGGGGACTCGGCTTGCCGGGCAGCGGCTACTGCCGCCGTCACGGCGGTGCGCAGGCGGCGCTGCATGGCCTTGCCGAGCCGAAGCGCCTCGGATGGAGCGGAGTGTCCGTCCAGGCGCGTAGTCGCTCGTGGCATTGCCGATGATGGCGGGTTCGCATCCCCAGCGGCGCGGCATCCAGAGGTGGTCGGATTCCGGGTCCACGTCATCGCGTCGCTCCGAAACCCGGGCCGGCTCCGAGGGCCGCTGTCGGGGAGACATCACGGTGTACGCCTTCCTGCGGCGCGCAGGCACAGGCAAACTTCGGGACTTTCTGCGCATTCTCTGCCACCTGGTCATGCCAGAGCTGACAGAGGGCAGCGCCATGCTGCACCATGTCTAAGGGCCTCGTTCTGGGAAGAGGGAGGCAACACGAAGCCGCACCGCGACTTCGAGATCCTCGTCGGATCACATCCCCGGTGGAGGCGGCTTACAGGCCGACCAACCGGCGCCTTCGCTCGGGTTGCTGCCGAGCGGTGACGGGAGGGTCGGAGTCAGGTACGCCAATACCTGGCCCGGCCACATGGCGGAGCGCCCCGCGAGGGCGCCGCCACACTTCACGACTACGTCATCTCGCCCTCTCCGTCACGGGGAGCGGGGCTGGCGACCGTCACACCGGGGGGGGGGGGGGGGGGGGGGGGGGGGGGGGGGGGGGGGGGGGGGGGGGGGGCGCGGGCGCGGGGGGGGGGGGGGGGGGGGGGGGGGGCCCCGGGGGGCGCGGGCGCGGCGCGCCCGCCCGCGGCCGCGCGCCCCCCCCCGCCCCCCCCCCCCCCCCCCCCCCCCCCCCCCCCCCCCCCCCCCCACATGTTGTGCGGAAGCGTGCCCGTGCAGCCCTGCCTTGGGTGAAGGTTCGTAGTTGCACGGCATGCCCGCGGAGTGGGGCCGAGCGCCTGGCGGAAACATCTGCCTCGATCCCACCACCCATGGTGGGCACCTCCGCTGCTTCGTTATTGGCTTATCACCACTGGGCCCGAGAGGGGCAGGTGGTTGGCTACGCTCCCGACGAGACGCCTACACCGGCTATACACCCGGGGCCCACGCGTCTGCGTGCCGCATCAGCGACGGTTCGATCATCAACGGGCGTGGGTCCGCGATTTGGGTCACCTGGGGCATCCACGGTGGGTAAACGGGGCCGGCGGACCGCCCTCGGGTGGTCAGACTGAGGACGAGTCGATGACCAGTCGTGCCTGTTCGGCGTTAGTCAGGGACCTGCCGTCCCGGCCAGGAACGCCTCATCCAGGTCGGAGTCGATCTTCCTTCTCGCCAAGCTGCTTGTTACGGCGATCAACCAGAGACGAGCGAGAGGAGCAGCGTGCAGGTCCTACGCAGGATGCCGTAGGAAGGACTTCGACCGGGGGTTGCCCGAAATCCGAGGCAACCGGCCGGCCGGCCGACCAGCGCCCATCGGCAGTGAAGAGCGGTGAACGCGAAGCCTGTTATCTGGCTTCCCGTAGGTCAACGGAGTGGGACACGACGTACGCGGCGGTGTCCATCACGGTCTGCTCGACCGCCAGCACACGCTCTTCGGCGTCCCAAACGGTGAGGCGGGCATCAAGCACGAAGCGCCCGACGGGGATCTCGAGAAGGTCGCAGTCCTCTCCTGAAGGTGCCCGCCCCCGGGTCTGCACGACCCCATCCACGGCAGACAGCCCTAGGTCGTGCAGCAGCGTGGTCAGACGACGGGGGGAGGCGTCGCGTCGGGCGACCGAGGTCTCCGGCACCAGCCCATCCGGAACGTACATACGCGTCAGCCTCACAGGCCGGCCCTGGACGGAGAACCGTGCCATCCAGGTGAGGGCTGCCTGCTCGGCGTCGAGACCGAGGGTAGACGCGATGTCCGCTGGCGGCGGGTCGGAGGTGATGGCCACACAGTCGATATCGAAGGCACGAGGCTCGCTGGCAGCCCAAGCTCCTTCTCTCCCATGAGGCCCGGCGGGATCAGGGCACGGCTCGTGTTTGATGGCGAGCGGGGTTTGCGCGTAGACGCCGGACCCACGTCGGCCAATGGCATGCCCGTCGTTCTTGAGGAGGTCGACGGCGCGGTTGATCGTCCGGCTGGCCACCTGGAACTTCGCCGCGAGCTCGTCCTCGCCGGGCAGCCGCTCCCCGTCCGCGTAGACGCCCCGCGCGATGTCCGAGCGGAGCTGGTCAGCGATGTTCACAAACACGCGCTGCGCGCTCGACGCGTCAGTCATATCGCTCCTCCCAGCTCTCCCGTCGGACCCTGATCGTACGGGGCGGAACGGCGCGGAATGAAGCCACGCCCCGGCGCGTGAACCATAGGCGAAAGTTCCTTACGGAACCTCTTGGATTCCTTACGGAACTTCTGCTTCACTGTGATCGGTACCGAGCAGCCCAGCACCCAGGGGTTGCGCGACTGCTTGTCCCCTGCCTTCGCCTACCGCCTGACATCTGGGCGGACCGTGAGGGTCGAGGACTGGCGGTTCGGGTCCCCCACCTGCAGCGCCAACCGCCCCACGAGCAGTACGGGACACGGCATACGCCCGGCAGGTGGCCAGTACCACCACGTCGGCAGGCACGCGGATTCCTGCGGTCATGTCGGCAACGTCCAACAACTCCACAGCGCGATCCACCGCAGCACGACGGCCGTGACCACACCGGCCGAGGCGAGTGGAGACCAGCCGGCCGAGAAAGGGCCTGCTCATCCACCCACTTCAACATCCATCAGAGGGAGACCAACTCATGACAGTGCGCGCTTACTTCGGCTTTGCCGAGCCGGATAAGGGCACCTTCGTCACGCAGCGGCGGAACCGGCGCCGCGTGGCGGTCGCCACCGGCACCGCCGCCGCCCTCGGGCTGATGGGGGCCGCGCTTGCCACGCCGGCCTCCGCCGACCCGACGTACGTCGGCTACGAGGGATTCACCGTCGACATCCACCCGAAGCCGGGCACCGGAGGCCTCTACTTCCGCGACGCCGGAGGCCACATCAAGGGCCTCATGGGCGAGAAGGACGAGGCGTCCGTGCTCGGCTGCCACCCCAACGACCCCAACCTGGCGTGGGTGGTCCAGACCTCGCGCAACGACGGCAACGGCGGATGGGGGGCCTACCAGGGCTTCGTCCGCTTCCAGTACGCCACGACCGAGGGCGACAACGTCCCGGTCCCGTGCGGCGGATGACCCGGTGACCCGGACCGCCGGGCGCCGTGCCCGACCCCGAAGGAAGCGGGGTCGGGCACGACCCCGGCCGCCCGGACCGGCAAGCCACCCCGCAGGGAAGCGCACCGCCCGGACGACCGGCGCGGGCCGGTGAGGACACACCAGCCCGCCGCCACGCAACTCCCAGAACTGACCTGGAGGACGCAGCCATGCTGAACCTTACCGACGACGTCTCCCGGCGGATGGCGCGAGTCCGCGACGCCGCCACGGGCGCCCAGACCGCCCGGCGCAGCCGCGAGCAGTTCCAGCGCGCCGGCGGCGGCCACTGATGGCGTGGGACTGGGACACCTACTTCAACTCTGGTAGCCGCCCGGGTCCGGGGCACGGCGAGCGGGCCGCTCCGTCTCGGGCGCCTCGCCTGCGGCTGGTCCGGGAGATGAACTGGGACGCCTACTTCAACTCCGGCGGCGCGCCGAACCCGACCGCCCAGGGACGGAGCGTCCCGGCGCGTCTCCGTGCAGTGCATGCCGCGCCCGGTCGGCAGTCCGCCACCTAGGCCCCCCTGGGACCGCCGGGGCGCCGTGCCTGCGCACGACGCCCCGGCCTGAACCACCCCCGTCGTTGCACGCGGGCCGAGCCGATCGGCTGAAAGGAAAACCATGCTGAACACCCCCGTATGCGACCGCAGCTCCGCCGAGCTGCTCGCCCAGGCTCACGCGTCCGACCACGCGGCCACGCTCGCCCTGAACGAAGGCAACTACGCCCGCGCGAAGGCCCACGCGTTGGTCGGGCGGCTCCGCATCTACCTCTACGAGATCGCGCTCAGCAAGGAGTGTCGCGACTGCTCGGGCAACGGGATCGTCGGCCGGTCCTGTGCCCGGACCGACTGCGAGGAGTCCTCCCGAGGCACCACGCACCACCTTCACTGGGAGCCCTGCCCCAACCGCGCCACCCACCGCAGCCCCGTCACCGCCCCTGTCAGTGGGGCCCAGACCGCCACCGACTGACTGGCCGCACGACGTCGCCCAGGAGCACGACACCCCGGTCGGCACGAAGAACCAACGCCCAGGGAGAAAGAGAAGTGACCACCGCGAATTCCACGAAGGCCCCGAGTCGAAGCAGCCTCATCGCCTTCCGCTTTCTCACGGCCGCCATCATCATCGGCGCTGCCATCGTAGGAGCCATCGGATTCGCCGGTTCGTACGATTCGCTCAGGGAACTTGCAGAGAACAAGGGGTTCGGGGACTTCTCCTATTTCCTGCCCGTGGGTGTGGATGCCGGAATCATCGTTCTTCTCGGGCTGGACCTCTGGCTCACCAGGATGCGCATCCCTATGCCGCTGATGCGGCAATCGGCCTGGATTCTCACCGGCGCGACGATCTACTTCAATGCGAGCGCTGGAATTCCGGACCCCACCACGGCGAATCCGTACCCGTCCCTTTGGGATGATCCGGTCGCTGTGGGAATGCACTCCGTACTTCCGCTTTTGTTTGTGGCGACGGTGGAAGCCGCCCGTCATGCTGTGCGCCGCCTGGCGCACCTGGCGGAGGACAATTCGATGGACAAGGTCCGCACGAGCCGGTGGTTCCTCGATCCGCTGCGGACCTTTGGTCTTTGGCGACGAATGCGCTTGTGGGAAATCACCTCCTACGCGAAGGCTCTTCTGCGGGAGAAAGAGCGCCTGGTGTACCTGTACCGCCTGCGTGCGAGGTACGGATCCCGGCGGAAAGCCCCTGTCGAGGTGGTGCTCCCGCTGAGGCTTGCTGATTACGGTGAGCCACTTCCCGCCCCTCCGCTGACCGAGCGGGAGGAAGCCGAGCAGGCGGAGGCCGAGGCTCGCGAGGCCGAGCGCGAGGCTCGCGAGGCGGCGGAGCGCGAGGCTCGCGAGGCCGAACGCGAGGCGGCTCGTGAGGCGCACGAGCGGGAAATGGCGAGGCTCGCGGCAGAGACCGAGGCCCGGCTTCGCGAGGCTCGCGAAGCAGCCAGTCTCAAGGCCGAGGCACTCGAACGCGAGGCTCGCATCGAGGCTGAGCGCCACGCTCGCGAGGAGGCTCGCAGGAGGGAAGAAGCGCAGGCCAAGGCCGATGAAGTGAAGCGGCGCGAGGCTGTCCGGACTGCCTCGCAAACCAGCCAGGAGCAGCTTCGCAATACCCGCGAGGCCCTCGCCGATCCGCGTCCTGCATCGGTTTCGCGAGGCTCGCGACCGGCGCCCCCGCAGAGCGGGAACACGCTGAGCCGCGAGGCTCTGAAAGCTCAGCGCGAGGACGCCGAACTGCATGCCGCGAGCCTCATCCTCGCCAACGCACGGCCCACCGCCAAGGAGTTCGGAGGTCTCTACAACCAGCGCGAGACCTGGGGCGGAGACCGCCTCCGCGAGGCCTCGAAGCGACTTGATCGCGACGCCGAGTTCCGGGACCGAGCCGAGGAGCTGAGGCTTGAGCAGATGCTTACGGGCTCCGCCGCTCATAACCCTGCGTAGTCATCAAGCGGCGTCGCGAGCCTCGTGTGGTCCCGTCCCGCGAGAGGGGCGGGACCACACGGCGGCGCTGACACATACCGCTGCGCGGCCGGCGGGGCCCTTTGGTTCCCGCCTTGCTATGGGTCCGTGCCCGGCCGAACGGGTCAGGGCCTGGGCGCCGCATCAGCTGTCCAAGAGAGAACGAAGGGAGCACCACCATGCCCACGCACGCCGACCTGTCCCACACGGCTGCGCGGCGCGGCACGACGCACGGGAGCGTCCTTGACGGGGACCAGTCCCGCGGCTTCGGCCGGACCCGTCCGCGCCTGCGGCTCGTCCCGGATCTGGGCGAGTACGACCCCGCCGAGGAGCGCATCCGTAAGCAGCTTCACGCGATGGGAGTCGCGATGGGGGGCCGCTCATGACCACCACGGGCGACACCGGATCCACCGTCGAGCCGAAGGTAGATGGAGACGGAGATGCGGTAGACACGCAGGTCAGCTCCGCACGAGGGGCTGTTCCCGTCCCCCGGGGGAGCAGTAACAAGACCCCGGCGGTCCCTCTCGACGGAAGGGTGATCACCCCCACGCGGATCATCCCAGCGGAGGGTTCCCTTGCCGTCGATCTCAATCAGGAGGTGGCTGCCCCAGCAGCCCCGCCGGAGGCCAGGGCACCGCTTGTTTTGCGTCCCCAGAAGGCTCGGCTCCTGAGTAACACGCGCCATGTGGACCTCGTGGGGCAGTCCGGGGAGGTCTCGGTGTTCCAAGGTGACCCGAAGCAGGCAGGGCCCAGTGTCGCCCCGGCTCACGACGCCGTCGTGGCTCCGCCGGCGGACAGCGGCGTTGTGGCGGATCACTCCCCGAGGCAGGCCCGCCCTGGCGGACAGGACTATGCCGGGGACGAGGCACAGGGCAGCGACCGCCCTCCTGACGCTGATGAGGAAGAGGAGGTAGAAGTAGCCAAGGTCCGGGAGCCGAAGCAGAGGACTGGCCGGTCGCGGGGGCTGCGGAAGCCGAGGTCTTTCAGTTCCGACGTCCCAGGTAGCAAGCATCTCCCCGGCTTCTTGGACACTCCGTGGCGCAGGTTCCTGCTGTTCTGGGGAACGGCTGCCGGGGCAGGAAGCTATGCGGGTATTCGCGTCTGGTTCTCCCAGTGGGCCAATGATCCGGTCCATCAGGTCGACGGTGTGCTGGCCTACACCATCACGCTCAGTGCCTTTACGATTGGCATTTTGCTTTTCCGCGCCACCACGTTCAATCCGTTTGCCCTTTTCGGCCTACTCGTTTTGTCCGCGTGGCTCGGCTCAACCTACGGGCCGGATCTGCTTCCCCTTGCCTACCCGCACACGGCGAAAGTCGGGCTTTCCCCGTACAACACCAAACTCCTCGCCAACGCGATCGGGTTGATTGGCCCGATGGCGTGGTGGATGTGGCTGCTCCGCCGCAGGTTTTGGCTGTTGCGGTGGCTTGCATGCGCACTGCTGAGCAGCTCCATTCTCGCGTGTGTGATGTTCACGACCGCCCCCTGATCGCGTTCCCCTTCACCTCTCTTTATGGAAAGGCACGTCCGTGCATATCGTCGGCTCCGCTACCGCGTCAGGTATCGCGATGCTGATTTTCATCGTCTTGATCCTTGCGATTCGAGGCACTGACCTTCAGTTCATCCATTCCGACAAGAAGTATGTCGCCGCAACCGCGCTCCTCTTCGGCATGATGGCCATGGCCGCCGGAAAGTCCTGGTCCGACCTGGTCAAGGGGGTGCACGATCTGCCCGCGTCGGTCGTCGTCAACGGCCCCATGGGCGACCCGGGGACAGGCATCGCCACCCTGGTGTTCATCCTCCTGGGCTTCGGCCCCGGCTGGAAGAAGCGGTGGATTCCCGCGATCTTCGGAATCGCGGCAGGCGTGTCCGCAGGAAACGCGGGCGGCTACATCGGTGTCATCACCGAGATGGTCCGCACCAGTGTGCTGAACATGGCAGGTGCCTCATGAAGTCGACCCGACTCACCTCTCCGTGGCAGTCCGTACGCACTCCCTTCGGCGGATTCGGGACGCTCCTGAAGACTCTGCTGCGCGGGACGCTCATCATCGTCTACCTGGCCCTGCGGTTCGTTCTGAACGCAATCGTCGACGCCTGGCAGGCCATGACCCAGCCGCCCGCGGCCATCGCGCCGAACAGCGAGGGAAGCCAGAGCTCGGCCGCCGGCGTGGTCGCCGCGAAGGAGCAGGACTCGGCAACCGCACGCCAGGATCGCTTCGTGTCCGCAGTAATGGCCTTCATCGTGGGCGCGGGCGTGATCTTCGGCTCGCTGGGAGGTGTCATCGCCTACCTGCTCCCGATCCTCGCTCCGTACGGCACGCTGATCTCCTATGCTCTGTCGGCCTCCTGGCTGATCGCTGCCGGGATCGTGGGATCGCGGGTGCCCCTCCCCTGGGGGACGCCCACACCCCGAAACGATCATGAAAAATCTGCAGGGGAGAGGCCTCATGAGGCTGAGCCCGCCGCGAATGCGGCGGAGCTTCAGGCTCGTGCTGAGCGCGAGCTGTGCATCGTCATCCTCCAGGCCGTGCACGACGCTCACGAGAAGAAGCGCAAGGGCATTCACGTCGCCGACCTCCTCGACCAACTGCGAGAGGAATACACCGGTTTCGACGAGTGGGACATCACACGCCTGCGCAAGTGGTGCGACAGTGCCGGGATCCCCACCAACCGCAGCGTCAAGGTCAGCGGGTCCAACCCCACCTGGGGCATCCGTCATGACGAGCTGACCACCGCCCTCAAGATGCGTATCCCAGAGGCGATCGCGGCCCTCCGCAACGCCCCTCTCCCGGGCCCTGCGGAAGGGGTGCAGAAAGAGGCGGAGAAGAGGGCTTTCGCCACCCCCGCTCACCACTCGGATACCGCTGCGGATGAGGCCGTTCCCACCCCCCTGATCGCCCGGCACCTGCGGGCCGTCTCCGCCCCCTCCCCTGAGGAGGCCGCCTGAGCGCGCCGATTCGCAGGTAGATGCCATCCCCCCTGGCATCTACCTGCGAATCTCCCTCGTCATCTCCCTGCATCTACCGGTCATCTACTCGAGTGTCTCCCGCCCGTCTCCCGTGCACCGGCCAGAATCAGCCCCTCGCGCCCAGTCCGTGGGCTTAACCTGCTTGGTCAACACCAACAGCGTTATCGAGGGGGACAGGGCCGTGCCCTGGGTCTATCACTGCGACAGCTGCAAGGTTCACTCCGAGGAGTACGACAGCGAGCGGGAAGCCAAAGACCACCGGGCCCGTCACCGCGCTCGCCAGCACGCGGTTGGTGACATCCCCGACGACCGCATTGAAGGCGACGGGCCCGCTGCCACGGACACGCCGATCTGGGCCTATGTCCTCGGCCTAGTCATCGCCCTCATCCTGCTCCGCATCCTGACCTGACCCTCTCTCCAAGCACTCATGCATCCATGCTCCGCTCCCGCCTCCTAGCAGGTCAGCGAGCTACTCTCCGTCCAGCGAGACCAGATCGGTCAGTACTGCCGTGACGTCCTGCTGGGGTAACCCTGCAGGCCACCAGGCGCCGTGCCGTTTGCGGTAGGGGTACCACTGGTCTGCCCCGCGGCCCAGGCGGAGTTGGGCATCGTGCGCCGCCACCGTGATCCATGACATGTCCACACCCAGGACTGGAGGGTGTTCTCCGTCCCAGGCCCGCTTGATCTCCTCGCGCACGGCCCTCATATGACCTGGGTCCGCCTCCCACGGCTCGTCGAGCACCGCGAGGGCGGCCGCGCCGCCGTACCGCCATGCCTGGGTGGCCCGGGCCAGCGCGGTGGGTGTGCGGTGGGTCCCCCAGGCCAGGCGTTGGGAGATCTCCGGCGGCGGGTCCGCTGCGGCGAGCCGTGCGGCGTCGTCCGCGACGCTGAGCGTTGCTGGGGCGACCGGTTCCCCGCGGGGCAGAAGGGCCTGGCGCAGCAGGTGCGCCGCCCGGGCGGCGGTGTCGGCGGCCAGGAACTCCAGGGCCTGCGCGTCCACGCCGTACACCGGCTCGGCAGCGGTCGTCAGCTGTGCTACAGGGCCGGGGTGGTGGAGGGCAGGTGGTGGCGCGGGCAGTGGCGGGAGACCGGCTTGGGCGGATGCGAAGACCTGGCGGGCGGTGACCCCGGCCGGCATGGCCGCTGCGGGCGTGGTGGTTTCTGCGGCCTGGACGGCGTTGCGCTGGTGGAGCTCGGCCATGATCTCGTTCTCGCCTCGCCCTCGAAGGAGCAGGAGGACGAAGGGGTCGTGGTCCAGGAGCCGGGCGACCTGGTAGTAGAGGGCTGCGGCGTGCTTGCAGGGGCACCCGTCATCGGGGCACGAGCAGTACGGGACGAGCTCACGGCTGGTCGGCAGAAGCCGCACGCCGGCCTGTGCAGCGTCCTCGACCAAGGCGGTCGGCATGTCGCGGTCCAGTAGAGCGGCCAGGTGCCCGGCTTGTGCTGCGGCCACATCGAGCAGTGCGTCCCATTGGTTGGCGGTGAGCTGGGGGATCTCCATAGAAGTGCGGTAGGGGGTGGGACTGCTGCCCTTCACCTGAGCGGTGGCTCAGCCGGGAGTGATGGTGATCTCGCGGACGTTTCCGGCACGGGCGTAGGTACGTCCGCGGGCGAGGCGTCCGGTGGCGGTGCGGGTGGGGCCTTCCAGCGCGCTGACCCAGGCGTTGCCCCACCAGCTGTCGGCGAAGGAGCGGCGGCCGCGGGCCGGAGCCAGCGGGGCGAAGACGCGGTGGCGGTCACGGTCGCTGCCAGAGCTCGGAGCGTGGTTCATCGGCGCACCGCCCTCAGCTGGACGAAGTCGGCGAGCTCGGCATCGCTCAGCTCGGTGAACGCTGTCTCCCCGCCGCCGAGAACGGCGTCCGCCAGGGCGCGTTTGGCTTCCAGGAGGTCGGCGATCCGGTCCTCGACCGTGCCCTCGGCGATCAGACGGTGGACCTGGACGGGCTGGGTCTGGCCGATGCGGTAGGCGCGGTCGGTGGCCTGCTCCTCCACGGCGGGGTTCCACCAGCGGTCGAAGTGGATGACGTGTCCCGCTCGGGTGAGGTTGAGGCCGGTCCCAGCAGCTTTCAAGGAGAGCAGGAACACCGGGGCCTGCCCGTCCTGGAAGCGGCGCACCATCGCCTCGCGCTGAGGCACCGGGGTGGCGCCGTGCAGGAACTGGACCGGGATGCCGCGCCGGGCGAGGTGGTCTGCGATGAGGTGGCCCATGCCGACGTACTGGGTGAAGACCAAGGCGGCCTCCTGCTCGGCGAGGATGGTGTCCAGGAGTTCGTCGAGGAGGTCGAGCTTCCCGGACCGGCCCGCGGTCTTCCCGGGCTTCTCCTCCTTGAGGAACTGCGCGGGATGGTTGGCGATCTGCTTGAGCGCCGCCAGGAGTTTGAGGACCAGACCTCGCCGCGCCATGCCGTCGCTTTGCTCGATCTGGGCCATGGTCTCGCGGACCTGCGCTTCGTACAGACCGACCTGTTCTTTGGTCAGGATGACCGGGTGGTCCGTCTCGGTCTTCGGGGGCAGTTCGGGGGCGATGCCGGGGTCGGACTTCTTGCGGCGCAGCAGGAACGGAGCGACGAGGGCGGCGAGCCGGCCCGCTGCTTCGGCGTCCTCGCCGCTTTCCGCCCCGCGCGCGTAATCGGCGCGGAAGGTGCGCAGCGGGCCCAGGAGCCCGGGGGTGGTCCAGTCGAGCAGGGCCCACAGCTCCGAGAGATTGTTCTCTACCGGGGTGCCGGTGAGCGCGATGCGGGTCCGGGTGTTCAGTGTGCGCAGGGCCTTCGCGGTCGCCGAGAACGGGTTCTTCACATGCTGGGCTTCGTCGGCCACCACCATTCCCCACATGGGCGTTGCGAGTTCGGCCTGGCGCAGGCGCATGGTGGCGTAGGTGGTCAGTACGAAGCCGGTGTCCGTCTCGAGGTCGTCGAGACTGCGTTTCGTGCCGTGGTAGCGGCGCACAGAAGTGCCGGGCGCGAAGCGTTCGATCTCGCGCTGCCAATTGCCCATCAGGGATGTCGGGCAGACCACGAGTGTCGGCCCCGTCAGGCCCGGGATGCCCGCACGGTGCAGGTGCAGGGCGATGAGGGTGATCGTCTTGCCGAGGCCCATGTCGTCGGCAAGGCAGCCGCCGAGGCCGAGCGAGGTCATCTGGTCAAGCCAGGTCAGGCCGCGGACTTGGTAGTCGCGCAGGGTCGCGTCCAGCGCCGCCGGAGGCGGTACCGGGGAGCGGCGGGCGGTCGCTTCGGGGTCGGCCAGCCGCTCCTTGAGATCGGCGAGCCAGCCCCGTGCGGTCACGGGGACGCGCTCGCCGGCCATGTCCGTGCTGCCGGCCAGCACGGTGCGGAGCGCTTCGACCGGGGTGAGGTCGCGGGGTTCGCGGTCACGGGCCCGGGCGAGGAGGTGCGGGTCGATCAGCACCCACTGATCGCGCAGCCGCACCAGGGGCCGGGTGGCTGCGGCGATCCGGTCGAGTTCGGCTTGATCGAGTTCGCGGCCTCCGAGGGTGAACTGCCAGCGGAACGACAACAGGGCCTCGGCCGACAACAGCGACGGCAGGTCGGATGCCGTCCTCTCGGCTGGTTCGACGACGGCGCGGGCCAGAAGCTTTCTGGCCAGTTCCTTGGGCCAGTGGATCCGGACGCCCGCTGCCGCCAACGTCTGTCCGGCGTCGCCGAGCAGGTCGCTGACCTCGTCGTCGGACAGGACCAGTACGGTGGGGGCGGCCATGTTCAGCAGCCGCTCCATGGGCGGCCAGACCCGGGTGGCCCGGCGCAGCACCAGTAGTGCCTGCGCACGTACGTCCGGCGCGGACAAACCGGCCGCCGCTCTCCCTGACCAGATGTCTGCCGCGTCGGCGAGGGAGCCGTCGGCCATGTGGTGCAGTTGGACCACGGCCTTCAACCGGTCCTCAAGGAACGGGGCGTTCCAGGCTGGGCTTGTCCCCTCGGCCCGGTCGCCCAGGTGGTCCAGGCCGGGCATCTCGATGCGCAGGGAGACGCCGATGCCCGCGTCGAGCCCGGCTGCGACGTCTTGGGCCCACTCCCGCGGCGGCCCTGCCACCTTGTGTGGGGCGTGGGCGGTCCAGGTCTCCTCGCTCGCGGCCACCGTGCCCGCAGGGGTGCGAGCCAGCGCATCGGCGACCGCGTCCAGAAAGGCACGCACCAGAGGCTCGGCCTGCGGCAGCTCCAGAGGGCTCTTGCCGGGCAGCGGTTCGGCTCGGGCCTCGGGTGGCATGGCAGCGGCCAACTCCTGTACGCGGACCACGTCCTCTCGGTCCAGCGGGCCGATCCGCCATTCGTCGTAGCCTCCCGGGCTGATACCGGGCAGGAGCCGTCCCCGGCCGATCAGTTGCAGGGCCAGGACCGTGGCGGCGCCCCAGAACGCGGACGCCGGGTCCGCTCTTTCCGTCCGCCGGGCCTCGGTGAGGACGGCCAGGGCGTCCTTCACCGGCACGAGGCGGGCCTCCACCGACCGGCGGCGGACGGACACCCCGTGGGGGCGTACCACCGTCAGCCGGTCGGCGGCCGCCGGGACGGGCAGGCAGTCGGGGCGCCAGAACGCAACCTGTGCCGCGCGCGGGGGGTCAGAGGGCACGAACACCGCGGCACACGCGGTGAGCTCTCCCGGCTGCGCCGCGGTCCTCTGGGAAGCAGGGGCTGGACTGCCGTCCGCAGTTGTCATGACCGATGCACCAAACACCACGAGCAGCCGCCTCCCCAGACCCAGACCACGGCACGGCCAGCAGGGCCGTGCTTGCCGAGAGTAGCGCCGTCCCGTCGCGGGCCGGGCCCGAACGCCTGTTGCCTACCCGATCGAGGCACCCTGCTCCTGGTCATGCCATCGAGGCCGCTGCCGGGATGCTGCGGCCTCCTCCCCCAGCCGTGGCGCTGCCGCGATTGACGTCCGGAGGACCGGCCTTACCTGGCCGCTGTCTGGACGTGTTTCCGTCCTTCAACTCTGAAAGGTGACATCGCGTGGAGCAGGTTCCAGCGGCACAGCACCTCCTGCGGGAGGTTCGTACAGCGCTGCGCATGGACACCGGAGTTCGGGACGCCAACGCGCTGCACGGCGCGGTGGCCCAGGTCTGGTTCGATCAGTACGAGGCCCGTGAGTGGGTCCGCGACTGGCCCCGGCTTGTTTTCGTGGACGGCACCGTGCTCGGGGACGAGGCCCTGGCGCTTCGGCGTACGGAGCGGCCCACGTGGTGGCCGGCCGTCGAGAACGCCGCGCGGCAGTTCCTGCGTGCCCACCCGTGGGGGACGTCGCCACTGGTGGTGTGCACCGGCGCCGACGGCACTCCGGCACGGGTGGACCTCGCATCGCGGGATGACTGGCCGGACCTGACGCTCCGGCGTCTCCGCTCTCAGGGGCCGGTCATCGCCCGCCTGACGCAGTTGCTGAGCGAGGTCCAAGCCCTTCAGGCGGTGATCGCCGAGGGTTCGTCATACGACCTGGGAGAGGTTGCCGACGCCCTTCGTTCTGTGATCGATGTCGGCGAGCCCGCGGTGCGTGGACCGCTTCCCGATCGCCACGAGCTCGTGACGACAGACAGCACCCATGAGGCTGAGAAGGCGGTGGCGCCCGGGGGTGAAGACGACCTGCGGGCCGCCCGGCAGCGTCTGGAGGAGCTCTTGTCTCAGCACCATTCCGCCAGTCACCCGGAAGTCATCGATCAGTGGATGGCGGTGGCTGAGCTGACCGGGAAGCGGGGCGAACCGCGCGCGGCGATCGCCCTCTTCGAGCAGCTCGCCACAGAACTGCGCGATCAGCTCGGCCGATTCCACTCGTGCACTCTGGATGCCTACGAGGGCGTCGCCCGCTGGGTGGGGGCGCAGGGCCGCGCTTGACCGGACAACCACAGGCCGGGAGGGCGGCCGGGCACAGCCCTACGATGCGGGCCAGCCCGGCCGCCCCCGTCGTCGGTCATCGGATGCCGGTGTAGGACTGCCGTGGCAACTGCGCGTAGTGCTGCTCCGCCGCAGGGGGCACCTCGGTCAGGCGTGCCTCGTCCTGGGCTTGGCGTTCTTGCTGCTGCAGCCGGAGGTCCGCAGCGACCTTCCTCGCGCGGCGTTCTTCTTCCTGATCACGCAGTCTCGCCTGCCTCCGGTGCTCCTCGAGCTCCTCGATTCGTGCGGCCATGTGCTGTGTCCTCTCGTGCCGGGGGGATTGGTGGTCAGCGCACGCCGACGCCGACGGTCTGCTGGGCCTGCTGTGCGTTCTGCTGGGCCTCATCCACGGTGGTGGCCTTGGCCGGTGTTGTCTCGGCGGGCGCCGGGTGGGCGGCGGCCCGGGCTTCCGTTCCGGCAATCAGCTTCTGGCTCACTTCCTTGACCCGGTCCTCCTGGCCTTCAATCAGCTTGGCGAGGTTCTCGTCGGTCGGGGTCTCCGCAGCCGGGGCCGTAGTGGGGCGGGGCCCCAGGTTGCCCGGATGGCGGCGCTCGGCGGAGCGGTCCCGGCGCGGAAGCTCCGGCGCTGGGGCCGCCGGGGCGGACTCGGCGGGCGCGGTCGGTGCCGGTGCCGCCGACGCCTGCACTTGCTCAGGCTCGGCGGTGGCTTCGGGCGTCGGGCCGGCTTCCGGCTGCGCCGCCGGGGACTGCGCCTCAGGTACGGGGAGGGCCGCGGCGCTCCTCTGCATTGCGAGCAGGTTCGGAAGTCGCTGCTCGAGCAGTTCCAGTTGGCCTGGCAGATCGTTGCGGGAGACGGTGAGGGTTTCGCGCGGCTTGAGGCCGTTGGGCGGGCCGACCACGTTGAGGGTCTGGAGCACGGCCAGGGCCCGCTCCGCCTGCGCGTGGGTGAGGTCCAGCTCGGCGGTTTCGCTCAGCACGAGCGGCGAGGCGACCGTGCCCTGCCCGACCAGATGCGCGGCCACGGCACGGACCTGGTCGGCGCTGAGGTCGGCTGCCAGTGCTTGCGCGGTGAGCTCGGGCGGTCCCGCGATCTCCTGGGAGAAGCGGTCAGCGACCTTGTTGAGGAAATGGGCGTCCCGGTGGAAGGGGTTGTTCTCTACCCGTCGGCGCAGTGCGTCGATGAGGGCGAGGCGCGTTTCCACCGGGGTGTCGGTCTTCATGCCGGCGACGTACTCGATGGGCGGGAACCAGGGCTGAGTGCCCCAGTCCGGGTCGCCGTCGATCTCCTTCTGGGCGAGGAGGAAGCGGATCTGCGCGTCGGTGCGGTCCTGGGGGGTGATGTGCTTGGCTCGCAGCTCTTGGACGGCCGCGCTTGACTCCTCGAAAAGGGCGTCCATGTACCGCTCGGGCGGCTCCGCCTCGTAGTGGCCGAAGTCGTGTTGCTCTTCCGCGCCAAGGGTGCCGCGCATGCGCTCCAGGCGCTGCTCGGCGTAGTGGTAGATCATCGCGGCGATGTTGCGGCGCCCCGAGGTGCCGAGGTCCCGTTTGTCGTAGCGCTGCATGACGGTGCGCGCGATCCCGGAGATCATTTCGAAGCCGCGGAGCTGGGCGGTCTCCACCATGCCGTGCAGGCGTACGTCGAGGGTGAGGCGGTGTCCGGCGCGGCGGGCCTTGCCGGCCATCTCGCTCAGCGTGGTCATCAGCTGGGAGGCCTCGGCCAGTTCCGGGTCTGCCTTGGCGCCGGTGGACAGTGCGCTCTCCAGGCTGGGGTCGTCCGGGTCGTCCAGGCCGAGGTCCGGCTCGGGGTCGTCCGGCTCGGCCCGCCGCAACTCCTTGGTGAGCTTGTGGACGTGGGCGATGAGCAGCCGGGGGGTGTCCAGGGCCTGGACGGAGTCGAGGCCGGAAGCCCGGGCGGCGTGGTCTTCGGCGACGCGGGTGAGGTTGCGCATGGCCAGCCCGCCTGGCGTGTCGCGTCGCCCCCCGGCGTCGAGGTGGGCGCTGACCTTGGCGGCATGCCGGGCGATGAGGCTCGCGGCCAGGCTGGTGATCTTGGCCGCGTTGATCGCTGCCTGAGGTGTGATCTCTGCTTGCTCGTTGAGGCGGGCGAGAACGTCGTCGACCTGCTGGCGGATGTCACGGATGGCATGCCAGTCGGGGTGACTCCAGTACCACGCCTCATTGCTCTGCGCGGTCGTCATCGTGGCATTGAGGCCGGTCAGATCGCGGGGACCTGCTGCGGGTGGCGCGTCCGCATTGTCCAGCGCCCGCGCGCGGAGCGGGCCGCGCTGCAGACTCATGTGGCGTGCGTAGCGCTCGAGTTGCTCCGCCGTCATGCCTGCCGGGGCGTTGGGAGACAGCTTGGGGACGGGCGGGGTCGGTTCGGTCTGGGTTGAGGTCGGTGTCGTCATCACGATCTCCGCGTCAGGGCTGGCTGGGTGCGAGTGAGGTGGACTGACCGGCGGCGAGGGCGTTGGTCTCGGCTTCCTTGTGCGCGGTGTTGCGCAGGCTCTTACGCACGCGCGATGCGGGCGCGGCGGCTTCGGCCGGGTCTGGCTCGCCTCGTGTCTCGCTGCGCTTCTGCCGGTCCGCGAGGATCTTGAGGACCATCTTCCGGATCCTGGCCTCGTCGATCTCGTTCGTGTCTGCCCCCTCGGACTCCACGCCGTCGGGCTCAGAGCCGACCGGGGCCTGCGCAGGTGCGGGTTCGGCAGGTGTGCGGAGGCCGGGCGGGGTCGCGGGCCTGGCGAGGAGGGTGTCGATGTCGGTGGGACGGGCCAGGACGGTCCGCGGGGCGTCGGCCCGGTAGGGGCCGAGGATCTGCTGTTCCTCCAGTCGGTGCAGGAGGCGGTCGGCGCGCTCGGCGGTGACGTTCATGGTGCGCCGCAACGTGAGCGGGGACGCGTTCTGGTGGGAGGTGACGGCCAGGGCTGCCTGCCGCAGCTGGGCGGGGTCGATGGGGCCTTGGGGGTCGTCTCCGGCGGGCACGATGCCGACCAGGCGCTGCTGGTAGGCCCAGGCCACGCCGTTGAAGAGGTCGGCGGTGGGGTCGTAGGGGTTCGACTCCTCTCCGGTGTGTGGGTCGATGTCCCGCAGTACATCGACCCGGGCGGACAGGCGGTTCAGCAGAAGGTCGTGGGCGGCGATCAGGTTCGGGATGGGGGGCGCGCCGGCGATCAGGCCGTTGTCGGGCAGGAAGTCCGAGCCCGGGGGCTGGCCTTGGAGTTGTTCGTAGCGGGCCCGCCAGCGGGCCCGGTTGATGATCCACTGTTCTTGGAGTTCGCCGCGTTCGTCGAGGGTGGTGGTGGGAGCGGCCATGCGGCGCTCGAGGTCGCGCTCGATATGGGCAAGGTCCTGCATGCGGCGGTCCGTACGCACCGCCCGGGGGACGGGCTGGGTGTCCGGGGCCTGGCCTCGCAGACGGGCGACGGTGCTTTCCAGGCGGTTGCTCAGGCTGGTGAGCCGGATCTTGGAGGCGACCGTCGCCAGCCCTTCGATGATCCGGATGAAGGACCTCTTGGCCCGGTTCATCAGTTGTTCGCCGCCCGGGCCACGCAGTCGGCGCAGGGCCGGCTCGGCTGCGTCCATCTGGGCCACGAGGTCGGTGATCTTTTCGTAGCGGGTGTTGGGCAGGCCGATGGAGTACGGGCGGAGTACCGCGAGGGCTTCGTGTGCGCTGTGGTGGGCGACTGTGAGGTCGGCCGGCATCGGCACTGGATCGCCGGGGGGCAGCGCGGTGGCGGCCTGGGTGATGTCGTCGAGTTCGGCTGCCTCCTGGCTGACGCCGTTGTCGAGCTCCTCCCAACTCAGCTCGGTGCCGACTTTCTCTTCCTGGATCCAGGAGCCGTCGTTGCGTAGGACCCAGATGTGGTCTTCGGCCGCGAGGATATTGAGGGCCAGGTCCGGGTGGCCGGCGGTGTACAGGGCGAGAGCCTGTTCGGCTCGGCGCCGGGTTCCTTCCGCGCTCCCGTCTGGTCCCTGGGCGATCGTGTCAAGCAGGTCGGCGAGCTGGGCGGGGGTCGGCCGAGCCGGGAACTGCGAGGGGAGGACGCTGCGTACGGCATCCCGCCAGGTCTGGCTCAGAGGGGCGCCGAGCAGTCCGGCGGCCTGGGCGGCGCGCCATTCGACTGCGGCAAGCAGTTCCGGGCCGGTCATCTTGACGAAGTGGCTGTACGACATGCGTAGCGAGTCAATCCGGGCAGAGCCCAACCACACCACGACGGTGGGGTCTTTGCTGGTCTGGTCGTCGCCGGACGTGCTCAGATCTATGCCGTAGACGGTGCCCAGCTTCAGGGGCTGGGGGAGCCGGTCGGGCTCGGGGCTCTCGGTGGTGTGCTGGCCGAGGCGCTCGTGCACGGCCGTGTGCAGGGCGTATGCCGCGGTGGTGCGGTCGGTGTGCTCGACCGGCTGCCCGTCGACCGGTGAGGGCAGGAACATGCTCAGTACCAGTTCCCCGGATCCGGGGTCCGGTTCGTTGGCTGGCGCGCTGGTGGGGGTTACGGGTCCGCTGGCGCGGGTCCCTGGGGGCCACTGTCCGGGCCGGGCTGCGGCTGCATCCGCGCTTGCGGCCATCGTGGACGGTGCCGCGGAGGCGGATTGGCGGCTGCGGACGTGGGAGTCGTCGGTGAAGTACCCCTCGGGGTCGGCTGCGAGCAGGTCCAGGGCCTGCTCGTAGATCTCGTTCTCGTAGTCCTCGTCGTGCTTGCCCGGCCCGAGCAGTACCGCCGTGGCGGTCATGTGCCCGGGGATGCCCCACTCCCTGTCCAGCCGCTTCGCCCAGGTGAGCGCGGCCTGCTGGAGCGCGGTCGTGTCGCCGGGCGCTTGGATCTGCACCGCCTGGTGGATGTAGCGCGCGGCCTCGGCGGCGATGAACCGGGTGCGCGGGAAGAAGGTGCCGGAGGCAAAGGAGTGGCTGGCGCGCTCACCGTCGTCCGCGTTCTTCAGCAGGACCGCTTCAACCGTGGCGTCGAGAAGCGGCTGGCGCTGTTCCAGGGCGCGCAGGACGGGTGCCGCCCCGTCGCCGTCCGCTTCGATGCCCTCTTCCCACAGCTTCGCGGCGTCCTTGGCACCCGGGGCGGTGGTCACCGTCGTCGGTCCGGCTGCCTTGACCAGCAGGTCCCACTTGTCGAGCAGTACCTTGCGGCCGCTCTCGTCCGCGTCCAGGAAGGCGATGTGGGGGCGCGGGTTGTCGGTGTCGAGGCCCCTGAGGGCCGTGAGCTGGCGTTCGGTGAACGCGGTACCCATCGGGGCGCCGACCACGGGCCGCTGCTCGATCGGCACGGTGGCAGCCGCCCGCGCGACAGCGATCACGTCGAGGTAGCCCTCGACGCTGACGCGGGGCCCGCTGCTCTGCGCGAGGACCTGTGACTGCGCGGGGTGGTGGAGCCCGAAGACGAGATCGCCCTTGTTGAACAGGTCCGCTTCATTCGAGGTGTTGAAGTACTTCGGCCCTCCGCGCTTCTTGGCCTGTTCCTCTGTTTCGCCGGGCCTGTCGATGCTCCGTCCGCTGAAGCCGACGATGTCCTCGTTCTCGTCGTGTATCGGGAAGATGATCCGGTCAGCGAGCGCGTCGATTAGTGTGTCGCGTTTGCTGCGCGTGGCGAGGCCAGCGTGGAGCAGTTCCTCTTCGGTGAAGCCCTGGGCTGTGAGTTCGGTGACCAGGACGTCCCAGCGGCCGGCACTGCGGTCGGAGGGCGCGTAGCCCAGTCCCCACTCCCGTTGCACTTCGGCGGGAAGCCGCCGCCCCTCGGTCAGGTAGGTGCGGGCCAGCTCGGCGTTCGGATCGGTTTGAAGGCGCTCAGCGAAGATCTGCGCGGCCGCCCGATTGGCGGCGATCAACCGTTCACGTGGCACTGCGGCCCCTTGCGCTGCGGCAGCGTCGTGCAGGGCACTCTGGCCAACCTGGGGGGTGTGCTGGAAGTCGACACGATAGGCAGCCAGGCCACGGTCGGGGTGCTGACGTATCGCCTCATGCAGGGCGAGCCGGAGTTGGTCCGTGATCTCGCGGTCACGTTCGGCGTCGCCGCTGGTCTCCAGCGTGATCACGACGGTGCGCTCGGCCGTGACAACGCCCGTAGCCTCCAGCGTGACTCCGAGGTCCGTCAAGGCGGAGCGGGCGAGCTCCGTGAGCTGGTCGACGGGTTCGGTGCGGGTGGGCGCGGGGCGTTCCGCAGGAGTGGTGGAGGCGGTCTCCGCCTGTCGGGTGCTGTCCTGCGCCTTGCGCTGTTCTCCGCCGGGAAGCGAACGGGCGTCGTCCTCGGGCGCGGTGGAACGGGCGCTGACCGACGGCGCTGTCTGCTCCTGGCCGCTGCCGGGCGTCAGTGCCGTGGGACGTTCCGACACAGAGGGTGTGGCCGTCGCGGCAGGGGTGGTCCGCGCGGGTTCCGGCGCGGCCGTGGCCGACGGGGCGGCGGAAGCCGAGGGCTCGGCGGGCCCCCGGGGGGCCTGCGGTTCGGGTGAGGGTGGTGCGGGTTCCGGCGCGGTGGGCGTTGTCGCCGGGGCGGGCTGCTCCGCCTCTGCCTGGGTTGCCTGATCCGGCGCCTGGCGTACGGGGGCCGGTTCAGGCACGGCGGGGGCGTAGTGCAGGAGGGGGCGGTATCCCGCGTCGCTCGCGTTCATCCACGCGGTGACTGCGGTCAGCAGAGTTTCCGGGACGACCGCCGCGAGTTCGTGGCCCGGGATCGTGACGGGTCGCGCGTTTCCATCTTCATCCACCGCTGTGAGCCCGAGCATGAGCACAGGCGCGGACGGTTCCTCCTGGTCGACCCTGGCGTAGATCGGACGGCCATGGAGGTGGGCGAGTATCGAGACGGCTGGGTTGCCGCCGGACAGGTGGGACTGTGTCTGGGCGAGCAGGCGCGGGGCGGCCTCCGCAGCGGACATGAGGACCTCGCCGGGCAGCTCGAAGACGGGCAGCTCACTGTCGTCGTCCGGGTCCACAGCCATCGTGGTGGCCTCCTGTGCCGTCTGAGGTGTCGGCTCGGCGGGGTCTCCCGCGCCGACGGATTGCTGAGTGATCTGCTGGGCGCGCATCGGGAGGTACTGGCCGAGTTCCAGCTCACCGTCCGCGGTCCGCTGACTGAAGGCGAGGAACTGCCCCTCAGCGGCCCACTCATACAGATCTCGCAGCAGGTCCGTGCTGCTGGTGCGCGCGGCCCGGACGAAGTAGATCTTCGCCATGGTCATTTGCGCGCAGCGGATGTGGTGGCCCAGCCGCTGCGCGAGGTGCGTGCGCTGACCGTCCTCGTCCGGCCCCTCACCGAGCGCGGCCTGCAGGGCAAGCAGGGCGGCAAGGCCGGGAATGCCGAGGTCGCCGGTGTCGGCCAGGGTGGCTGCTGCTTCCGCCGCTGCCGGAGTGAGCGCCAGCCACTGTTCGTGCTGGTCGAGCTCTGTCAGCAGGGCCTCATGTGCAGTGGCGTAGGCGTCCGCGTCCGGATAGGGCGCAGGGGACTCCAGCTCCAGGTGCCGGTTGCTGATGGTGGCTTGGTCAGGGGCTTCGGCGACTGCGGCCGCACTCGGCGAAGCACTGGTGGCCACGGTGCCCTCCTCAGGTACGGCAGCTGGTGGACGCGTTGTGTCAGTTGAACCAGGGGAGAGCGGTACCCGCCGGTCGCCGGGCCCGGCGGCGGCCCCCTCGGGTACGGGCACGTTCAGCTCCAAGCCGGGCGCACTGGGTTCCTTCTCATGGTCGGCAGGAGTTGGGGCGGTCTCGGCGAGAACACCCGGGCCGCCGCCCTGCGCGGGGGTACGGGGCGCGGCGCCGGGTACGGCCGGTGTGCGCTCGGCAGTGACGGCCAGGCTGGAAGCCGGCCCTTCGGGGGGTGCAAAATCGACGGCTTCGCCCGCCGCGGTCGGAATGGCTGTGGCGCCGTCGGGCGGACGTTGGCCCGGACTGGGCGTCGTCGCCTGCGCCAACGCCGTCTCATCCGGGCTGAGCGGTCCCTGCGTCGGGACGCCCTGAGCAGCCTCTTGCTGAACAGTGGGATCAGTGCGGGTGCTCCCGATGGCAAGGTCTGCGGTCGGCGTCGTTTCGGTGGCTGCCTCCTCGGTCGAGTGCGGGCTGGGCAGGACCTGGGCAGCTTCGGCGTCCTCCGGGCCAAGAGCTTCGGTGGAGGCGTGCTCGCTGGCGAGGGCTGGCGGCTGGGGACTACCCATGGCCGCTCCTGCCACCGGAAGCGTCGCCGGGGGATTGGAGCTTGTCGGCGCCAGCACCGTCTCGCCGGGGGCCGCCGC
Organism: Streptomyces sp. NPDC047982; assembly: GCF_043204165.1. Lineage (NCBI taxonomy): Bacteria > Bacillati > Actinomycetota > Actinomycetes > Kitasatosporales > Streptomycetaceae > Streptomyces > Streptomyces sp. NPDC047982. The sequence continues at coordinate 129,221 of NZ_JBIDBS010000016.1, read as the reverse complement.
GTTCTGACGGCCGCCGTCCGTCACCGTGATCTCGTGGTGGGCCAGCCATGCGGTGCCGTATTCGGTAATCCGGATCTGCTGGCCGGCACGTTCAGCCAGACCCAGCTCAAGAACGTCAGTGACCGCGTGCTGGGAGTAGGCCCTCTCGACGGTGTGCTCGGAGGTCCGCTTCATGAACAGGCCGTCGACCTCAGTGATGTTGCCGCGTGCGATGTCGACGAGAGCCCTGCGACGCGCCTGGGGAAGCCGAGGAAAGGTCGGCACGGCCGCTGGGGTCGCATCCGGCACCCCTACGACTTCCTGTGCCGGCCGGGCCGGTGGCGCCTCCGCGTCAGGTGCGGTGGGTGCGGCGATGGGCCGACGGGGCTCGACGGTACGCCATGTCTTACGGCGGTCGGCTGCGGTGTCAACCGCCTCCCTCCTGCCCAACGCGTACAGACGCAGGGCGTTGGCTACGTGCTGGGCAGCCCCGGCCACGTTCTCCGCCGCGGGCAGATACGGGTATTCGACCGCCTTGTTGCCCAACGGCCGGAACCTGCCTGTCCAGCCGGCGGCGTCCTCCAGCACGTGGACGATGGAGTCGGCGTCGAGGCCGTACGCCGTGGTGTGCTCGCGGACCGCGCGGGCATAGGTGATGACGATTCCGCGTACGCGCTCCCGGTAGACGTCATCCGACTGCGAGCCCTCGGCGGTCTTCCACTGCGGGCTGCGGACGTTCTGCACGTAGTGGTCAGTCGCCTCCCTTCCCGCCTCCTCGAGCGCGCCCCGCAGGTTCCGAACGGCGCGGGCCGCATACGCGCGGGTGACGGGATCGGTCAGGGATTCCAGCGCCGCGGCGGCGTTCTCGTCGTACTGAGCCAGCGGGTACTGGTGTGTCCAGAAGCTGTGGTCGGGTCCTGCTGCAATGCCGGCGACGTCGCGGGCGGTCGAACGCGCAGCTCGTTCAGCGGCCTCGGCGCCCATGGCGTAGGTGGCCTGGATGTTCTCCACGCTGCGGCGTCCCTCGGACTTGTACCAGTCGTCGGACAGGGGCGCCGGGGCGGGCGGCAGCGGGGTCTCACCGCTCTCCTCCCACGCGGGAAGGGCGTGCAGGGGCGTGTAGTCGATCGGCGGGAGTGGTGCCTGTTCGACGGTCGCGACGTCCCGGGGGACGGCAGGCAGAGGGCGGTTGTGGTGGGCATACCAGGCGAGGCCGCGCTCGGAGAGCTGAATCTGTTCACCCGCGCGCTCGGCAAGCTCCTCGTCCAGCACAGCGTTGATGCGTTGCGGGGAGCCGAAGGGGCGGACGGAGCGCCGGGGAACTCGTTGCATGAACCGGCCGTCGACCTCGCTGATGTTGCCGCGCGCGATCTCGTCGAGGATCTGCTGGCGTGCTTGGGAGTAGCGCGGGAGCTCTTCTTCCGGCTCGGCCACGGTTGCCTCCGTTGCCGCCGGGACATCCTGGGCGGGCGTCGGCGCGGAGAATAGCTCGGTCTGTTCCTGAACGCTGGGCTGCCGGATGTCGGTGGCGGGATCGTCCTGTGCCCCGGGTGACGCAAGAGGCACCGCGGGGACCTCGTCGTCGCCCCCGGACCCCTCCAAGGACGCCGCGGCCACGGCGGAGGGGGTGTCGGCCGACCAATCCTCCGGCTCGATGGGTTCCTCGCGCTCCTGGGCGAAGGGTTGTGCGGGCGCCGCATCGGCGGCGGGAGAACCGCTGGTGCGTTCACTCGCCTCATCGGGAGTGGTGGTGGAAGAACCTGTGCCAGCGAGTGGGGTGTTCCGCCCCGGTGTCGGCGGCAGTTCACCCGAGGCCAAGGCAGCATCTGCACGCTCGTCACCGATGACGTCATGCTGCGTTTCATCGGCCGACGCTTCCTGCCCCTGGGCCAGCTCAGCCGTGCCCGGAGCTTGGATGACGTCGGGCCTCTCGCTATGGCTCATCGCTGCCCAGCGCTCGAACCGCTGTGCCAACTCCGTCATCTCGGCATGCCGGGTGGCGGCCTCCATACTGATCCGAGGAATCTGGTCATCCTTCAGCAGCACCGGCTTTTCACGGACTGCCCGCATCGCGTGAGCGTCCAACGGCGGCAGACGGCGCGCCGCCGACTTGCGTTCCTCGCTGTTCATCCATGACCGACGCGACTGCTCGTATCGGGCCTCGTAGGCGGCGCGTGCGTCCTCGTGGAGACCCTCCGGGTACAGCGTCGCGAGGTACAACGCTTCTCGCCCCATGCCCGAAGGACGCAAAGGTACCGAGGTCTCACCCTCGGTACCCGTCACCAGGAACCCGGCGGCTCGCAGCATCGCAACCCGGGCCGCATCGACCTTCCGCCCCGACACGAGGCCACTGTCATCATTCCTTTTCACCAGACGCGGGGTGCCTGTCTCGTCCAGCCACAGGCGGTCCTGGTGTGCATGTGCCATGTCCGAGGCGAGTGCCGGCCACCAGCCCAGCTCGGGCACGGCCCTCTCGGCACGCCACTGAGCGCCTAGCAGCCGGTCGCGGTTAGCAGCGTCCATGCGTGTCACAGCAGTCAGTTCCCGGTCGTGCTCCGCCTGCAGCTGTTCACGTACCTCCGCTTGCCGGGCTCGCTCTGTAGCCGGCTTGATCCCTTCGAGAACCTCCCTCAGGGCATCCGCGGTCGTGGTGACGCCAGCCGCCCGCTGCGTCTCCACCGCTGCACTGATCACCTCGGACGCGTAGTACTCCAGCCGCGACTTCTGTCCGTTGGCGTGCGCCTCCCGCGCCCCGCCGTGATGGCGCTCAGCATCGAGCCAGTGAACGTGGGTGGCGTGCATGATCGCCTCCAGGCGCTCCTCGTTCCGAGTCGAGGCCCGTGCCGCAGCTCGCTGCGCCCTGTTGGCTGCCTCGTCCGCGTACTGGAACGCCTGGTCGGCTACGTCCATGAGAGCTGCGATGTAACCCTCTTGGCCAAGTTCTTCCGGCTCCTGGCCCGGAGCTGAGGACACGTCGCTGTTCTCCCCGGAGCCTGTAGGCACAGGGGTGGTGTGCTGCGTCTGGTTGGCGTTGGCCTGCTGTTTCGGCGCTGTGCCCTGCTCATCAGGCTCGGCGTCGAAGGCGAAAGGTGACTCGTTACTCCCAGCCGCAGAGAGACGCTGAGGCGGTTTCCCGCGCGCGTCTGGAGCCTCCCCCTTCGCCTCTTCTTCCGGCAGAGTGCCTGCGGCGGCAAAGTCAACTGGCGCCGAGTGCGTTCCGGGGGTGTCGCCGCTGGCAGTCACGGGCACGGTGGCAGGGGTGGTTACGTCTGGATCGCCGCGTGCGTCGGCGTCCGCCCCCTGGCCACTGGTGCTCCGAGGGCTGCGAGCGGTGGTACGGGGAGCCCTAGCGGCCTCACGGCCATTTGTCTGGGCTGCAGTGCGGGCATCGGTGGGCCCGTCTTGAGCTGGAAGATGGGGGTGTTCGGGCCCACTCGGCGGCTTGTGAACAGGCGGGAGGACGCGAGGCACCTCGTCCGCAGCGGACCGGCCCGAGGCAATGTCGGGTGCTGCCGGCGGCGGCGCGTCCGCGAACGCCGACGGCGCGTCCGCGAACGCCGACGGCGCGTCCTCACGCGCCCACGGACGGGGCTCGGGCTCCGCAAACGCCGACGGCGCGTCCCCCTCACCCCACGCCGCTGCTGCCGGCGGCGGCGGCGCGTCCGCGAACGCCGACGGCGCGTCCTCACGCGCCCACGGACGGGGCTCGGGCTCCGCAAACGCCGAGGGAACGTCGTCCTGACTCCCCCAACCTGGCGCGGAAGACAGAGCCGACGGCGCGTCCTCACGCGCCCACGGACGGGGCTCGGGCTCCGCAAACGCCGAGGGAACGTCGTCCTGACTCCCCCAACCTGGCGCGGAAGACAGAGCCGACGGCGCGTCCTCACGCGCCCACGGACGGGGCTCGGGCTCCGCAAACGCCGACGGTGCGTCCCCCTCACCCCACGCCGCTGCTGCCGGCGGCGGCGCGTCCGCGAACGCCGAGGGCGCGTCCTCACGCGCCCAGCCACCCGCGGCCCTTCCGGCCACGTCGTTCGTCGCGCCTTCAGCTGCTGGGTCGCCAACAGCATCACCGAAGGCGGAGGGCGCATCGTCTTCGCCCCACGCGACTGGGTTGCGCGGCGGGAGCGGGAACTCTTCGGGAGCGGTGGCCAATTCGTCACCTCGTTGACGATTACGGGTGGCGGCCAGGCCGCCTGCTTCCCCTGGGCAGGTCAAGTGCCTTTCGACGCTATGGATCTCTTTGGGACGGGAAGTGATGCGTGCACCGGTCTCCCGCCTGGGGGGATCTGCCGCGCAGAAATCTTGTGGCGCATCCCCCCCGGCGGTCCGGGAGTCTTAGCGGCTCCTGGCGACGGTTGGCGCCTGTGGTCCCTGCTCATCCGGACGTGGCTGACGCTCCTGGGTGGCCCGGGCCGTCTGGGCCGGGACGGTTCCCCTGCGTGCCTCAGCTGCCGCCTTGAGGCGGTCACGGGCGCGGCGGGCCCTGTCCGTATTGACACGATCCTGGACGAAGGCCGAACCGTAGCGCTCTACGGCCATGACGACCTTGTCGTTGGTGGCACCTTGAAGCTCAGACCGAGTGAACTGCGCGGCCGCTGGGGTGTCGGGATCGAAACCGAAGTGCAGCACGCGCCCGTGCTGCGGGTGAGGAGTGACGGCCACGTACAGGTCGAGGGCGCTCACGGTTCCTTGAAGGGCGGGCTCCCTGGGCGCGGTGGGGTTGTCCATGAGCCGTAGCAGGTCCGCACGCAGTTCCTGGGGGTCGATCGGCTCTGGCTCGGCAGGCTGCTGAGGCTGGTGGGCCAGGATTGCGTGCAGCACCTGCTCACCGCTGGCCCCCTCGAGCTCAGCGCCGGTGAATTGAGCGACCGGACGGGGAGCGTCAGGGTCGAATCCGAACTGCAGGACCCTGCCGTATCGCGCGCTGTTGACGACCCGTACATACAGCGGGACATCGTTCAGCTGGGTGTGTTTGATGGGCGTCGATGGTGCCCCGGTGTCACGCAGCAAACGCAGTAGGCTGCGGCGCAGTGCCTCGCCCTCTGATGGCCTGGCGGGGAGCGCCGCCACATTCTGCGGTGCCTCCTCGGGTTCAAGGTCCGACTCCTGGGCGGTCTCTTGCTCCAGCTCGGCGTCCGTCTCGGGCTCGATTTCCGGCTCGGCGTCGTCGGCTTCGAGCTGGGAACCGGCCTCAGACTCTCCCGCGGGGGGCGCGGGAGCCTCTGCTGGTTCCCTGTCGTCCGCTTCGTGCTCCAGCTCCTCCGGTCCGGCTTGCTGGAGCGCCCGCAGGGCCTCTTCCCATTCGCGCTCGGACTCCGTCTGCGCCGCGAGCTCAAGGTCTGCGTCCGCTTCAAGGGCAGGGTCGATGTCGAGATCCGGCTCTTCCTGCGGATCTTCCGGCAGCACGGTCGCGTCTGCGGCCGGACGGGGCATGGCCGTTGCCTGCGGCTGGATGGGCTGTTCCGCGAGCTCCGCCCGGGGGGAGAGCCGGTAGACATGTTCGGGCAACTCGTGTGCGGCTAGTGCGAGTTCGGCTGGCGCAGCCTCGATGGTGGTGCCGTTGACGATCGTGGCGTCCAGCAGCAAGGTGCGTTCGCCGCCACCGTGCGCATGGCGGTGGGTCACCAGGGCACGGCCGCGGATGCGGCGGGTGCCGGGTGCGGGGATGCCCCCGGGGCCGGAGGGCGACACGGCGTTCCCCTGGTTGTCCAGGTCGAATTCGATGATGTCGTCGTTGAGGACGTAGTCGTGGTCCAGGCGTACCCCGACGGCTTGGCCGTCGGCATCGAGGACGGTCTCGTCGTCGGCCTGCGCGATCGGGAGGTTGCGCGGGACGTGCCAGGTGCCTGCGTCATCGAGGGTGAGGGCGACTGTGCCGAACTCGGTGTCGTCGCGGTCGAGGACTTCCCAGGGCTTGTACTCGTCGTTGATCGTCAGCCAGACCCACGCGCCGGGCGCAAGCTCATCCGCCCAGAGGTGGCCCTCCTCGGGCTCGTCGGGGCGGCCAGCACGTTCCTCGAAGAGGGTCCACAGCTGGTCGCTGGGGGAATGGTCGTGTCCGTGGGCACGGTCGTGGTGGGCGCGTTCCTCCAGGATCGTGTGGTTCAGCCGCAGCATGTCGACGTCGTCGATGTCGAGGCCGAGTTGCGGGTCGCTCCAGTCGATCGGCGCTTCTTCAGTGAGCCGCAGCTCGGTGAGCCGGCCCGCGAAGTCGCGGGCTTCTCCCAGCGAAGGGAAGTGCTCCAGCGGTTGTGGCATGACGGTGAGGTCGCGTCGGGCCTCAGGGCTGAGGTAGAGATCGGGCAGGAAGCCATCGAAGGGCAGGCCGCTGCCGGCCGGGAGTACTTCGTAGGTGTCGGTGGTGGGGTTGTGCCGCAGGGCGAACTGCCCGTCGGCGGTGAGCTCCACAAGCTCCCGGTCCTTAGCCAACTTGCGCAGGTCCTTACGGCGCTGAGGGCTCAGGCCGGGGATGCGGTCGTGTGTCAGGTGGGTGCGGACCTGGTCGAGTGAGGCCCAGCGCTGCTGAACGGGAGCGATTCCTCCGGGCGCCGGTGCTGCGTCCAGGGGCGAGGCCACCAGGACGTGACTGGTGGAGCGGATGTTCTGCAGGTGTTCGCCCGTGGCCGCGTCCAGGATCTGGCCCCAGCCGATGCTCGCGCCCTTCTCCGAGGTGGACTCCTTGATCCGGACGAGCACAGGGGTGTCGAGCGGGGTGAGAGAGGAGCGCAGCTGAGCCTTCTGGCGGGGGTTGTTTACTTCGCCCTTCCACCAGAAGGTTCCGTCGGCCGCGATCACTTCGCCGAGCTTCTTGACCGTGGTGATCTCGAAGGCGTCCGGCCCCGGCATGGACGGGTCGGTGTGCTCGGGCACCGGCCGGGGAGCGGGGGCGGGCCGCGCAGGTCCCCTCAGCCGCTGGCCGGTCCTCTCGAAGTACGCCTTCGCGTACCGGCCGTCGCGCTCGTCGAGGCCCTGGGTGACCAGGGCATACAAGATCGCCTGCTCGATGTCGCGGCCGTGCTCGTCGCGCCAGTGCATGGCCTTGAGCTGCAGAGCCCGGAACGTGGGGTTCTCCATGTCCCACGGAAACGGCTGGCCCTGTGCATCGCGGATGCTCTCCAGGGCGTCCGCGACGCGGTGGGCACGCTCGCGCGTCTCGAGCTTCTTGCCCCAGGGCCCGAGGACGTGGGTAAGCCGGTCGGGGGCACGGACCTCGTAGGTGTCGGGGGCGACCGTGATGATCGCAAGGCGGCCGCCCGAGCTGAGGTGCGTCCCGGCCTCGGGCTTGCCGTGCTTGTGGCACAGCTCGATCATCATCCGCTGGCTGCGCTGATCTGGATCCGCCTTGTATCGGACGGCCCCGCTCAGGTGTGCCTTGAGCAGCATGTTCGGCTCGGCACCCGGGTAGGCCTGCTTGTCCTCCTTGGTGAGGACGAAGCGCGGGGCCGGGACCGAAACAGGCGCGGTGCCGCGCTCGGACAGAGGCTGGTCCTCGGGGACACCGGCCACGAACCGGCTGAGCGCGACCGCGGCGCCTTCAGGGCTGGCGTAGGCCGTGCCCTCGGCCAGGGCCAGCTGGCCGTCAGCGGCGAAGTGGAAGCCCTCCGGGCTCGCCACGATCGTGCCGAGCAGAGCGCCGTTGCGCGTGACGTCCTGGATGCCACTGGCGTCGGCCGGCTCCACGGTGAGTGCGGCCAGGTCCCGGCGGAAGGCCGCAGGGCCGCCGAGCTGTTCTGCGTCCGTCTGCTGTCGGCTGCGGCGCGTCAGCTCGGCACGCATCGTGTCGCGCTGTTCGACGGCGCGGACGCTCGCGCCACTGTCCTCGTGTGCGGCGTACGCGTTGAGCCACTGGTCCAGGGCCGCGGCACTGGCTTCGAGCTCGGCGCGCTTCATGCTCTGCGGCGCGCGAGAGACGAGCGGGGGCTTGGGAGCGGACTCCTGCACCAGGACGGGGGCCGCCGCGCCTGGGCGCGGCAGGCGCTCGGGACGGTCGAGCAGGGTGACGAGCTGGGTGCCGTCCCGCCATGCCAGGACTTCTTCGAGACCGTGGTAGTGCCCGCGCTCGTCCCGCAGGTTGTGCGGGCCGACCCAGGCGGCCTGGGCCCACTCGCCGCTCTTGCGCAGCAAGACCTCGATGCGGGTGCCGTCCTCCCGCGGCTTCAGTTCGTCTACGGTCCAGCGGTCGGCTCGCCGGGGGTAGGGGAATTCGGGTCCCTGCAGCCGCGAGAGGAGAGGGACCGGGACGTCGAGCGCGGCGTCCGGGTCTGTGGCGAGCTCGGGGGCTGGGGCCGTTTGGGACTGCGGCTGCTCGGGAGTGCCGGTGGCCGGGACCGCGATCACTTGGTCGCGGGTGAAGTCCAGGGTGCGTGCGTCCGGCGTGGTGCCGATGTAGTACGTGCCGTCGGCCAGCTCTACGGTGACGGTGCTGTAGAGCTGAGTGCCCTGACCTTCGGTGGCGTGCGCGGGGTGGTGCGGATCGAGGACACGGACACGTTGGCCCTCCTCGATGTCGGGCTGGGCGCTCGGGTCGGCGGATATCCATCCCTGGGGAGCGGGCTGAGTGCGGTGGCGACGGTCGTACGCGACCTCTTCGCCTTCCACGGTGCCGCCCTCGACGGGCGTCTCGACGCGTCCGTTGAAATGGACCTCGGCACCGAGCGTGCCGGAGAGGAACGCGGCTTGGCCGAGCTCGACCTGGTGACCGCCGACGGGGTCCCAGGCCACGAAGACGCGGGTGGCGGTGCCTTCGCCGACTTGGACCTTGATCAGTTGGGCGGTGCCCCGGCTCTCCTTGGCGATGACCTTGCCCAGGATCGGGGCCAAGGCGGCGCCGGGCTGTTTGCCAGCCGTATCCGGGGTGGAGGGTGCGTGCTCGGGAGCGGGGACGCGCATTTCGGGCGCCAGGGTGAGACTGTTGCGGATGCGCTCGGCGTCGTCCTTGTCCGCGAAGACCGCTTCGAAGGGCTCCCCGCCCTGGTGGCGGATCCAGACGACTTCTCCGCTGGCACGGTCCACGACTGTCCAGCGCCTGCCCGCGTCCGTAGGCCGGGCGCTGACACGGAACGGCGGGGAGTCTGCGGCCGGCCGCTGCTCCGTAGCGGCGGGTGAGTCGGCGGGGGCGGCATCCGCTGCGGGCTCGCGTCCGGCGGTGGGTGTGGTGTCCTCACCAGTTGCGAGGCCGCCGGCGGGCGGCGCCGTCTGGGGGACCGCGGGCGAAGCGGCGAAGAACGGTGTGCCGGTGCGGATACGCTCGATGTTCTCGCCGGTCGCGGCGTCCTCGACGTCGACCACCCCGCGGGGCCCGAACTTGAGGCGGACGAGGACCGGCTGCGTGCTCGCCTTCTTTCGGCTCGCGGCCTTGCCTCCCCACCACAGGGTGCCGTCGGAAGCGGCCAGCTTGGCCGCCTCGGCAGGCTTCATGGCCTCGAATGCGGTCCGCTCGGGAGCAGCAGTGTCCTGCTGTGGTGCTTCCTGGCTCCCGGCAGCAGGTTCGCCTTGCTGAGTCTGCTCCGGGGTCGTGTCGACGGGCGTCGGTTGGGGCGGCGAGGGAGTGCCGTCGGACACTGCTTCTCCTCGGGAGGTGTAGCGCTCGTCGGCAAGAGCGCGCAGATCTTCCACGTAGTCCAGTGATCCGAGGTCGAGACCGCGCATACCGCGGGTGGCGGTGACGTAGGCCAAGCGCAGTTCCTCGTCCTCGGGCAGCGTGATGTCCTGGCCCGGCTCGGTGCTGGTCTTGGGGCCCCGGAAGTCGGTGCCGACCTGGACCAATGCCCACTCCAAGCCCTTGGACTTGTGGGCTGTGGAGACGATGAGGTCGGCGTCGTCCGCGTTCTCGGTGAGCTGGCCGACCATGTCGATGAGCGTGTCCGCGCCATGGTCGTCGACCAGGCGCACGAAGCTCTTGAGCTGCCGGGCGCTGTCGTGCTTGTCGACGTACTGCTGGACCTGCTTCCAGGAGCGGAAGGACACCAGTTCGGGGTGCTTGCGGGTCTTGCCCTTCTCCTGCAGTTCCTTGGCGCCCTCGGCCATGCGCTGCAGCTCGTCACCGCCGCCGACCATGTGCACCGAGCGGCCCTCTTCCAGGGCGTCGAGGACTGCGGCGACCACGCCGGTGTTGTTGCGGCCCAGGACAGCGTTGGGGGTGTCGATGGGGCCGATGGGGGTGCTGATGGCGTCGTTGCCCTCCATCAGGTAGGGAGAGCCGAGCAGCTTGAGGAAGACGTTGGCGATGTCGGCGACCTCGGGGCCGAACCGCCATGACTTGTTCAGTGGCAACTCGATGTCGGCCGGCCAGTCCTTGAGCGCGTTTTCCGCACCGCGGAAGGCGTAGATGGCCTGGTTGGGGTCACCGACGATGACGACTTGCGCGGCCGGGCCCTGGGCGGGGCGCATGTTGTCGTACACGACCTTGCGCAGGACGGGGTTGATGTCCTGGGCCTCGTCGAAAATGATCGTGTCGGCGTGGATTTTCGGCCGCGACAGCGCCCAGATCTTCAGGTAGTCGTCGTGGTGGAAGTTCACCTCCCGGCTGTCCGGATCGGTCTTGTCGGCCCATGCGTCCCGGGCGTATTCCAGGACGTCTCGGCGCAGCCGGCTGCGCCGGGCGGCGATGTCGAGCAGCGGGTGGTCGACGTCGGGCACGTGGGTCAGGTCGAGCACGTCGGCGTCGCTGTTGCGGAAGTTCTTGATGGTCTCCTTGATGAGGACGACGATGTCCTCCGGGGCGAGGTCGTCGCCGCCGTCGGAGGCGGGGTGGGAGCGCACCCCGAGGAACTCGGCCCAGTCCGCATTGCCGTTGGGGCCAACTCCGCCGTCTGCCTTGCCCTCCTGGACCTTCTGGGCCAGGTCGGTAGACATCAGGTCCCGGGCCGCGAGTGAGTGGGCGGTGGAGACACTGACGTGCCGCAGGCCCGCGAACTTCTGCCGGGCGTCGACGGCGTTGGCGGAGTTGAAGGCCAGGTAGGTGATGCGCCGGTTGAGCATGCGCCGGGCGAGGGCGACCATCGTGCTGGTCTTTCCGGTGCCGGCCAAGGCCTGGACGGCCACGTTGAGGCCGTTCTGGGCGGCTGTGACGATCGCGCGCTGCTGGGCGGTGAGAGTGTTCGTCTCGGCCGCCAGAGCCTTCTGCTCGTACTCGGCGCGCAGTTCGGGGGTCAGTGCCTGCCCGAGCCGGTCCCTCGTCTGCTGCCACTGGACGTCGAGGACGTTGATGCGGGCCTGGGTGTCCTTTTCGAGGCGGGCCGCGAAGATGTTCGTCTTCGGATTCTTCCGCCAGCCGCCATGGTTGGACTCCCAGCGGCCCGCCTCCTGGATGTAGGAGAAGTGCTTGTTCTTGAGCCAATCCCGCAGCTCGGCATCGCCTTCGCCCTTCTCTGTGCCGGTCACGATCACGTTGGTGCGCTCGCGGAAGACGGCCAGGCGCTGCGCGGGCCGCGGGTTGGACGCCTCCCAGACGGCTGCGGCCTGCGCATCGGCCACGGGCACCGGGCCGGACACAGCCAGCAGGGCCGCTGTGTCGGGCTCGACGGGAGTTTGCACCCCGGCCTCCGACGCCGTCTGCTCTCCCGCGACAGCGGCGGCCACCGACTGGGGCAGCTTCTCGGTGGCAGGTGCGGCCTGCGAAGTGGCGTCGGCACCAGGCTCCTGCGGCAGGCTGCTGTGGGCGATGGCAGCGATCTCGGCCACAGCGGACTGGATCTGCGGATGGGACAGGTCAGGGTTGTCTAGCAGGACCCTCTGCAGGTCGCTCGCCGCGGCGTGCAGAGCGGTCAGTCCCCGGACAGCGTCTTCGACGCTGGCGGCTTCCGCGGGGAGCTGGTCGCCGAGCAGGACGGCCTGGAGGGCCCTACCTGCTGTGGAGGTGAGGTCGTAGCCGGAGCTGACGATCGTCCACCACTGGGCCCATACCTGCGCATACGCCCGCTGGTAGGACCCCAGCGCGGAGTCGTCGGCGACCGGAGTCTTGAAGACGGCCTGCCAGGTCATCGGGCGCTCAGCCGTGGTGAGAGTACGCGCAGCCAGCGGCTCTGCCAGGCTGGCAAGTTCCTCGATCCGCCGGTGGAGAGCCGGGGTGTTCTCGTCGCGCAGCCGGTCAGCGACCGCACGCGCGGCACGCGCCAGCTCCACCGTGCGCGCCAGTGCCAGCGGCTGTGGAACGGTGAAGAGCTCCTCGCCCCGCACGGCGTCGATCGCGGCGTTCAGGCGCCGTGCGTCGTGACGCCCCTCCACCCCCAGCGTCTTCGTCATGCGGTACCAGGCCGTGCTGTAGCGCAGTCCGGTGCTGTGGAGCCTCGTGATGTCTCGAAGGATCTTGCGGACCTCGGCGGTGGTGTTGAAGGCCGAGCCCGGTTCGGAGTCGGGGATCGCGGCGAAGCGCAAGTCCTGCGGGTCGACGGGGGTCGGGTCGCCGGCGAAAGCCGCCTGCTTGGCCTCCAGGCTCTCAAAGACGGGTATGTCACGTCCTCGTCGGGCCATCATCTGACGCAGCGTGTCGAGCTTCTGGGTGCGGGTCTCGTAGGAGTAGTTCGACGGGAGGGCATGCCAATCGGTGCCGTGCTGCCGGTGGGGGCCGTCCACGACGCGGCGGTTGAATCCCTGCGGGCCGCTGGCCAGCTCCAGCGCGAAGGCGAGCTCCCGGTACTGCTCGGCGGCTCCCCACACGTAGGTGTGCTCGTGGTTGTGCTCGATCCAGACATCCGTCCAGAGCTGCTGGTTGGGCTGGTCGTGGAGGAAGATGTGGGCTTCCACCAGGTGACGGACCGACTGCTCGATGGTGTCCTTCCCCTTGAGCGGGCTATCGCCGTACAGGGTCCTGTGCTTGCCCTGGCCGTAGGTGCGGGTATCGACCGAGCCGATCCTGTTGCGGTCCGGGCCGTACACCACAACGCCGGGGAAGTCCCTGACCTCGTGGTATTCGGGGTGGCGGGGCACGGGTGTGGCACCGTCGGGCAGTTCGCCCGCCGGTACGGCCGGTTCCTGGTCGAGGGCGAATTCGCGATGGCGTGCCTCGCGTTCCTCGCGGGTGTCTTCCCAGATGTCGTAGGCCCGGACGACTGCGGCGACCGCTCCGGTCGGGGTTTCGTAGGGGTCCTTGGTTGTCCAGTTGTCGATGGTCGTGGCGGCGTACCCGCCGGAGGGCCTGGTGACGATGGAGCCGACGACCTGGCCGTCCAGGAGGACGGGTGCACGCATCAGGTGTCCATCGGCCCGCAGGTCTCCCACCGTGGCCCGGTCCAGCAGGGCCTGGGCCGTCTCCTCGCCGTGGAGTCGCATGGCGTCCCAGGCAGACAGGGAGCTGGAGGCCAGGTCGATACTGACCGCCCCGTGCGCCTTCTCTCCTGAGCTTGCCGGGGCTTGCTGGGCGGTGTCCTGTTCCTGCTCTTGCCGGAGGGGCTGCTCGGGCTCAACGTCGGCGTCAGGAGACGGCGGCTCGGACTGCCGGCGGTCGAAGGCAGCGACGGCCCAGGCGATGGCACCGGTCTGGCTCTCGAAGAGCTCGCCACGGTCTTCCGCGTCGACGCCATGCGGCCTCCAGCCCTCGCCGTCCGGCCGGATGTGCCCGATGGCGGCACCGTCCAGCAGCACCGCGCGCAGATCGTCGTACGTCACCGCATCAGCGAGGGTGGCGCGAGATGCCAGTTCTGTGGCAAGGGCGCGGCCGCCGAGGCGGAGCGCGTCGTAATCGGACAGAGGGGGCTGGTCCTGCGTCTTTGCACCGAGCTGCATCTGTCTTTCCGGAAGCCCGGCCGACTGCGCGGCCTCGGAGGCCGGGGCGCTGCCGAAGTCCTCGCGGCGCATCTGCGTCCAAGGCTGGCCAGCTGGCTCCTGCTTCATGGCCTGCAGGTCAGCGGAGGGGGTAGCTGCAGAAGGCTCCGGTGCGGTGCTGGCTCCCTGAAGTCGCTGGGCCGTGGCTTCGACATCCTCGAAGGCGTCGGCCCAGTGCTGGGCCACCGCGTTGGCTGCCTGTGCCCGCTTGGCGACCTCCGACCACCCGGTCCGCTCTGCATCGGCCGCCAGTCGGGCGGCAGCGTCGCGGGCGGCAGTGATCTGCTCGCGCAGGACGGGGATGGGGGTGGGCCGTTCGTAGAGCGCCTCCTCCGCACGACGGATGGCTGTCAGCGCGTCGGCGAGTTCGAGGCTGCTGCCGGGGAGCACCACGTTGGGGTGGGTGTGCCGCAGGGCCTCGAGCAGCGCGGGGCGGGCGGCGCGGGCGACGACGGTTTCGGGGCGCACCGCCCAGGTCCCGGTTGCCTCCCGCAGCGGGCCCGGCAGAGCGTCGACGCGGCTGAACTCGCGCTGGATGGTCTGTCCGTCGCGGGTGCCTTCTACCGTGAGGGAGCCGTCGGCGCCGCGGTGGGTGGCGATCAGCGTGAGCGGCTCGGACCAGTTCTCCGGCGTCAGGCCCTTCTCCTCGGTCTCGGGCAGGCGGATGACGGTGCCGGCCTCCACCTGGCTCCAGTTGCTGCGCCGCCAGCCGGCCGGTGCCTTGGTGTGCAGACGTTCCTCGCGGCGGATCGCGTCGCCCTGGGCCGCGCCCTTGCGGTCCAGGGGGAACAGTGGATTGCCGTCCAAGTCGATGAAGAACCACTTGTACGCGCTGTTCATGCGCGGCAGGTTCTCGATGGACTCCTTCTTGACGACCGCTCCGAGGGGCTCGCCCCACTCATTGGCCAGCAGCTTGCCGCCGTGCTCCTTGAGCGCTTTTTTGTTGGTGAGGACCGACTGCAGGCGGGCCCGCCGCTTCTCGGTGGCTCCGAGGTTGCCCGAGACCCGCTCCCGCTCGGTCGCGATCTGGGCCTGGCGTGCTTCGACGAAAGGAGCGTGCGCGGGGTCGGCCAGCGGCAGCTCTAGCCGTGCCTGTTCGGTTTCGAGGACCTCGGGGGCCTCGCCGCGCAGGTTGATGGATCCGGGGCGGGCGGTGGTGATCTCACCGACCGGGTCGCTGGCGGTGAGCAGGTCTTGGCCGCGTCGGCGGGCAAGGACATCGCCGTATACGACGGTCTCCAGCTCAACGGCAAGTTGCCGGGGCTGGACGTCGGTGACGGTGTGCCACCAAGTGTGCGAGCCCTTCAGGAGGACCTGGTCCCCGGTCTGGAACTCGATCGGGCTCCAGTCCCTGCGCTCCCCCTGGCTGAGGGAGTCGAGTGCGCCGCGCCGCCCGTCGTCGAGCTCGGGAAGGGTGGTGTCGGCGGGTGCACCATCACGGTTGTAGTGGACGGCGATGGAGCGACCATGCTTGAGCATGCGTCGTACGAACAGGCCCGTCTTGTAGGCCCGGGTCTCCGGGCGTGTGCCCTTGCGCTGGACCCAGGCGCCGGCGCTCGGCATAGGGATGAAGTCTTCTGCTTCCAGAGCCGCCACGACGTCCCTGTCGCTTGCGGCGACACCGAAGACGTAGGTGCGGGTCTCCTTGCCGTGCTCTCGCTCATGGTGGATCCACACCGTCTCTGCGTCACGGGGCCCGGTGAGGCGGGCGGCCTCCTCCAGTGCGTGGTGACGTTCAGCGATCTTCCTGGCAGTGGCAAACGGGGTGCGCTCGCCGGGCATGGAGTCGGTGCCGACTACGATCTTCCACTTGGCCGTGTTGTCCGAGCTGTCGGAGCCGTGCCCGTGGCCGACCCGCTCGGTGCCGTGGCCCACGGTGATGCGTTCGACATCGTCGTGGTCACCCTCGCGCGGCGGTTCCAGCCGCCACCAGTAGCCAGGCATGCTCGCGATTTCCTGCGCGTCGAAGGGCAGACCGGCGCTCGTGTCCGGTTCGGCCGCAGCCATCGGGACGGCAGCCGTCTGCTCGACCGCAACCGCCTGCTCAGTGGGGACTCCGGGCTCCTCGGCGGGTGCGGAGATCGCCGCGTAGCGGGCCATGGCGTTGAGGGCATCGGCCACGGTCGGATGTACTTCGCCACCGCGCGGTCCGGTGCGACCGTCGGGCCACCAGGCCCAGGACCGCTCCTTGTCGGCGGCGTACCGCCCCTTTCGCAGCCCCCATTCCAGGCCGAACTTCCAGTGTCCGACGGTCGTGCGGGCCTCCAGAATGACTTTGAACCGGTCGGTGCTGTAGCTGCCAGAGATGGTTTCGCGAGTCATGCTCCACCCGCGGGCCCGGGCGGTCCTCCACAGCTCGCCGACAGTGGCGGGCACCGGGTAGTCGGGCTCCCAGACGCCTCCCTCCGTCACCGGTATGTCATCGCCGGATGTGGGGGTGGTGGTCATCGAGGCCTCCGATGCCGGGGCCGCCGTCTCGGGCGTCGGCGTAGCAACTGGTGCAGGTTCGGGTGCGGGGATGGTGCGGCTGTCGACGAAGGTGCGCAGCCGTTCGGGCATCTCGTGGACGTGTCCGGACAGCACCCGCACCAGCCCGTACAGGTCGCTGGAGTGCTGCTGCTCGTTCTCGAGCTGTGTGCGCAGCGCGGCCACGGCAGGGGCGAGGCGCTCGATGGCGTCGGCCTTGGTGCGGATCTGGCTGTCGTCGAGCTGGATCCGGTCGTGCGCCTGCACCTGGTCGAGGGCATCCAGGACGCGGGTGAGGGCGGGCTGCTGGGTGCAGGTGAGCGGCCAGGTGTGGCGTGCGGCGATGCGCAGTGCGGCGGCACCGGGTTCGAGTTCGGCGAAGGCCCAGGACACGCGCATCGCGTCGGGGTAGGTGGTGTGGCCGGGCAGGGGCTCGCCGCTCTCCTCGGCCCAGACGCGCAGGGCGTTGAGGACCGCGTGGTGGAAGTTGTCCGACCCGTACGGCTGTGGGGGCAGGATGGTGAGCGGCTGGGTGGTGTTGCCGGGCAGGTGCTGTCCCATCACGGTGTGCCAGCCCGAGCCCTCCTTGACGAGGGTCGCCACGATGGTGTCGTCGGGCGTGCGCAGGGTGTAGGCGGGGCCGCTCCAGATGGCTTCCTGCACGACGGTGTAGTCGTCGGTGCCCGGGACGCGGTAGCACAGCCGGTCAGGGTTGCCGGGGCGGGTGGTCTGCTCGTAGGTCTGGTTGCCGAATGCCTCGTAGTCGCCGAGCTCCTCCATGGGGAGTGCTGCGAGGGGGCGTTGGCGCGGGTCGGGGTAGCCCAGGCGCGGCATGAGGAACGGGTCCTCGTACCAGGGTTCCATCGCGGTGGGGAATACCTGCCGCCACGCTTCGCTCCATGCGGTGGCGGCCGTCTTGTCGGCGTGCTGTCGGGCTTGGTCGGCGAGCGCGGTGAAGACGGGATCCAGCTCTGCCGGGAGGACTTCCCGAAGGGCAGGGTTCTGGGTGGCGCGGGCCAGCATCAGGATCGGTCGGACGACCTCAGAGGGCGTGCTGGGACTCAAGGCCCGCACGGCTGCCATCGCCTCGCGCAGTTGGGAGGTGCGCGGGTCGGTGGCCGGCCACTGCGGATGAGCGGCCAGCGCCCATGCCGCGGTGATCATGTCCGTGGTGGCGCGGGTGAACTCTTCGAGGCTGGTGTAGGGGCCGTCCTGGGGGGAGGTGGGCTCCAGGTCGAACAGCGAGTCCGCTTCCAGTGCGGCGGGGGCCAGGTAGCGGTTCCAGGACGCGGCGAGGTCCTGGGGGGTCGGGGCGCCGGAGGCTCGCACAGCGTCCCAGATCGTCGCTTCGGCGTTGCGAAGACGGGTCCGGTCGGCCCTGCTGTCCGGGGTGACGGCGAGGGCGGTGACGTACTCCTCGTCGGCGTCGAGGAGTTCGCGGCGCGCCTGGTCGCTCAGCCCCAGCTGAATCCAGGCGGACAGTTCCTCCCAGCGCATCACCATGCGGACTGTGGGCCAGGTGCGGCTTCCTTCGGTGGTGATCAGGATGCCGTCGGGTGCGGGGTCGAGCCGGCCCAGGGCGCGCAGGTCCTCGGGGAGGTTGGGTCCTCCGAGCCAGATGCCGCGGCCGGAGCCGACCAGCTCCTCGCGCCAGGCGTGCCACTGGGCGGGGTCGTCCATCCGCCGCACGAATGCCGCGAGTCCTGATCCCGGCTCGCCGACTGCGAGCACTCCGTAGGCGTCGATCATGGTTCGGATGACGGCGTGCTGCTGGGCGAGGGAGATGCCGGGCACAGCCCAGTCAGCGATCTCGAGACCCGCCGGTGCGGCAGGGCTGTCGGACTCCGGGCCTGTGGGCACGGAAGCGGGGGCCGCCTGTGCCTGCGCACCGGTGGGGCGCGGCGCGTTGTCGAAGAGGGGCTCCCAGGCGTCCGTGGTGGCGGTGAAGGAGTCGGCTGCCTGCACCAGCTCGGCCAGAGCCTGTGCCGCATCGTCGGGCACCGTCGTGTCCGACCAGGCGCTCTGCACGGCGGTGACGGCCGCGTGGACAGCTTCGACGGCGGCGTGGAAGTCGTGGGGGTCACGCAGGGAGACCCGACGGAAGGTATCCAGGGCCTCGCGCAGCGCTGTCTCGGGACCTGGCTGAGTGGCCTGTCGCTTGAAGTGGGAAGTGCGGGCCACTGCCCGGATGGCGTCGTTGAGAGCGCGGCGCGGCGCGCTGCTCTCCTTGAAGTGGGTGAAGGCCGTGGCCTGCGGCTGCTTGTCTCCCGGCTGTTCGGCAGGCTGGTCGGCCTCGTCGTTGCCGCCAGGTGCGGGGGGCGGCGGAGTGCCGGGGCCGGCGCCGTCCCCGGAGAGCGGCTCGGCGGCCCGCTGGTCGTGGCCGCTGCGTTGGCCCTCGCCGGGCCCGGCGGCAGGGCCGGAGGGTGCTTCGCCCGTAGGGCTGGCACCGGACTGTGCCTGGGCGGCCAGTGCTGTCTGCGGCTGCATCGCAGGTGCTGGGGCAGCGGCGGGAAGGTTGTTGTTGTCGGGGTGGTGCGCTCGGTCGGGCGACGTTGGCAGCCGCAGGAGGCGCGGCGCCCGCTCGACCAGCCCGGTCAACGGCACGTACACCTGATGGAACGGGCGGCTCATGGTGTGCGCGAGCGTGTAGTTGCGTCCCTTGCCATACCGGCTGGGGAAGACACTCAGCCTGTCGCCGGCGGCGGTGAAGCTGCCTGGTGCGGTGACGCGGCCGTGGACGTTGCTGGTGCGCTGCGAGGTGGAGCTCTCAAAGCCGTCCGCCCAGACCTCGTCACCGGGCTGCAACTCCCAGGGGTAGACAAGGTCCCAGCCGTGGCGGCCGCGTCCCCGAGCAGCCCTCTCGCCGGGCGGGTACAGGTCGGCGGCCGCGGTGATGTCGTCCGCCAACTGTCGCGCGTGCTGCCGTGTCTGGGCGTAGGAACCGGAACCGGTTCCCAGACGCTTGTCGAAGTCGCGGAGCAGGTCACTGATCAGGTGCAGGTCCTGGGAGGGATCGCCGCTGTAGCTGACGCCCTGCGCCAGCCGGGTCAGGGCGTCCTGAGCCAGGCGCCTGGGGGCGCTGGGCTGCACCTTCTTGAACAGGCGGCGATCGGCGTCGCCGTCCGGCGCCGGGTTGTTGGGCAGTCGGTTGAGGAACGCAGTGGCTCGTTCCTGCAGGAGATGAGGCATGCGGGCGTGGCGCCGCAGTTGGTGCCGGGGCGCCGGTCCATGGATCCAGGACGCGGGTCCGCTGCGTCCTTGGTGGTCGATCCAGGTGGCGTCGTCCAGGCTGATGACCCTGTGCAGGTCGATGGGCTGGCCATGGTCGTCGGTGCGTTCGCGCAGGTTCGGGGCTGTGGTGACGGTGCCCCGCACGGTCACCCACTCCCCCACGGCGGGCGCCGTCGCGCCACGCAGGCGGCTGTCGGCCACGTCGGTCGCGGTGACCTGGTGGCGGAAGCTGATCCGGTCGCCGGGGGTGAGGTCCCGGATGGTGGCGATCGTGTTGTAGCCCGCGGCGAGTTCGGTGTCCTGCCGGGTGCGCCGGGCTTCACCGTCGTTCTCTGTGTCGGCCGGCAGATGCCCGTCTTCGACCGCTGTTGCGTGCACCACCTCCTCGACGGTGTCACCGGAGCTGGTGCGCCACAGGCGGGCGACGTGTCCGGCCAGGGGCGAGGTGAACGGGAAGGCGGTCTCGGAGGGGCCGGCCAGGACCGCTTCGACGCGGGCGGCGAACCGCAGGGCGGTGCGCTTGTCGGCCAGGGCCGGGGCCCCGGGAAGGTCGGCCATCGGACCGGGCAGTGCCACGTGCCACTGCCGGTCGCCGGGGTGTTCGTAGACGGCGAGGTTGCCGCTGGGGGTCAGGGCCAGGCTGCCGGAGTCGGCGATCGCCCTCAGGTGTGCGGCCCGGTTGGGGGCGAGGGCGCTCTGACCGGGTTCGGCCAGCTCCGGGCTGTCGGAGCGAAGGTGGTCGAGGAGGTCGTCGAGGAGCTCGAAGCGGGCGCCGTCGGCGCTGGCGGCGAACCGCGGCAGCGTCGCCAGGTGGTCCAGGGTTGCCTGAGGATCCAGGGGGGTGAAGACCAGGCGGTGCGTGCGTACCGCACCCGGATGGGCCGGGATGTCGACGACGACCGTGCCGTCGGTGTCGGTGTAGGCCAGGGCCCCGGCCGCAATCAGTGACCTCGCGGTGTGCGTGACGTCGTGTCCCTCCCAGGGCCCGGCGTCGGTGCCACTCGCGGGGGCATACAGGCGCCAGGGATCTGCGGTGAACCCGTGTGAGCGTGTGGCGCGCTGCGTACGGCGGGCGTTGCGTTCCCGGGCGCCGGGCGGGACTCCCTGGGGCAGGGAGGCGGACAGGTGCTTCCAGTGGCCGTCCGCTGCAGTCTGCTGCAGTCGTTGTGCACTCTGCCGCATCACGGCAGCCCATGCTGTGGCCTGCTGCCGGGCGTGTTCGGATGCGCCCTGGTCTGTGAGGAACGCAGCGAGCGTGTCGGCGGCGTCGGCGAGCTGGAACGCGTAGGGGATGGTGACCTCAGGCGGGGCCGGTACCTCGCCCGGATGCAGGGCAAGGTCGTTCAGCCCGGTGGTGAATAGCAGTGCATGTGCGACCGGGTCGGCCGCTCGGAATGCCTCGGCCAAGTCGTGGTCCGCGTCCCAATGCAGCGGCGACACGGGCACTTCGGCAAGGTGGTCGCGCCATTCCCTCGCGCTCGAGTAGGGACGCACCGACTCCCCGGTTTCGCGGGTAGCAGGGGCGCCCGCGGCCGGAGAAAGGACCCTTTGCTGGTCGTCGTCGGGGACTGTGTCGTGCTCGGCGCCCGCCGTATCGCTGGACGGCGCGGGGCCAGCCGTCGGCTGGGCGGCCGGGGTGGGTGCGTGGCCGCGGGTGCGCTGTTCCTCTTCCCACGTGGGGTGGGGGTTGGCGAGCCGGGTACGGGCTACATCGTCCCGGCCGCTGGCGTATGCGTCCAGCAGGCGCTGCAGCGTGGAGGCGAGGCCGCGGACGAAGCGGTCGGCGCCCTGCCCGTGTGCCTCGACCAGAGCACGCTCGAGGTCCTCGTTGCGGCGTGCGCCCTCGCGCTTCAGGAGGTCGAGCAGGCGGTAGGCGGGGGTGCGCTGCAGGGTGTGGCTGCGGGCCGACTGGTCCAGGACGCCGGGAGGGTTGCTGGCCAGGGGGAAGTCCTCGTCGAGCGCGGTCAGCTCGGCGTCCAGCCCGGCGAGGTCGTCGAGGTCGGGGTGCCGGTCCGGTACGGCGAACAGCAGGGTGGTGAGCTGCGCGCGCAGCGGTTGCAGGGCAGCCTTGACGGCGGTGAGGCGCACCGTGGCGGGCCGGGTGTTGTGGGCGGGGCTGTTGGGTCCGATCGGGACCGCGCCCTGTGGCCAGCGCACCACCACGCCGCGCGCGCCAAGGCGTTCGGTGGTGTACCCGGCGCGCTTGAGGTCGGAGCCGAGGGTGATGCGTCCGGTCGCGATGACGGCCGTGGCGGCACTGGCGCCGGGGAAGTCCTGTTCGGTGGCGGTGCGCACCTGGAAGGTCTCGGTGGGGTCGGTGCGCCGGCGGTGGGCGTCCAGGATCGCGTGGACTTCGGTGGCGAGCTGGTGGCGTTCGGCGGCCAGGCCGCGGGGCGGGGTGACGGTGACGTGGCGGGCCTCGCCGCGGTGGGCGCTGCGCGGGTTGTCCTCGTCGACGGTGACGGGCTGCCAGCCCAGGGCGTGCAGGCTCCAGATGCGGGCATCGCGCTCGTTGGGTGCCTCGAACGGCATCATCGTCATGGTGATGGCGACGGTGCCGTCCAGGTTCGGCGCCAGCGTGTATCCGCCGCCGCCCCATGCGGCGGGCACCAGCCCGCTGTCGTCCAGAACCTGGGCCAGGGCGCGTTCGGCGGTGGTGACGGTGCCGATGGGGGCGGTGGCCGGGGAGGGCGGGCACAGCGGGGCCTGCTCGCCGTCGGGGAAGATCCGGGGCTCGTCGGCGGAGGCGATCCAGTCGGCTGCCAGCTCCTGTGCGGATGCCGCCAGGGTGGTGATGACTACCTGGTCGGCGTCCGGGAGCTGGTGGTGAGCGGCGCGCTCGGCCAGGTAGCGGGCGGCCCGGGCCACGTCGAGGGTGGCACGGTAGGCGTCCTCGCGCCGGTCCAGCTTCTCGTCGCGGGCCAGGATGCGTGCCGGGCAGCGCAGGGCCGCCGCGCCGAGGTCGTCGGTGTGCGGGCTGGCGAGCTTCTCGCGGACCGCGTCCAGTGCCAAGACCTGTTCGATCTGGTCCAGCAGCGGGGCGCGCCGGTTGCGGAACGCGGTGATCGACCGGCGCACCGTGCCGCCGGGGAATTCGTTTCGCAGGGCCGTGGTGACGGCGGCGGGGCGGGTGGCCTGCAGGGTCTTCCACCAGGCGGCGAGGGGTCCTTCGCCCAGAACGTCTCCCCCGCTGCGGGCGATGACGTCGCTGAGCAGGGTGGTCTGCTCGGCGGGCAACTCGTGCTGCCACGCGGTTCCGTATAGCCAGTCGGCTACGGCCTGCCGGGCGGTCTCTGGATCGGCTTCGGGTTCGGTGTGGGTGGCGAGCTCGGCATCGTTCTCGGCCCGGCGGCGCAGTTCCAGCAGCGCGAGGTGCAGGCGCGGATCGGCGTCCCGCTCGGTGGCGGCCAGGTTCCCGGCGTGCTGGGACGCGGCCTGGGCTGCGGCCTCCAGGGTGCTCGCGTCGTCGATCTTGTCGAGGCGGTGCAGGTGTGCCTGGCCTCGTACCTCTTCCGTGAACGCGGCCAGTGTGCGGTGGTCGCTGTAGACGATGCCGTGCTCACGGGCCTGCATCAACGCGGCCAGCACGATGGGGGCATGGCCGGTGGTCAGGGGCCGCTGGCCATCCAGCACCGCGGTGCGCACCAGTTCCAGGAGGTTCTCCTGCGCGGCGAGGCCCTGCGCGGCACTGGCGTAGGGCTGGGCGCCGCGCGGGACGGGTATCGCGTCGGTGACCGGTGTGCCGGGGTCGGGTACGCGGTCGGCGGAGGTGCCGTCGGTGGGAAGAGTGAGCAGGTGGCGGCCGAGCCGGTCGACGTAGTAGCGCGCCAGGTTGTGCAGCGCCAGCGCGAAGAAGGCGCGCTGGTTTCCGCTGTTGTTGAGCACGGTCTTGGCGACGGCCGCGATCTTGTGGTGGCGGTGCATCTCCCCGGCAAGTCCGCCGACGTCACGGTGCCCGTCGCGCAGGCGGAGCGCCGCCTGGAGGACCCGGCCCGCGTCGGCCGGCATGTTGTCGTCGAAGGGCAGGTGGTCAAGGAGGTAGGCGAGCGCGGTGATGCGTTCCTGGTCCTGCTGCATGTCGTGCACCGGGTAGGTCTCGCCGGTGGTGCCGGTGCCGTCGGGCACCAGGTGGTCGGCGAGCTGGTCTGCGGCCTGCTCGATGAGACGCAGTGCGTGGTGGGCGGGCTGTGTCGTGTGGTGCTGGCTGTGCCGTCCGATCGCTTCTTCGACGGCATGGCGCGTCCGGGCGGCAGCCTTCGCCAGCTCCTTGGCCTGGGCGGCCTGCCGGTGCCAGTTGCCCGCGCCGCCGATGAAGGGCAGGGCCTGGTCGAAGGCGTTGATCTGCTCGTTGTCCTTGAGGACGGTTCGCAGGTGACGCATCGCGTCCTTGTGCAGCGTGTTGAGCGCCGCGCCGACCTCATCGAGTTCTGTCGCGATGGTGATCGGCTCGGTGAGGGTGGCTTCGAAGGCCTGGGCGTGCTCTTCGAGCGGGGCGCCGATGGGACGGCGCATGGCCAGGCGCATGGTGTCGCCGGACGTCTCCCCCACCGGGGTGAAGATCCGCGGCTCGCTGTCGCTTCCCGTGACGCTGAGGACCCCGTTGTCCCAGACCGGAGTCTCAGCGCCGGTGCGCAGGGCGAGCGCGTACAGCTCGGCGGCGGTGTAGGTGACGGTCTCGTCCCAAGTCGCGGAGCCGGCGGCGCGCATCAGCTGGGATGCAGGAAGGTGCTCGGCGATGGTCTGGGCGAGGGCGCGGGCGCGCTGCTGCTCTGCGTCCTCGGCTCCGCTCGGCCAGCTCTCCTCCCCGGTGGTGGCCAGGGTTTCGGTGGTGACGTGCATGCGGGCTGCGTGCTCGTAGGCGGCCGAGGCCAGCGCGCTGATGCTGGACTCGTTGATGCCCTCGGTCTCTTCGAGGTGGAGCTGGAAGGCGTGGGCGAGTTCGACGAGCTTCACGCACCAGCGCGCGGCGTCGGGGCGGGTACCGAGCTGCTCGGCGGTGGCGTCCTGCCAGAGCTCGGTGGCCGCTTCGTCGGCGATCTCCTTGAGCGCCTTCTCGCTGACGTACTGGTGTCCGCTCCAGGTGCGGGTGAACGCACCCAGGGCAGCGATGAGTTGCAGGAGGCCGGTGCGGGCGGAGGCCTGGTCGGGGTAGGGGTCCTCGGCCTCGCCCATGCCCTGCGGGTCCTCCAGATGCCAGGCGGCCAGTGCGGCTGCCGGGACCGGCGCCCCGGGGGCGGGCGCGGGTGCCGATGCGGCATCCAGGCGCGCGGTGACTTCGCGGACCAGGTAGGTGTGCAGGTGTTCGGCGGCGGTGGTGGGCGCGTCGTCCGCGCCGAAGTACAGCTCGATCAAGCCTGCGGGTACGACATCCTGGTGGGCGGCGAGGTGTGCTTCGGTGAAGCGGCTGATTAGGTCGTCCGCGTCGTCGCCGAGGCTGCCGGTGAGACGCAGGCGCAGGTCGATGTCGCTGCTGGCTGCGTCCGCGAGTGCGGCCACCTGCTCGGCCCACGGCTGCCACCGGCCGGGAAGCTCGGTGCCGGCGGCGGGTAGCGGGTTCAACTGCGCCGGTGCATGGGCGGGAGCGGCCTCGCGCAGGGTGCGCGACATGGTGCCGAAGAGGCCGACGAAGTCGCCCGTCGGTCCGATGTCGCTGTGCAGGACGCGCCGCAGGCGGGGTGACATGTCCTGCTCGCGCTGTTCCAGCCACGCCCACAGGGCCGGCGCCTGGGGCACCTCGGCCGTGGATGAGGCGTGGTGATGAATGGTGGACAGCAGCTGTTCGTCGGTGCGGGCCTGCGCGGTGAGGGCGGCGACTTCCTGCTGGAGCTGCGGGTCTGCTTCGTCGACGAGGCTCTGGGTGCGCTCGGCGTGCCGGGCCGCGGTGCTGTGCAGGGTCATCAGCAGGTCGCCGTGGCCGAACTGGCCCTCTTCGGACTGCTCGTGCCAGACCTGCCGGGTCAGCTCGCTGATCTGGTGGCACAGGGCGGGCAGAACCGGGGAGACACCTGCGGTCGGGTCGCCGTGCTCACCGGTCAGGTGCTCCAGCAGGCGCAGCAGGGTTCGCTCGCCGGCCGACGCGTCGGGCGTCAGCGCGCCGGATTCCGTCGCCCGCTGCGCGAGGCGGATGAGGTAGTTGTGCCGGGCGGTGAAGTCCTTGTGGTTTGCAGGGGGATTGGCGGGGTCCAGTTCGGGCCGTGTCAGCTGCAGGATGCCGCTCTGGCGCACGGCGGCCGCGGCGTGGTCGGGCTCGTGGACGATGGTGGCGGTCCACTGCCGCCCCATGTCCGTCGCGACAGTGTCCAGGGCCTGCCAGCCGAGCATGCGGTCGGAGACTTCCCCGGCGCGCAGGCGCGTGATGCCGATGACCTGGTCGAGGAGCTCGACCCAGCCGTTCGGGGTCGCGCCGGGCCTGGGCGGGTCCAGCAGCGCGGACAGCGCGATGACGGAGTGCCGCTCGGCTGAGGGGAGCTGGTCGAGCGGGCCGACCTCCTCGGCCCACTCGCGCCAGGCGGCCTGCAGGCCTGCCAGGGCTGCGACCGCCTGTTGCGGGCTCGTGTAGGCGGTCTTCTTGGCGGCACTGCGCAGGGAGGCTCGGCGCAGTTCGGGCATGCCTCGGGCAGCGGCGCGGGCGAGGTAGTTGTCGCTGTGCCGCAGCAGGGTGGTGAGCTGGGTGAGGGCCGGGTGCAGCGGGCGGGCCCCGCCGTTGTCGGTCAGCTCTGTGCGCAGGAGCAGCAGGTGCTGGTGGGCCTCGGACATGGCGCGCCAGTGCTCTGCCGGTCCGCCGTTCTCACCGGGTTCGGGCAGGCTCGCGGCGGCGTCGGCAAGAGCTTCCTCGGTGGCCTGGGTATGCCACGGCGTGACGTCTTCGATCAGCGGGCGGTGCTCGGCCAGCCACTGCCCAAGGTCGGACAGAAGACGGTCGGCGGCCTGGACGGCTTCCGGTCCCGGCGGGAAGGGGGTGGGGTGGAGCACTTCCAGTGCCCACTCCCCCGCCTGCTCGGCGCGCACGAGGGTGCTGGTCGTCGGCTCCTGCTCGGCGGCGTGAGGCTGTGAGGTGGTGAGTGATTCGAGGGAGGTGTTGACGGGGTCGGTGTCCGGCCGCGGCGTTGCGGCGTATTCGATGAGTGCGCCGAAGGTGTCGGTGTCGACGTCTGGGCCGAACAGGCCGGGCCAGTCGCCAGGGTGGTTGGACAGCAGGGCCCGGGCGTCGTTGACGGTGAGGCCCTGGGCGGTGGAGATGAACCGCGCGGCGTCCTCCTGCGCGGGCAGCACCTGGAGGGTGCCGGTACGGCCGCCGTCGCGCGACCACAGGGCCAAGGGGTCTTCGCCCTGCCAGAAGATCCGCAGGCCGGAGTCGGATCCGAGGCGTTCGTGCAGCTCTGCGCCGCGGCATACGAACACCTCGCGGCCGCGCTGGACGGCATACAGGGTGTCGGGTGCGGGCTGCAGGGCGAGTCGGGCGCTCTGCGCGGTGTGCGCGGTGACGTGCGCGGCGAGCAGGTCGATTGCCGCGTCGTCACCGAAGAATGCGTCGATCAGGGCGGCGTCCCGTGCATCGCTGGGCGTGCCGAGCTGCTCCATGACCTGGTCCTGGATCCAGTCGCGGATCAGGTCGACGACCTGGCCGTCCAACGGTTCGTTGCTGACGGTGAGGCCGACGGTGCGCGGGTCGGTCGCGGCGGCGTCCAGGAGCTGGTCGATGAGCTCGGCGTGCTGCTGCCACTGGGGCGGGAGCGGCAAGCTACGGCCGGTGCGCGCGGGCTCGGTGCCGGTGGCGTGCTGGGCGACAGTGACCGCCAGGCGGGCAAAGGCGCCGGTGAAGCCGCCCGGGGTGAAGTCGGCGTGCAGGGTGTGGCGCAGCAGCGGGCTCATGGCTTCGGCGCGTGCGCTCAGCCAGTCCAGCAGGGCCGGCGCGTAGGGCACGGGGGCGTTGCTGGTGAGGGGGTTGGTGGGGGTGCCCATCGCGGCGAGCAGCTCGGGGTCGGCAAGTGCCTGCTGGGTGAGGGTGTCCAGCTCGGCGTTGAGCTGTCCGTCCGATTCGATGAAGGTGGCGTGCAGCCGGCGCGCGTGGTGGGTGGCGGCTGCCGCGAAGTTGCGGAAGTCGCTCTCCCGGTGGGCGCGATAGCCCTCCTGTTCGTATTCGCGGCTCACCTGGCGGGCCAGCTGGGCCGCCTGGTCGAGCAGGTGCGGCCAGGCCGGGTCGATGAGGCCGTCGCCCGTGTGCAGCGGGCGGCGGTCGATCTCCTCCAGGAGACGGGACAGGCGCCGTTCGGTGACCGCCTTCTTCGGTCGGAGCTGCGCGTGGGCCCGGCGCGCGGAGCTGACGCGCGCGCCGTGCGAGCGGTCCATTCCTTCTTGGTCGGGCCGCCCGTCGGTGCGCGCGTACGGGGGTGCCGGGTCGAGGTTGCGGTAGGTGACTTCGAGCGGCCGCGACGCTCCGGCCAGGGCTGCCTCGGCCAGGTCCGGATGGGTGAGCAGGGTCTGGGCCGTACGCCCCAGGTAACTGGGGAGGGTGCCGCCCGACCTGCGCAGGTCTAGGCCCGTGGCGCGGGCCAGGCCGTGCAGGGCCACCAGATGGTTGAGGGCGCCGCGCGGTGTGCGGGCGGCCGCCACCCGTGCCGCGAGAAGGTCGAGCTGCTGCTGGCTGCGCTCTTGGCCATCGGGTCCGGTGGGCCGCGCAGCTTTTTCCTCCAGCGCGGCGAGCGCCTGCTGGATCTCCTCGGCGCTCGTGTAGGGCTCATTCCACAGCTGGGCGGTTTCGACCAGCCATGCCGCATCGGGCTCGGGCGGTGGAGTGTGGGCGAGGCGGTCGACGTGGAGGGCCGCAGCGCGCGCGAGGTGCCGCAGGCGGCCGTTGGTGGCGCGGCGGTCGGCCGGTGCGAAGTCCGGGTGCGCGGCAAGCGCATCTGTGGCCGCCTGGATGCGGGTGTATGCCTGGAGCTGAAGGCCCCAGTCTGCGGCGGGGGTCTGCTGAGCGTCTGCCCAGGAGTCGGCGAACTCCGCGATGGCCAGGCTGAGTTCTTCGCCGGGTTCGGCGGGAAGTTCCTGATCGAAGTCTTCCCTCCACTGGTCGTACAGCTCGTGCAGGGCCTCGCGTGCGGCGGTGGCGGAGTCGTGCTCGTTGTCCGTGGCGTACGGTGCGGGCCGGTCCTCCCCCAGGATCCAGCGGGCCTGGGACATGGGGTCGTCGCTTGTGACGGTGTCCTGCCCGGCCTCCTCCGTGAGCTCAGCCGCCGGGGCAGGGGTGGGGGCCTGTGTCGCGGGGGTGCCGTTGGCGGTGGGGTCCGCCGCGGCCAGGGCGCGGACGGTGTCGTCGTCACCGTCACGAATGGCCTGGATGAGGGGTTGGTTGTTCTGGCTCCAGGTCTTCATCTCCTCTTCGAACTGCGCGCGTGCCTGGGCCTCGATGGAGCGAGCCAGGTCGTTCTCGCCGGCGCGTTGGGCCAGGGTGGCGTGGTGACGGTCGAGGAAGGTGCGGGCGAGGCCGGTGAAGGCGTTCAGGGGGGCCTGCATGGTGGCGCGGTCGCGGCCCTTGAGGGAGCGCAGGAGCCGCTCGGCCTTCATCAGGGACTTGGTGAGAGCGGCCTCGGTGTCGTGCCCGTCACGGTCCTCATGAGCGGCGACCGCCGCGAACAGCTCGCGGCGCAGCTGGTCAAAGGCACGGGGGACGGCCCCACGGTCCCAGGTCTCGAAGGCCGCGGCGCTGAGTGCGATCTCGGCGGCATCCACCCGGGCGAAGGCGTCGTCCCACTCACTCTGAGTGGTGAACACGGGCACCGGTGCAGGCGGCGGCACGGCGGCGGGCGGCTGCGGCGCCGGGGCGGGAGTCGGCTCGCCGGTGGGCGCCGGCGTTGCGGCCGCGGGCGGAGCAGCGGCCGGGGTGCTCGGACCGGTGGCTTCGGCCGGGCTCTCTGCGACCGGGTGCTCGGTCGGGGGTTCGACGGCTGCGGGGGTGGACGGCGCGGCGCGGCGGGCCAGGCCGGTGAGGCGGGCGTCGTTGGACACGGCTTCGAGGCGTGATCCGTCGCGGCGGCGGGCGGTGAGGTGGCGGCCTTCGCTGCTGATGGTGTGCAGGGCGGGGCCGTCCTGCATGAGGCGGCGCAGCAGGGTGTGGGCGGCGACGGGCTCGGTGCCGACCGTGTACTTGGCGGACAGGCCGAGGTCGTCGAGGCGGACGTACTCGCGGCCGTCCTCGGCGCCGGACTGGTCGGTGCGGGGTTCGGCGGAGTCCTCCCACTGGGCCAGCGCCGAGGGGGTGGCGAGAGTGGCGGTCCAGCGCTGTTCGTGCAGGGTGGCCAGGCGGCCGAGCCGCTTGAGGTCGGTGGCCATGGGGTTGTTCTTGCCGAGCGTCTTGGTGGCGTCCTCGATGGCGGTACGCCACAGGTCGGGCGGCACGATCGAGGCGGCGGGTGCCAGCACCTCGCCCGCCAGACGCTTGGCCCGCAGGCTCAGGCTCTCCTCGTACAGCTGGGTGACGGCCTTGGTGAGTTTGCGGGCGCCGGGGCTGTTGACGGCGTCGGGGTGGGATTCGATGACCGCGCGCAGGGCTTCGGCCAGCAGCCGCTCGGCGATCAGGGTGCTGAGCCGGTCGGTGTAGTGGGGGAAATCCTCCTGCTCCTCATCGGCTCCGGTGGGGCCGTCGGCGGATTCACCGGAGCCGCCGCTGCCGCTGGAGCGGCGGCTGGAGCGTCCGCCTCCGCCTCCTCCTCCCCCGCCGGAGCGGACCATGGCCGCCCCGTCCTCGGCGCCGCCCGCGTAGCTGGGTACGGCGCCGGCGGGGCTGCTGCTCTGGGCGGGGGCTTCGGTTTCCAGCTCGGCCATCAGGGCGGCGAGCTTCGCCTTGGCCTCGATGAGGTTGTCGTCGTCGTGGTAGACGGTGCCGAGGTACTGCTGCGCGTTGGCGACCTCGGCCATGGCGTGGGCGTGCTGCTTCTGGGCGGTGGCGAGGTCGTCTTCGAGGTGGGCGAGGCGGTGTTCGAGGGACTGGATCGTGCCGGAGACGGAGGCGGGTTCGGTGGTGAGCTTCTTGTGGTCGACGGGCACGGGCTTGCCGGTGCCGAAGTCGAGGTGGAGGTCGAGGAAGTCCCGGCGGGCGAAGATGGGCACGCCGCCGAGTTCGGCGATCTCCAGCGGCGGGTGGTTGCGCTGGCCACGCAGTTCGTCGAGGGCGTCGATGAGCCGGAAGTGCAGGGCGCGCGCGGCGTCCTTGCGCTTGGTGTAGGTGCGCTTGGTGCCGGTGCGCTCCACGACGGTCATGGAGAAGTCGGTGTCGCGGGTGGAGCGGCGGGTACCGGGCGTGGTGGCGTCGCCGAGGATGGTGGTGAGCCAGGAGATGCTGGCCTCGAGCTGCTCGGCGCGCAGGGTCTCGCTGTCGATGGTGTGCCGCAGCCCGTACTGGGCGGCGTTGTGGGCGTGCTTCTCGGCCTCCATGCCGAGGATCTCGTTCTGGAGGGTTCCGACTTCCTGCAGCCGCGGATCACCGGCGCCCATGGCGACGGCTTCGACCATGTACTCGTTGAGGTCCATCGCGATGTCGTCGATGGTGCGGTCGGTGAGCTTGCCGCTCATGAGCTGCTGGATGAACTTGGCCTTGCCCAGGACGAGCTGCCACACGTAGGCGTCGAAGGAGTTCTCGGTGACGTAGTTGTAGACGTGGACGTCGCGGCCCAGGTCGTAGTTCAGGTTCTTCTGGCGTACGACGCGGCCGGTGCGCTGGTGCAGGTCGACGGGGCGCCAGGGGCAGTCCAGGTGGTGCACGGCGATCGCACGCCGCTGCACATTTGTCCCGGTTCCCATGGTTTCCGTGCTGCCGATGAGCACGGAGATCTTGCCGTTGCGGGCGTCGCGGAAGAGGGCTGCCTTCTCGCGGTCGCTCTTGGCTTCCTGCATGAAGCGGATGCCGTCGGTGGGCACCCCGCGGGCCGCGAGCTCCATGAACAGGCCGTCGTAGACGGTCCACTTGCCCTGCTTGAGGGCGTCCTTGGAGGGGGTGCCCAGATCGGCGAAGACCAGCTGCAGGCTGCCGGGCAGTTCGTCGGGCGCCGCGTCCTTGGGGCCCTGGTAGACGTCGTCCTTGTGCTTGAAGTACAGCTCGGCGATCTTATCGGCGGCCTTCGAGATCTTCGTCTGTTCGCCCTCTTCGAGGGCGTAGCCGATCAGCCGCGGGTCGAGGGCTGCCTGCCTCATCCAGCTGGCCAGTTTGAGCATGTTGTCTTCGCTGGGGTCCACCGAGCGTGAGCGAATTGCGCGGGCCCGGCTCTTGGCCGTCTCGGCTATCTCAGCGTTGACGCTGGTGGGCGGGCACGTGATGATCTGCGGGCCGCCGCCGAACACGTCGGGAACCGGCAGGCCGAGGTCTTCGGCGGTCTTGACGTCGGTGGGCACCCACCAGGCCGTCAGCAGCTCCGGCATGTTGGTGAAGCGCGCGAAGCGGCTCTTGGTCTGCAGCCCGCCCTCGGGGGCGATCTCGATCTTGGTGTCGATCTCGGCGTGGTTGGCGACCCAGTCGTCGAAGTTGTCCAGGCCCTCGGCGGCCAGGATGTCGGGGCACAGCAGCTTCATCCACACGTACGCCTCGGCGATGGAGTTGACCACCGGCGTCGCGGAGGCTCCGGTGATCACGCGGGCGCCGTACTTGGCCCGCATGTACTCGAGCTTCATGTGCAGGTCGGTCGCGCGGATCGACCCGGCAATGCTCAGCCCGGCGTTGTTGGACGGGTTGTACAGATTTTTGAAATTGTGGATCTCGTCGACGAACAGGTAGTCGATGCCGAGCTGCTCCCAGCTCAGGCCGCCCTCACGGATCGAGCGCATCCGGGCGCGCAGGGCCTGTTCGCGGACCAGTTTCTTGCCTTCGACCTCCTTGACGGTGTCGTCGTTGTTGGGGTCCTCACCCTCGGCGATGAGCTTGGCGCGGCGTCGCTCCAGGTCGCGGTCGAACTCGGCGAGCTGGTTGGCGATGTAGTTCTCGTGCTCGGCCGCGGAGAGCGGGATCGCCTTCATGACGCCGTACGTCATGATGATCGCGTCCCAGTCGCCGGTGGCGGCCTTGGCCGCGAACCGCTTGCGCTTGCGGCGGGTGGACAGGTCCTTGGTGGAGGCGGTCAGCACCTTCGCACCGGGGTAGGCCTGCAGGAACTCCCTGGTCCACTGCTCGGCCATGTGGTTGGGCACCACGATCGCGGGCTTTCGGGCCAGGCCGAGGCGGCGCAGTTCCATGGCGCCCATGGACATCTCGAGTGTTTTGCCGGCGCCGACCTCGTGGGCCAGCAGCGCGGACGGCTCGTTGAGGATTCGGGAGACCGCGGCCTGCTGGTGGGGGCGCGGGTCGAACGCGGTGGACAGGCCCGGGAAGGACAGCTTGGGCGCGTCGTCGTAGTTGCGCAGGACGAAGCTGTTGAAGCGGGTGTTGTAGAGGTTGGCGAGGTGCTCGGCGCGCTCCTCGTCCTTCCACAGCCAGTTGCGGAACTCCTCGTTGATGCGCTCCGCGTACCTGTTGGCGATGGTCGTCGCGGTCATCGCCTCGGCCCGGAGCTGGGCCTTCTCCGCAGCGGTGGCCTCTTCAGGGGGAGTGAAGGTGATCCGGATGGGCCGCTGGTTGAGCAGGGCACGGGCGATCTGGACCGCGTTCATCTCCTGGGTGCCCCAGACCGCGGTCGTCATCACGTTCTGCTCGGTGTTGCAGTCGACCGTCCACGTGGAGCCGGCGGCCCGCTCCACCTTGATCGACTCATCGCGCAGCAGACCGCGCAGGAACTCCTGGACGTAGGAGGCGTCCACCCAGGGGGCGCCGAGCTTGACGCGGATCTCCCCCGGGGGCACGTCCTTGGGCTGCACCTCGGTGAGCGCGGCGACGTTCGCGATAAACCGCTGATCGACGGCGGCGGCGTCCTGGGCCTGGGCGAGCTTGAGGCGGACGTTGCCCGACAGGTACTCGGCGGCCGGCACCAGCCGCCCGGTGCGGGGCTCCTCGAACACCACTCCGAACAGTGCGTCCCGCGCAGCCTGCTCGCTGTCCAGCTCCAGCAGCCGGGCGATGACGTCGAGGCGGATCGTGCCGTGCAGGTCGAGGCTGATCGCGGCGGCCTCTTCGGGCGTCTCGGCCCTCTCGGGCAGGGTGCGCGGGGCGGAGACGCGCTGGGTGAAGATCTCGGACTTGCGGGCGGTGCCGGTTTCCTCGTCGTAGTCCTCGAGCGCGTAGACGAGCGGCGCGTGCGGGTCGTCGGCGAAGCCGCCCTGCGGCGGCGGGACCCGCGCCCAGACCTTCAGCTTCCCGGTGTCGCGCATCTCGTCGCGCACCGCTTGCACCTCGGCCAGTGCCTCGCGCAGCGCGGCCGGGGCCTTGGTGGCGTCCCAGCCGAGCAGGACCTGAAGGTCGGCTTCGGTCATCACGCCGTCGCCGAGGTTGTCGATGGCGGCCTGCTGCTTCGAGCCGAGCCGGCCCGTCACCTCCAGGGCGGCGTCCATCAGCTGCTCGGACAGCTCCTCGGGCACGTCGTCCCAGGTGAGCTTGCGGGTGCGCTCCTGCCGGGTGAAGCGGCTGACCGGCCCGTACTTCTCGACATACGCGTCGTAGTGCGCGTTCAGGGTCGAGCGCAGGAAGGTCAGCCAGGCCTCGTCCGCGTCCGGAGAGGTTTCGGCGTCCAGCAGTTCCGAGACCGCGTCGCGTATCAGCAGCAGCGCCCTGAGCTCGTCGCGCTGGGTCTTCGGGCAGGGGTGCGGTTCGCTGTCCTCCAGCCGCGCCGACCAGAAGCTACCGTCGTCGAGCTCGATGATCCGCCCGTCGAACCGCTCCGCGTTCTCCCCGAACAGCTCCTGCGCGCCGGGCCCCTGGGCCTCTTCCTCGCGCCGTGCGGGGTTCTCCGTCATGACGAGGCCAGCCTCGACGGCGGCCGCGATCTCCCGCTCCAGCGCCCTGTTCAGCGCGGCTGCGGTGTCACCGCCGCGGGCGCGGACCTCCGGGCGGTGCTTGCCGCCGCGGGGCCGGCCGGGCACCAGGGTGCCCAGGACGTTACGCGGATGGGCCTGGTAGTACTCGTTGACGTCCATCCGCTCGTCGTCTTCGGTCTTCACCTCCTCGGTCTTCGCGAAGACGGCGCCTTGCTTCTTGTGGGAGGGCGCCTTGCGGCGGAACACCAGGAGGTCGGTGGCCACGTCGGTACCGGCGGCTGCGGCGTGGGCGCCGTTGGGCAGCCGGATCGCGCACACCAGGTCGGCGAGCTCGCCCATCTCGGCGCGGGCGGCCTTGGAGGACTTGTCGAGCGTGCCGGTGGAGGTGATGAACGCGGCCACTCCCCCGACCCGCACACCTTCCAGGGCCTTGATGATGAAATGATCATGCATCGGAAAATTGCCGGGATTGTGACGGGGGTCCGTCAGGCGTGCGGAATGGAACGGCACGTTTCCGATCGCGGCGTCGTACTCGCCGGTCCTGACCCTCGACTTCTCGAAGCCCTCGTTCAGGATCCGGGCCTGCGGATACAGGGCCTGGCTGATCGCCGCGGTCACCGGGTCAAGTTCGACACCGGTCATCTCGGCCCCCTCAGGAGCCATCCCGATGAACGTGCCCACCCCGGAGCCCGGCTCCAGGACCCGGCCGCCCTTGAACCCGAGTGCTTGCAAGGCCCGCCAGATCACCTTCACGAAGGCGGCGTCCGTGTAGTGCGCGTTCAGCGTGGTCCGCCGGGCGGCCTGGTACTCCGTCTCGCTCAGCAGGTCCCGCAGCTCCGCCTGCGCCGCCTCGTACTTCTCCCGGTGACTCTTCGTCCGCTCCCGTGAGGGGGCGAACAGGTTCGGCAGGGCACCCCACGACGACCACCGGGCCAGGACCCGGCGCTCCTCGTTGGTCGCCTCCCGGTTCTCGCCCTGGATGAGCCGCAGCACGCGCAGCGCGGCGAGGTTCGCCTCCAGCCGGGCCATCGGCGCGGCCGGAGCAAGATCGTTCTGGTCCTCGGGGCGGAACGCCCCCTCCTGGGCCGCCATTTACAGCAGCCCCTGACGGCCGAGAGCCTCATCCGAGAGACCGGTCAGCTCCAGCAGCCGGGCCGGAGCACCTGCCCGCAGCCGTTCACGCTCCGCGGCGCTGAAGTCCCCCGGCCTACTGCGGCCGGCCAGCAGGTCGTGTAGATGCTGCTCACGCCACTGCTCCTCGGCCACCTCGGCCTCAGTGAGGTGCGGATCGTCGGCCAGGTCGACGTCCTCTTCGGCCGGGAGGAGCACGAGCTCGCGCAGCACCTGGGCCTCAGCCTCGTGCCGCAGTTGCTGCAGACGGCCGGCACGCTCGAGATAGGACTCCCCCGCCACCGCAGGCGCGGTCACACGCTCGGCGGCCCAACGGCTCCGCACCTCGTCCTGGACATCGATGCCCAGCTCAGTGAAGAACGCCTCGGGGTCATCGATCTCCGCGATGCGCCCGGGCCGGAACTCCTGCCAGTGTTGTTGCGCGCGCCGCCCGTACTGATTCACGTCCACACTCCCTACGTCCGGTGGGCAGCGCAGAACGATCAAGGACTAAGAGAGGCTCCTCCTACGCCGCCAGCAACCGATGCTTGGCGGTGAGAGAGGACCAAAACGGGGCTGAGCTGGGCGATCCCGTCGAGCGGGACCAATGAAGGAGGGAGCTGTTGCTGTGGTCCGCACCGCGGACTTGAGGTGGTTGACCGACAGCATCAGAAGGTTCGAAATCAGCTCGTCTCTTGGCGGATTGGCTGCGGACCGTACATCCCAGGGGCGCTGCCCCTGGACCCCGCCAGGGGCGAGCGGCCCCTGGACCCGCATCGCGGGGGCGCTGCCCCCGACCCCGGCAGGGGGCAGCGCCCCCTGCACCCCGCACTGGGGGCCTACTCGCCCCCCAGACCCCCAGCGCCAGGCCCTTGGCGGCCTGGACCAGCCCACCCCACGCGCCCTGCGCCAGCTCCTAACGTCGCTGACGCACCACTCGGGCGCAGGGCGCCCTCCTTGGGCACATGGGCCTGCCGGAGGTCCACCCGAGGTAGCGGCCAGGCCAGGGGGGTGCGGGATGCTGTAGATGCTCGACAACGTGGGGGTAACGAACAGTGGTGACGGCGGGCCCTGGGTAGGAATTAGGGCGCGCGAGGTTGGAAGAAGCGCGATGAGGTGCTGGGTAGAGCGCCGTCTTAGGTACAGCCGTTTGGTGCTTGACGCCAATGAAGCCGTAAGGTATCACGCGTGCGCGCACGATATAAGAGCTGGAGCTCCACATCGTTGCAGGTCAGGGACTTGTTACCGGCAAGTAAGGTACGCCACAGGCCACATATCGACCGGTCAACGTAGCTTCTCGCGAGCCGTCGGGAAGGGTTTTGCAACATATAGTTGCATCACGGGCGAGGTGATGCACAGGACGCCGAAACAACAAGAGGTGCCCATGATTCGAACTGACGATCCATGCCCAGTCGGGACGTCTCGCGCGCGAGACGGGTAGGTACCTCAGGGGCTACATTCGACACGCGGGATGCCACTATGCATGGCGTCTTTGCCACTTATAGTTGCGCTGGGTAGGGTGCTAATCGTCTGGTATCGATCATGAGGAGCACATGCACCCATGTCAGCACTCCCCTCCGAGGACCCGCAGCGGCAGCGGGCTCCCGATAGAGAGGCAGCGCCAAAGCCGAAGCGGAACGCACCTGCACCCAGCTCGTACCGCAGGCCTCGCGGCATCCCGAGGACCAAGCCGGCCACGATCGTCAAACTCCCTGAGGGCCATCGCGCGATCGTGGAGAAGAACCCCACCAGCGTGGGGTTCCTCGGCGGCGCCTTCAGCATGGACAGCCTGGAGTTCCTGAAGTGGATGGCGATCTACTTTCACGACGACGTCGCGTGCCTGCGGTCCCTGCTCTACCTGATGGGGAGCCAGGAGCCAGGGGGCACGATCAGGGCGACACAGAAGGAGATCGCCCACGCCCTCCAGCTCAACCGAGTACACGTCAACAGGGCCATCGGTCGTCTCTTCGGCCTCGGACTAGTCCACATGGTCCAGCGAGGCCTCTACCAGCTGAATCCACAGGTTGCGCTCAGGGGTGGGACGATTGAGGTAGAGGAGCCTGGTCGAGCCGCGACCAGGAAGCCTGCAACACGGAGAGTCGATCAACTCGAGCTCATCGAGGCATTGGCTGAAGACCCGGCTGTCCCTGATGAGTTCACACAGCTCATGCTTCCCAACAGGGCACCGAAGAAGCCCAGAGCGTCGGAGGGATAGATGACAGCTCAACCTGCCGAGGAACACGCTCCGGAACTCTGGACGTCTCCCAGCGCCTTCGCTTACGTCCCCAGCGTTCCCGGGCCAGCACTCCGCGTGATGCTGTTTCTACTGGGCGTGCAAGAGCCGGGCGGCCGCATCGTCATCACGCAGGAGCACATCGCGTCGGCGCTCGGGATGAAGCGCTCAGCTGTCGGTCTGAGTCTCCAACACCTTCAGTTTGCTCGGATCGTCCGGAAAAAGCGGCAGGGTGTGTACCAGCTGAACCCGCAGGTGGCTGGCTTCACCACGCCGGCCGAGGCTGAAGATGCGATCCGGCAGATGGACGAGTCGTTCTACTTGGATGTCGAAGACTTCGAGGAGCGCTACCAGGCCGCCGTCGAGGAGCACCAGGAGGCGCTGAAGCAGAAGGCCGCGATGCGGAAGGCGCCTGTCCTGCCGCCCACGGACTTGGTCGCACACCGTCAGCGCCGCAGCCGCCGGGTTCGAGCAGCCGCGGCCGAGTAACCCAGTTCAACAAACACCGGGGCCCCCGCAAGAGCGGGGGCCCCGGTGTGTCTGGTATCGGTGAGAGTGTAACCACCGATACCAGGAGTAGCTAGTCGATCAAAACCCCTCCAGCCGGGCATCTGCCTGCCTTGGCACTCGCCGAATGCGCAGGGCGGGGATATTCGACCGGAATCAGCCCTTCGACCTGCAACTGAAGCAGGTCTGACGAGCGAGCTCGCGGGTGACTCGCACGTGCGACAGAGAGCGAACTCGGACGGTCCCTGGAACTGCGAGTCTGCCTCGAGCTGTGGCTGGAGCTGTCCTGCGATACATCGCTCCCCCCAACGGAACTCGTTAGGCATGCCGTGACGAGTGCGCCCAGTGCCGCACGCGACTATACATGCAATTTACACTCACCCATCTATGGTCCACCTATCTTGTCGATGAGGCGAGACGGGGTGGGAACCAGCCCTCGCCTGGTTCCCACCCCCTCGTACGCCGCGCACAGCCTAGTGCGTGGCGCAGTTGCCAACAGCAGAAGGCTTGATCCGCCACGGCGGTCCCTCACACAGCCTCTAGTCAGGGCTCGGACGACGGCCCTGACTAGCTATCGGCGCCTGGAACGCTTGCGCTTGAGCTCGGGCAGGAAACTGTCCAGTACTTCATTGATGAAATGGGAGCGATCCTTGAAGCCTGCCGTGGGCCATAGCTCGTCAATCTGCCCGAGATTGGCGAAGGTCGGGCGCCACGACAACTGATCGGTCCTGCGGCGCTCGCGCGATGTGCGCCGCCCTGGAGCCTGGATCGAGAGGAAGCCCCCTGCATCCTCCTCCTCGTCACCAGCCTCCTGGCTGAGCTCTTCCAGCTTGTTCTGTGCAACAGCTTGGTTGATAGCCCGGAAGACGACGACGGTATTTGACGGCTCTGACCCGCGGATCTTTTGATCGAGCTTGTAGGCGTTGAAGCGCTCCAGGACCTCAACGTCGACGATGGAAGTGACCTGCGTGAACCGATTGTCAGACGCACTCGTGTCAGCGGGCTCGTCTGATTGGCGCGGAGGAGCCGCCGGCGCAGAGGTAGCAGCCCGAGGCTGCGGCGGCGCGGCTGCAGGCATCGGAGCGGGAGGGCCTTGCGCGATGGTCGCAACAGTCCCAGCAGGCTGTGGCGGGCCAGCTGGCGCAGCCTTGGTGCTGCTACGCGTAGGCCCCAGTGCGCCGGAGGCGAGCGCCGCAAGGTCGGCATCGTCCTCTGGGAGGCCTCCCCGCTTGCTGCTTTCTCGGCCGTTCTCCTGCTGGGGAGTCACTGTTCAGAACCTCCAGTGCTGTTGACTTTCGAGATGGTCGAGAGGATCTCAATGGCGAGAGACCGGTAGTCCTTCGCCAGATTGACCACCGAGTTCATGACCGACGGATCGACACCTCGGTCAGACCTCTCGGCCAGTTCCTGCGGCACGAGGCCGTTGGTCCGGCAGGCAACTGCAGCTGCCTCTACGTGCCGAATGGAAGTTGAGAATACCTCTGCGATGCCCTTGAGGTCTCCTTCGAAGAACTCCCTGATGTTGCCAAGCACCTTCTTCGCACTGGAGTTGACGCCGAAAAGCGCGACTCCAAGGAAGGCGATTGCCGGGTTGTGAACCCTGGCCTGCACCATGCGGCGGGCAACGGTTCGAAGTCCCTTCCGGGAACTGGGGTCACTCTTCGCGGGAATGATGACCATGTCTCCGGCTGTGAGTGCCTGGAGCTGCAGTGTCTCGTACCCAGGGGCTACGTCGAGGATGACCAGATCGAAGTCCTCGTCCAGGTCCTCCAGGGCAGCGGCGTACATCCCCATCCATGCGTCTCTCGAGAGAGAGTCCTCGTAATCCCGGTACGCACGCTTCTGGATGTAGAGCTCTTCGACGATCTGCTCAAGCAGATCGCCCCCTGGGATGACGTACAAGTTATCGCGCACCATCCCCGTGGGGACAAGCCGCTTGCCGTTGAGGATGGCATCAACCTGGGCTTGGCCGTTGTCGAAGAACTCAGTGCCAAGGAAGCCGAGGTCCTCGGCGTTATTGCCCTGGGGGTCCATCTCGACAAGAGCCACCTTGCGTCCGATGGAAGCGCAGGTGACGGCGATGGCTGCGGCCAGGCTGGACTTCCCAACGCCGCCTTTGCCGTTGATGATGACCAAGCGCATACGCTTGGTGGCGATGGACTCCGCGTTAGCGAGTCGCTTCTGGATTGCGTTCCAAGCAGGGCCGATGTCCGCAATCTCAAGTGTCGTAGTAGCCATTTCGCGATCCTCCTCTTCCACTGGGCTCTGACGTGTTGTCAACAGTCCACTGGCGCATGCGTTGACTGCGCCGATGTGTGCTGCAAGAGACACCTGATCCACGAGCAGAGGATGCGAGCAGAAGCAGGGTCAACCACAGGGCAGGAGGATACATGCCCCCTGGCCGCCCTTGGTGCAGGAGAGGAAAGTTTCACCTGCGTGTCACGGGCGGCTTGGTACATAGGACACCAGATCCGACTGGGCGATCGCAGTGCGGAAGGGGTTGAACCCGAGCGATGACCCTAGTGGAACATCGTGCACAGGGCATAGCGCGCTATACGTTGCAAGCCCTAGCACTTGACTAGCTCTTTACTACTCTTCAAGGTTCAAAAGGTGCTCTGACCTGCGGAAAGGGTACCAAGAAGCGGAGCTCGGCGCACGCCGTTTGTGATCGGCAGGTGCGTGATTGCGGTGCACGAGACCGCTTGCATGACCGCCACGCTTACGGGCCCTCGCGAGTCTTCAGAGGCGTCATCGAAGGGCACGTCCTTTCGATCTCAAGCTGGGAGTCGCCCGTAGCGAGCCGCCGCTCATGTGCCCGCCCCTCCCAGAAGCTCACCCCCGCGACACGCTGGCGATGATGGCCAGTCCTGCTCCACTCTGAACGCCGCAAACAGCCGAGTTCGTTGGCCACGGTTCGGGTCACCGCTCCTCGAGAGTTGAGGGTCACGGGGAAGGCATACGCAAGGTCACCGCAGCGTGAGGATTCTGGACTTGACCTCAACTCCGCCCGCAGTGGCATGACGTGAATGGACGGGGAAACAACCGCCGCGTGGCTCGCCCTTGTTTACTCGACTGATCACTTGACTCAGGCGCGAGATCACCAGCGGGCGCCTCCTACCGAGGGTTGGCGCGCGGCACTGCGCTACTGGCTGCCGATGGGTAGGACGCGGAAGATTGTGGAGCCGATAGGTCGATGAGTGGCGTGGCGGACATTCAAGTACTGCCTTCCCGAGGAACGCCGTCCCGCTGCCGAGAGGGGCCCCGCTAAGGATGGAAGAATCTGCTCGGAACCCCAACGGAGGAGGCTGGCGTGTGTGAGTGCCGGCGGCTCTAGAGGCGCTTCAAAGCGCCACCCAACTCGGCCCGCACGTCCGGGGCACAGGCCCTCGGCTCCTCTCCTAGGACGTGAACTGTGACGTGATGCAGCCCCGAGCTCCTGCGGATGCCCCCCTGGTCTCCCCCATTTCTGCGACAACTCACTGAGCCAGGTGTTGCTGGCGGTGGCGGCGGGAGGCTGATTCGGAACAGGAGACAGTTCGGCAGGCAGGAGCAAACAAGGCATTGCTTCCGACTCGAAGGATGTCGGTCTGGCGTCACCTGAGGGGAAAGGTCGTGGAACGTGCTTCCATCGGAGTGAGGCAGACCGGCCGTCCTCCGCTCCAGCGGCACGCTTTCCTGACCTCGAAGTGCCTCTCTCGGCCTCTGCGACTCTTGACAGGCGTCGCCATGGAAAAACGATCGCTGTAAACGAGGATCAGGAGGAAGGCGGGATCTGTCGGAGGATCAGGGCGACCCTGGAATGAGCAGCCCATGCCGTTGCCCCGTCCCATGGGTCAACGGCCAGTGCCGCCACACCTGGCTTGTGCCCGGGTTCGCCTGAGTGCCGATGGATGCCCGGGCAAGGGGTGTCGATCCACTGGTGAGGTCGACCTGGGGGATGGCGTCAGAGTCACCCACTTGGCCGCACATTTGATGTAGCGGCGTGCACTTGGGGAACGCCTCTGGAGGATCTGAGCACTTCGGTGAATGCGGCAAACGGGTCATTTCTGGCGCGACAGCAAGGCTCTGACCTGCAGTTTTGTCGGAATTCTCGCGAGACGGCCTTTCGGGAGGGCGTCCGGGTGATTGCTTGTCCGGTGACCTGGGAGGCGCGCAGGCGGGCTCTCAGGCGATTTCGCTTCTCGGTCCGGACGTAGCTGACGCATGAAGTAAGGGGTGAAGTGGCTTATCCCTGTTACGCAGTCCCGAGGGGTGGGTCATGCGTAAACGCTGGCAGCTCTCCTGGGGGAAGACGTTGCCTCCAGCTTCCCTAAGTGAGTCCACTGATGCGTCTACACCCAAATCCAGCGTCCGTCATTGGCCACATACAGCCCTGCGATGACCTCCCCGGTGCTGGGGTCGATAGCGCAGCCGTCGGCACGCACGTGCTCGGGCAGGGCCACGGCTGGGTGGGGGAGGGGGGACTGCTGTGCGTTGCGGCGGCGCTCGGCGAGTCGCACTTGTTCGAGGCGCCAGTGGGTTCGTTGCGCCTCGTGATGTCGGCGTCGTCGTTCTGCCGTGCCAGCGGTACCCAGGCGTTCGGCAGTCTCGGCCCAGCTGGCCACGGGGTCGGTGCAATGCTCCGTTGGTGCTCCGGCGCCTTCCAGGGCGGTGGGGGAGAGGTGGTAGAGCTCTCCTTCGTGGCGGACGAGGCCGAGTTCCTTGAGCTTTCCGAGCTGTCGGTAGGCGGTGGGGCGGGAGATGGAGGCGCTGGCCTGGAGTTCGGTTCGGCTCTGTCCGTCTCGCTCGGCGAGGGAGGCGAGGATGGCGAGTCCGCTGCTGCCGAGGCCGTGGTGGGCGAACGCGTCGAGGTGCATGAGCTGGCCGGCTGTCCGGGAGTCGATGTCGGCACCGGTGTCGGGCTGTCTCACGTCTGGGCCACTCATGGCCCCCCCAGCCTCCGGCCCTTTGGGGGTGGACCAGTGGTGAGACGTGGTGGAAGGTAGGTGGGAGATGAGCATCCAGCGGGCACCTTCGGTGGGGGAGCCGTTGTCGAGCTGGCGCAGCATCTTGGCGGCCAGGAGGCGCTGGTTGGAGGTGTGGGCGGTGGTGCGGCTGCAACCCATCCTCTCGGCGAGGTCGCGTTCGGAGACGGTGTGGTCCCAACTGCCGGACCGGGAGCAGATCTCCATGCGGGCGATGAGATTGCGCAGGTCGGTCTTGCCGGCGACGCCTTTCCAAGGGGTGCACTCGATGCGGGCGCGGAAGGCCGCCAGAGCGGCGTGGAAGTCCTGGCGGGTGGCGAGGGGGTCGGTGGACTGGACGTACTGTTGGGCGCCGTCCCAGGCCCGCTGGAGCCAGGCTGCGGCCATGTCGTAGCCGCGGCGGTGCTGGAGGGTGCGGGCGTGCTGGCCGGCCTTGTACGGGCCGTCGAGCATGACCTGGAGGAACGAGGCCCGGCTCCACCCCACACGCACGGCGTCGGCGGCCAGGGCACGGGTGATCGCCCAAGCGTGGTCGGAGGAGGAGGAGTTCTTGCCGCCGCGCTGGAGGTTGCCCATCGCGTACGCGGCGTCCTGGTCGCCGAGGACAAGGAGCTTGTGCATCCGCGCGGACAGAGGTGGGAGCGGAGCAAGGAGACCGGTCCTCTGCAGCGGCCGTGTCCCAGAGTGGTGTGCGCCAAGGCCGGAGGAGGCCACCCTGGCCGGCCTCGCTGGCGCGTACGCGGGCCGCGACGGGGACGCGGGAGCGGTCCGGGCAGGGCAGTTGCGGAGCGGCAGTGTAGGCGATGCTGTGGCGAGGGGGAGGGTTGCGTTCGCGCTGACCATGGTCACACCACCCCCGCTGAGATCCGCGAGGGCGTGGCGGAGCATGTCCACGGGTTCAAGGGCGGTGCCGCGGCTCCGGCCAGAGGGCTGAGCTGTGAAGCATGAACAAGGAGGCTCGAAGGGAGGGCAGAACAGGATATTTGGGGCAGGGGTGAGTGACAAGCGGCAGCCGTCTGCTGCATCATGAACGCGATCCGTTCCCGGTGTTGTGGAACGTCGAGACCCCTGGCAGGGGTGCGAGCTCCGGAGTGGGAGTGATTTCGCCCGGCTGCTTCGGTGAGGAGAAGCCGGGACTCGCTCGACTGGCAGGTCGGGCGATGGCGAAGGGCCGGCGGTTGATGAGGTGGTGGCACACCGCATCGAGCGCGAGGCCGGGCCCGTGTGCGTGGGCAGAAAGCACCGGGCCGCGGGGGAGCTAGGTCATCGGATGCTCCCCGTGCACTTGTCTGTCGTTCCTGGCTGACACGTCGTCCTCCTTGGTTGGGTGTGGCCTGCGTCGAGGCCAACGTGCGTGCGCGCCCGACAGCGTGGACCGCTGTGCGGGCGCCGAAGGGGCCGTCGTGGGGCTCGTGAAGGGGCGGCGGCCGGGGCTGGGTCACGCGGCCTGAGCGGCCGCGAAGCGCGGGTGGGTGATGACGACGCTGCTCTCGATGGCCGCCTGGACGGCGTTGCGCATCAGGCGCCCGTAGGCGACCACGGGGTCGCCCTGGGCGTGGTCGGGGGCCAGGATGCTGATGGCTGCGACCACGCGGGGTTCCGCGCCGGGCATGGCCGGCGCGCCGGGCAGGCGGCGGAGCGGAACGGAGACCAGGGTCCAGCCAGGCAGCGGTGATTCGGTGAGCGCGATCTGGGCGACCCGAA
Source organism: Streptomyces sp. NPDC047982 (assembly GCF_043204165.1). Taxonomy (NCBI): domain Bacteria; kingdom Bacillati; phylum Actinomycetota; class Actinomycetes; order Kitasatosporales; family Streptomycetaceae; genus Streptomyces; species Streptomyces sp. NPDC047982. The sequence goes on along the minus strand of NZ_JBIDBS010000016.1, from coordinate 84,374 downwards.
TCTGCCGCAGATCCTCGCGCAGCGGGGCGTCGTGGCCGGCGAGGTTGGCGAGCATGACCAGGCCCGGCGCGTCGGAATCGAGGGGAGCTCGTCGCAGCCGGTCGACAGCCCGGGGGACGTGCGCCAGTTCGCGGCGCAGGCGCAGGTCGTGGGTCCCGGCGGCGGCAATGCACAGGCGCTCGCCGGTGACGGGGGAGTGGGTGTGCAGCAACACTGCCTGCTCGGTGCGGCTGTGCAGTCCCTCGAGGAGGAGGGCGGTGTCCAGCAGGGGAGTGGCGCTGGGGTGCACGAGCCCGGGTGTGTCGGTCGGGGCGGTCGCGATGGGGCGCAGCTCCCAGTATCCGAAGCGGGGCCGGTAGCAGACCTTGGCCTTGAAGAGCTGGAGCAGTCGGCGCCGCACTTCCTCCTCGTCCATGGTCGTCCGGGCGGTGATGTCGCGAGCCTTGTGCGGACCGGGGCCGAGCTGGAGCAGGGCATGGAGCACTGCGTTCGTGCGGTCGCGCTCCTTGCGCTGATGCGAACTACGTGAGCCGATGTCCACAATTCCCCCCGTTGTGCCGAAACAGCACGTCAGCCGGGGCAGTTGGTGCTGTTGGTCTGTACACAAGATCTCTATCTGGGCGCACGTAGGGATGACCAGGAACACCCCTTTCCGGAAGACCCTCTTCCTGTGACGGATTGTGAGGAGTCAAAGGAAGGTTGCGACGAAAGCTGCCAGTATCGGCGCATTCGCCCTTGTAGCTGTACGTCAGATGTGTGGAATCTTTCACGTTTTCCACGGGGCAATATGTCGATACATAGTCGTCGCCCTTCGCATGAAAACGTGAAGCATGTATCCGCCTAATCCGGCATAGGAAGCAAAAGGTTCCACGACTGGTGTAGGCCTCTGCCCGCGAGCCCGCTTGCCGTGCAGCACTGAGTCACGCCCGGCTTTCTCTAACTAACCGCAATTCGCTAGTCCTTGAGTAGTTTCTGCCGACACGTTCACATCGGTGCAGGTGTGGCGTCAGGGTGGAGTGCGCCCGCGGTGAGCTTGATCGGCGGAATCGCCCCATCACCGTGGCCTGGGTCCAGCTCGTCTATGACGACAGCCGCAGCCCGGTAGACGGCACGGCACAACGCTCGGCCGGGAGGGTCCTCCTGGCTCCACCAACGACCCCTGCGAGCCGTCACATCCAGCAACTCCGACAGCTCGAGCCCAGACAACCGAACGCGCACGAGCCCGGCACCGGCTGATTGTTGCATCCCCTCGGCGAAGTGCACGGCGCCGTGCTGGCGGGCGCACCGGGTGAGCAGCGACGACCACACCGACGGAGCACACAGCAAATCGATCCGAGCGATGCCCGCGGCGATGTTCAGCCTGCGGCGCCGCGGCGGCCACTTCATTCTGTCCCTCTCTCGGACCTCGGTAGCCGCCGACGAGCACGCGGCATGGCATTTCCCCACCCCACCTACACACGCGCCCGGCATCCACGAAGGCCGCTTGGCCCGCCTGGTGGCAGCGGGCGGGATCCGATCTCAACTGCTGTTCCCCCCGGCGGGAAGAAGAGCGCCGACGCTCCGATCACCGCAGCGCCTCGGGCACGCTGGGCCTGACCGCACCGAACCAACCGTCCAGAAGGGGAGACGTCGCGGCAGGCGGGCGTGAGTGAACAGCCGCGGCCAAGGGGCCCACCGGAATCGCAGCGCCGCTCCACCTCCTGGTCCTGCATAAATCCCAAGCTCGGCGCCACGAACAGCACCGTCCACCCGACCGTCCACCCGGCGGTTGCTCAGATCAGGAGGAAGAATGCACAGCCAGCCAGCAGGGGGAAACGCGGGCTGGGCCCCGAGCGCACAGAGCCAGCCGACCAACGGCGATGAAGCCGCTCCCGACCACGGGCCCTTCGCCATCACCTATACGGGCCTGGCCTGGTACGGACATGCCGCTCCCGCGCCCACACCGTCGGAGACGATCCCGGCCGTTCCCGCGGCCCCCCAACCTGCAGCTTTGGTGCCCTGGGCCACCCAGCCCGCACAGCGCCCCGCGCACCCCGATCCGTTGCAGACCGTGCAGCCACCCGCACACCACCCGGCCTCGACTCCGACAGCCGCGTACCCGCAGCAGGGGCCGCCACTGGAACAGGCCGCCTACGGATACCCGCAGCAGGGGCCGCCGCCCGTACAGGGCACCTACGGATACCCGCCCGCCGTCCCCCACCCCGCGGCTGCCGCAGTCCCCGCGTTCCCGCCTGCGGGCCCTGGGCCCGGGCCTGCGGCCTGGCCGCCGCAGCACACCGCGTCCGCCGCCATGCCGACCACCGCACCGGCGGCGGCCCCTGCGACCCCACACATGCCGGCGCACCAGGCGCCTCCCGGACCGGCGCAAACACCGCTGGGGCACAGCGCTGCAACCGAGTTGTCCTCCGAACGGCTCCTGCGCGGTGCCCCGCCCAAACCGCGAAGCGCGCGCCCCGGAACCCGCCCGTCACGCTTCAGGATCGGCGGTGCGCGGGAGGACGCCGAGACGCAGCGCAAGCTGGAGCTCATCCGCACCCCGGTCCATGCCTGCTACCGGATCGCCGTGATCAGCCTCAAGGGCGGCGTCGGAAAGACGACCGTCACCACGGCGCTCGGGGCCACGCTCGCCAGCGAGCGCCAGGACAAGGTCCTGGCCATCGACGCCAACCCGGACGCCGGGACCCTCGGACGCCGGGTGCGACGCGAGACCGGAGCAACCATCCGCGACCTGGTGCAGGCGATCCCCACCCTCAACACGTACATGGACATCCGCGCCTTCACCTCGCAGGCCCCCTCCGGCCTTGAGATCCTCGCCAACGACGTCGACCCTGCCATCTCCACCACCTTCAACGACGACGACTACCGCCGCGCCATCGACGTACTGGGCCGCCAGTACCCGATCATCCTCACCGACTCCGGCACCGGCCTGCTCTACAGCGCGATGCGCGGCGTCCTCGACCTGGCAGACCAGTTGATCGTCGTCGCGACCCCCTCGGTGGACGGCGCCTCCAGCGCCAGCACCACACTGGACTGGCTCAACGCCCACGGCTACACCGACCTGGTCAGCAGGGGGCTGACAGTCGTTTCCGGAGTACGCGAAAAGGGCAAGATGATCAAAGTGGAGGACATCGTCGCCCACTTCTCCGCCCGATGCCGCGGCGTCGTCCCGGTTCCCTTCGACGAGCACCTGGCGGCAGGCGCCGAAGTGGACCTGGACCTGATGCGGCCCAAGACTCGCGAGGCATACCTGGACCTGTGCACACTCGTCGCCGAGGGCTTCACCACCCGCGGGGCCAGCACGCCGGCCGCCGCTCCCGCCGTCCCGCCGGCATGCCCCTTCCCGCCCCAGGCAGCCGAGCAGCACGGCTACGGCATGGCATCCGGGTACACGCAGCACAGCCCCTTCCCGCAGCAACCGCACTGAACGCCCGGCGCACAGACCAGGGCGAGCGCGGGCAGCGCGAAGAGATGGGAGGCGGAAAGTCCGTCTCGGAGGAGAGGAGTTCATCCCGTTTCCCGCCACGCGGGATGCCCGGCGCACCGGGTTGGATGGGCCTTGTGTGGCCGGAGGCTGTTCGGAGCCACCGCCGCCACTGAGAGCCGCCGAACCCCGCGCCTACGCGGCGCGCGGGCCGCAGCCGTCATCGGGCTGACCGCCGCCCTGAGCCTGGCGGACTGCGCGAGCGGCGCTCCCTCGAAGCGACCGCGCGCCGGCCTCCCGCCAACCCTCCGTCAGCGCGAGCCCGCCGCAGGCAGACCAGCCACTTCAAGACCGCCTTTGTGAACGCCGGGCACTACAAGGGGCGGGTGAGGCATGGTTCACCATGTGTCGTCAGTGGTCCCCCGCTGCCGGCCGACTGCACCGTCGGCAGCAGTCGGCCGACAGCTTCGGGAAGGGGGACGGGCGGAAGACCGCGTACGCGCTCTCGCAGCACGACAGGCTCCCGGGCACAGGTGGGGTCGTATCGTCGTGTTCGGCCAGCCTTCGTGACGACGCCCCCACCGGCATCCACTCGTTGTGCTGCGGGCTGCCTCTAGGAAGCCTGTCCCCCGACCCCGACGGCGGCGACTGCGAGGGTGGGCTGGGTCTCGTGGTCAGGGTCAGAGGCCATGATCGGGTGGCTGAGGAGAAGATCCTCCGAAACGGCCTGCGCGTTGGCGAGGAGCAGGCCGTGGGGCTCAAGCTCATCGAGCACGAGCTCGATCGTGTCGTGCATCGTCCAAACCTGAGTATCCGTCAGGCGCCCTTCTACGACGAGGTCTCCTGTGTGAGCGGCTATGTGATGCAGTGCGAATAGCCGGTGCAGGGCATACAGGAGGCGCCTGGCCTCAGGGTTGGTTGCTTGCTGAGCGGCCTTCAGCATTTCCTGGGCTGCGAGGAAGGGGGCGAAGGCATCCACCAGCCGGAGTGCGGGCAGGACGGTCCGCTGGAGGGCGTTGCCAGGGCGGCGACTGCGGCGACGCGGGCGGGTAGCGCCGTCGTCCGTCTCCTGCGGAGTCTCCTCCGTTCCACGGAGCCGCTCGGCGGCGCGGTCGCGCCATATTCGAGCGACGTCGCCGAGCAGTTCCTGTAGGGACTCAGGGGCGGAGAGGTCACTCGGCTGGGGGCTGAGCTTCTTGCCGGTGAAGTGGCCCATGACCAACTCCATGCCAGCTTTGATCCAGATCACCTTATTGTCGCCTTCCGCGGTGATGGCACCCTCACCCGCCGCGCGCTGGAAGGCGATGCCGTTGGCCAGGAAAAGCCCTTGCGCTCCGCAGCGCTCGCGGCACTCGTCCATCACCTCGCGCCCGCGCCAGGTGATCCACCCCTTGGTGATAGCGGCAAGTCGTTCGGCGTCGGCGCGTTCCTCCGCCGTGGTGGCCTGCTCCCACGAGCGGACCGCGGAACGGTGGAGAAATGTCGCGGCGTAGGTAGTGGCCAGGGCTTCGAGCAGTGGCGCGTGGTGGCTTCGGTGGTGCCACAGCGGGACGCTGCCGCCCCTGGTGCCGCTGGAGGTGTGCCGGGTGTGGGCGTAGCGGACGGCAACGGTCAAGGCGTGGCGGGTGGTACCCAGGAGGGAGGCCTGCATGCACAGTTTTCCGTCGGTGACCCGCCCCAGTGAGCTGTGGAATCGCTTAAGGGCGCCCCCGACGGTGCTGGTGTAGATGCCTTCAGGCGTCAGCCGGCCGCGATCGGACTGCACCATCGCCTCGTATGGCAGGCGGAGGCGGGTGAAAGTCGTCATGCAGTGGTCGAGGGGGGCGCTCGCTGTCTGTGGCAGGCGCTCGATGGAGATTCCCGGCAGGGATTCTCCGGTTGCATCATCGTGGAGATCCACGAGGAAGAGGTGCACGCCCTCGTCCTGGTCGGCGACGATCAGGCGAGCCGCGACCAGGGCCGTCTTGGGGCCGCCGGTCGAGCTGGTGTTCGGCATGAACTTAGCCGCTCCAGGTCCTGGTGTGTGCAGGACGAACTCGCGACTGGCAGGGTCCCAGGTGGAAGTGGTTTTCAGCTGCGGGGCGTTGTTGCCGTAGGCCCGTTCCGTGCAGAGGAAGACGCCGGTGCGGTCCATGGCCACGTAGGGGCGTAGATCGTATCCGTTCGTGTCCTCGAAGTTCGTCAGGCTTCCCAGGAAGAGGTTGTAGTGGATGGTCAGGATCGTGCCGAGTCCTGGGTCGACCGGACCTACCCACTCATGCAGGGCAGTGAGCCGCGATGGGTCCTGAGCGAGGGTTTCGGGGCTGTGGGGGCTGTCCAGAAGGAGTTTGTTGAGATGACGCAGGCGTTCGTAACTGAGCTCCATCCGATCCTCGGGCGGCAGCTCGCGGTGGTGGAAAGTGCTGGTGCTGAAGAAGTCGCGCCAGGGCCGGTGGATCTGGTCGAACTGACCGTCGAAGAGTGCTCGGGTAAGGTCTGCCGCAACGGAGTGGTCCTCCTGCGCAGGAGTCTGAGTGATGATCACTCTGTGGACGATATGGCATGCTCCTGGCTTGGTTCACCATGATCATTCCCACGATTCCGCGGTCTTGAATGGTGGTACGTGCCCGACGCTCCGGCTTCAGACGCATGCGTTCCTCCTCGATTCCAGGACGCGCTGAGTGGCGGGACCCTCGAGAACGGCGCCGAGGGAGGACGGGGGCGAGGCCGGGGCGGGCTGTGGGGCGCCCATGGAGGAGCCCGCCCCGCCTGCAGCGTGAGGTGGTGCTCAGCAAGGGGACACTGTCCGGTGTCACGCAACTCGCACGTCTTTGCCTCCTCGCCGCCCCGGGCGGCTTCCATCTGCCGTCTTCCGGTCGCGGTCACGTGTACAGCATGCGATGAAAGGACGTGATATCGGGACTGTGTCCGCTGATGACCTGAATGATCTTGTCCCGATGTGTGTCGTAGGCGGCCTGAGCATCCACCGAGAGGAAGAATTCGACGCCGCCACTGCGTCGCGCAGCTGCGAGTGCTTCAAGCAGGCCGGGCGGGGGGATCGCCGTGAGTACCCCGAGGGCCCTACGGTAGACGTTGGCAAGGTGTTGGGGGACCAGGGTGCCGAAGTCGCACAGTTTGTCCGACGTCAGATGCCACTGGAAGGTGACCAGCGCGACGAGGTCGTCTTCGGCGATGTCGATGACGTGCATCGGTGTGAGCGGTTGGCCGTCCGCCCGGTACAGGGACACTCCCTCCTCCACGGGCCGGCGTTGGTCCAGGAGTTCCTGCTGGCCTGGGAGCGCCGTCGCCCGCCAGGATGTGTGGGGAAGCACGAGCTGTCGTACGTCCGGCGGTAGTTGGTACAGGATCCGGTCGTAAGCAGCATAGGCGTGCCTGACCACCAGTTCTTCAGGAGGCGCGTCTACCCTGGAGTCCAGCTCATGCAGAAGGGGGTCATCAACGGTTGCCCAAAGTTCAGCCCAGAAGGGATCTTGGGGTATCACTACGTGCATAGAGACCTCCCGCGTTGTGTAGGAGTCAGGATGGGCTCACGCAGAGGCGTTGAGCGCTGCATCGTGATCGTCTGGCATGAACGGCAAGGTGATGAGTGTCGCGGCGGATGCCACGGCCAGAAGTGGTCGAACCCTCCTCGTGCCCCACTGTCTGTGCCTGAAGGGCAGGGCCCGGCCGCCGATTCCGGAGTCGGCTACCAGAATGTGCTGGGCAATGGGATCGTCCCGGACCACCTGACGTATGGCGGTGAGGGGGCCGGAGGCGGGGCGGTGCACACCGGCGGGCATATAACCGGTCGGCGGGCGTGGCGTCCAGGCAGCTTTCCGTGGCCAGTTGTCGCGAACGGCCTGGTCGAGCAGTGTCCACCGCCCCCAGTTCTGGTGGGCGGATGCGGCCATCTCCAGGAACGCTGAGCACGCGGCGACAATCGCCCCGTCGGCATCGAGGACGATCGCCATCTCCCCATGGCCGTCGACCATCTCCTGCCAGCAGCCGGATGACACTCCCGCTGTCGCGGGCGGCTTCGCACCGGAGAGGCCGAGTTGAGCGATGCGTACGTGCTGTCCGTTGAATCCGAGGAGGCACGTCATCCTCATGAACGTCTCGGCACAGGGCTGTTGAGCCCCGCTTTCAGTCCCCTGGAACACGCCGGAGCCGGGGTCGAGCAGCCAGTAGATGTCGCTTGGGCGTAAGCCCGTTACCTTCGGGCCTGCGGCTCTGGACGGCCTTGCCGGCAAGCTCAACTCCTTCCGGGAGCGCCGTCCACGGTACAGGCGCAGAAGCATGCGGAAGGGCCTGCCCTGAGTTCCCACCACGCCGTTCACCTCCGTGCCGGAGCAGCACAGGACTTCCACCCTCGCAGGTCGCACGTTTCGGCGCCGTGGACCTTCCTTCCCCCTTGTGGCAGCATGCAAGAAATCCAACCATACGCCTGGTCGGTTTTGAAGTCTTCATTCGCCGCCCGGCCGTGTGCTAATGAACGCCTCGCAGACAGGCCCTGAGCGTTCGGCCCCGCGCCGCGATCCGCTGCGCCGGATGGCCGAGCCGGGCCAAGACTGCACAGCGGAGGGAGAGTTCGTGCCACGAAACAATGCCGTGCCGGGGACTGACCGACCTGTATCCGCGGGCCAGGCAGAGGATGTGTCCGACAGCCGTGCCGGCGGAGCCTCACCCGCCGCGGTCTGTCCGTTGTCCCTGGGGAGGGTTCCTGGTCGTGATCCATTCATCGACACCGAAGAGGCACGGCGGCTCGGTCCGTGCCCGACGGTTGTCCTGCCGGGCGGCCTGAAGGCGAAGCTCGTCGTTGACCAGGGGCTGGCCCGCAGGCTTCTAACCAGTCGCCTCGTCAGCCGAGACGCCTGCCTGCACTGGCCTGGCTACCGTGAGGGAACCAGGCAGCGGCATCCGCTGATCGAGAGCTGGGTCGGCACTGAGAATGCCCTCAACTCCTACGGGGAACAGCACAGTCACCTCCGAGGGCCCATCGCGCGAGCACTGTCCAGAGGACGAGTCGAGAAGATGACGGGCGTCATCACCGGCGTGGCGGACGACTTGCTTGACCGTATCGGCTCCTCGGCACAGGCCGATGTCGTCGAGGACTTCGCCATGCGGCTTCCCTTGGGGGTGACATCGAAGCTGCTGGGCATCGAAGAACGGCGCGAGGAGGACTTCCGCCGGGCGATGGCAGCGCTGTTCGACACCACGGGCCCGGCCGATGCAGCTGAACGCCGGCAGGCCATATCCGACCTGCTACGGGAACTGATCGAGGCCAAGCGGGCGCGGCCGGGCGATGACCTCGCCACAGATCTCCTGCGCGAAACCCATGCCACACGGAGCGCCTGGACTGCACAGCAGCTCCACGACCAGCTCAAGCTCGTCATCGCTGCCGGTATCGAGACCACCGTGCACGGGATCGGCTCGCTGATAGTCAACCTGCTGCGCCAGCCGGAGCAGCTGCAACTGATCCGGTCCGGTCAGGCCACGTGGGACCAAGCCTGCGAAGAGAGTCTGCGGTTCAGGGGGCCTGCCGGCGCCGTGCCTCTGCGCTTCGCTGTTGAGGACATCCACGACGCGGCGACCGGTGAGCTGTTCCCAAAGGGCCAGCCCATACTCATTGACTTTGGAGCAACTGGCCGTGACCGGCAGGCGCACGGAGCGGACGCCGACCACTTCGACATCATGCGGAAGCAGGCTCCGCACCTCGCCTTCGGAGCCGGACCCCATTTCTGCGCGGGTGCCGCACTCGCCCGCCGCGAGATCACGGTGGCGGCCGCCCGGTGGTTCGCCAGGTTCCCGACGTCTCATCTGACAGCACCCGCCGAGAGCCTGACTTTCGTGCCGTCCTGGATCGTCAACGGGTACATCCGCATCCCTGTCCGCCTCGGCGCCCAGAGCGCCGTTGTCGACGCCTGACGGGAGCCCGGCGGCGGTCCCCAGCCGCCCCGGGCGCCAGGCTGCGTCTGGCTCACACCACGTCGCGGGAATGCGCATCAGCACAAGGAAAGGCTCTTCTGGCCGGTGGCGGGACCTAGCGCGCCTTGCCCGGCCGCGGCCGGGCAAGGCGCACAGTCCTAGCTATAAACTGCCGCATTGGCCTTGGCCTTCGCGTACAGGGGATGCGAAGCGGCCAGGTCTCTGCCCCGCTCGATGGTGAGATCCAGCTCGCGCTGGATCTCAAGGCGCACGCCCTGGACCACCATGTTCCGGTTCAGACCGTAGATGTCCTGCGGGAGGTTCTCGGGCTCGCTTCGCCGAATGAGGTCGTAACCGGTGAAAGCCGCAATCCACGTCTTGGACATCTCTTCGGGATCAATCCAGGGGAGGAGCTCTCCCCTCTCGTGCGCCTTCTGCAGGACCTGCGCGATCACGGGCTGATAGTGCCGCCATATCTTCCCGAAGAACGGTGTGCCCGGCTCGGTAGCCAGTCGATGCGCGGCCCTTACCGCAGGCACCTCCGGAGTCAGCGCGGCCAGACGACTCGACTGGTCCACCACCATCTGCACCCAGGAAAACTGGTCCGGTAGCACAAGCCCAGACGCAGGCATGGACTCGTCCCTGACCGCGCCTTCATCCATGACCGCCCCGGCAATCTCCTCTTTACTCCTGAAATGGTGGTAAATTGCACCCTTCTTGACGCTCGAAGCTTCAGTGATGTCATTGATCGATGCGGCGTACCCCATGTCGGCGAAGACGAGAGCCGCCCCATACACCAGCCTCTCGCGCGTCGTGCGGGAACGAACTTGCTGTGGCCCTGACATTTCTCCCCATTCCTCCACGCGTTCGCGGCACGCCAGCGAGCCACTGCTCGAACAGCACGCTGAACTCGGCGCGACCCAACTTTGCGACACACTTGGTCACTCGAACGCCCGATCTCAAATGTTGCTCGCTCCAACGTTGTTGCATTCCCGCTGAGATGAGTGAATCATGACCCATGAAATCAGACCAGGCACCCGGTCGGTTTTTGCCCCCGGGCCCCGCACGCACAACCGGAACAGCCGTCAGGTCAGCCAACGTGCGCCATGACTGCCAATGGCCAGCCCCTGTGTGTGCGTCCCGGCCCGACGAGCCCGCGCTGCGGCCGGGCGGGGCGGCCGGCCGCGGGGCCGTTTGACGTACGGGGAGGCGCTGTGACGACCGGGATCCATACCGGAGTAAAACGAACAGCAGATCCTGACAGTCGTGCTGCGACCAGAGCTGGATCAGCGGCTGCCGGGGGGGCGTATGACCGGGCCGCAACGTCAAGGGGAACCGGGGCGGACAACGAGGAGGCCTTGGCCGCGGAGATGCGGGCCCATCGCCTGCATCTTTTCCTCAAGGGCCGTCGTGATCACCTCGAACTGAGCCAGGAGGCCGTGGCCGCGCGCCTCGGGATCACCTCCCGGGCTTACGGGAACTGGGAACGTGGCAGGGTCAAGGAGTGGACAGACGAAAAGCTGTACTTGCTCGCGGACGCCCTTGAGATGACCGAGTTCCAAACCGCCCGCCTGTTCTGGTACGCGGTCGATCGGGCCCCGCAACCGTACCTGCGCGCCATGTTCCGCAGCACCGAAGCGGAAGACACGGCCACCTCGGCCTTCCTCGGCGACTACAGCGTCATGATGGACGCGCTGTCGCTGCCCAGCTTCGTCATCGACCAACGGTGGGACGTGAGGATGGCCAACAAAGCCTACCGCGACCTGTTCCGTGATGTGCGAGCCCACCCCACCTCGATGCCTTCCGCCAACTTTCTGCGCTTCGGCCTGTTCCATCCGGACGCCCCGGGCGTGCTCGTGGACCACCTGAAGTGGCAGTTGGCCATGCTCGCGCAGCTCTCCTCCAGCCTCGAGCGCCACGACGATGACGCCGGACTCCAGGCCATCCGCCGCGACGTCTATCTGTGCCCCCCGCTGCGCGACGCCTACCTCACCGACATGCCCAACTGGGTCCTGGGTTCCGGCGCCGACCTGGTCCACCACGAAGGCGCGGTCCGCGAACTGCGTCACCCCGATGCGCACGTTGGCCTCCAAGGCTGCCGGCTGGTCGAGGAGACCCCGTGGTCCCTAAAGGTCCTCGGACTGATGCGCCTCACTCTGGTGCTCGTGGACCTCGATGGCAGGTCCATGCCTGAAAGGGCTCTTCGCGTGGTCAGCGCTCAGCCTGACCGGCAGGTGCCGGAGCGCGCTGCATGAGTACGGCGGCCCCGCCCGCCGTGACGACAGCCCCTCGCGCAAGGGCGACGGGCGCACGGGTGCACAGTGGCGCGACATCGCGCGAGTCCGCAACATCTGCTTCAGGCAGGCGTCAAGGGCCATGTGCAGGCGCATCGTCGGCGGCAGCTGGGCGACCCGCCCGCATGGCGTGGCGCCCTTCCATCGCCCAGCAGGTCGCGGGCGGCCGGAGTGGCGGAGGCTGAGAAGCGGGGAGGGCTCGATGTCCCGGCACACCGCCGCGCCGTGTCCGGCACCAGGCGAGCGCAGATGCTTCTGGCGTCGATCCTTTCGTGCTGTGAGGCTGCTGCCCGTCCCATCCGTGATGACCCAGAGCATCCCGACTCTCCCGATCTGGGAGGACGAGGACGGTTGACCGGCGAGCGGGTCGCTGGGACGGCCCGACCCGAGGGAGACCACGTCCCACGACCAACGCCGGGTCCAACCAGACCCCGTGCTCGGCCCCGTCGCTGCGGCCGGATCAATGATGTACGGCGCAACGGGATCCACCGAGTTGCCGAACTGCCCCCTCAACACCTGAGCAGGCCCGTCTGAGCGTCGAGGAGGTCGGCCAGCCCGACAGTGCCGTCGCTGCTACGCTGGTTTCGAGGGAACCGAGGATGCGGCGCGGACAGACTGTGCTGGAGGCATGAAGGTCTCAGTCAGTACACACTTGATCGAGTTCCGGCCGGTGTGGTCGCAAAGCCGCCCCCCGGACGCAGTGCACGTGCAGAGCGCGAGCCCCTCAGCTCGCCAGGCGCATCGCGCCGCTTCCCAACTCGCAGCGGGCGCTCAGGCGTGCCGCACAGGCCAGCGCGGCGGCAGCGTACTCCCGACGATTGCGTTCCATCTGCGGGCGCAGTCCCATGACCACCATCGATCCGTACACGGTCGAGCCGCGCCACAGCGGCACCCCGAGCATCTTCCAGTCCAGCAATGGCGACTGGGTGAGCACGTAGCCCTCGGAACGTATCTCCCGCATGAGGTGGCTCTGCGGAGCACCGTCGAGGTGCGAGAGGATCGCAAGCCCGGCGGCGTCCGCTGTGAGCGGCGCGTACCGCAGGGCCACCTTGGTGTCCACGTCGGCGTGGTTGAACGCCGCCTGGAAATCGCTGCGGCGACCGTAGGTGTGGTTGAGCATCAGCCGGCCCGGTGTGTCGTCGATCAGCACCGCGCTGAACGCCATGGCCACCTGGGCGGTCTGCCGCTGCAGTACCGTGGTCTCGCGGTCGAGTGCACTGTCATGCGGCAAGTTGAGGTGGACGCTTGCATCCGGGCGGTGGTTGGCCACGTCGGTGGCGATGCCGTAGCGGCCCGGCGCGCGATAGATCAGGTGCTTGGCCTCCACCCCGGCGCGCAAGATGCGGTGGACGGTCGACTTGGTCACGCCGGACTCGTCGATGATGCGCCGCAGCGGGTGCAGCCCGGGGCCCATGCTGTTCAAGGTCTGAAGCACGAGATAGACCCGGGCATGGGCGGTCATACCCTCGTCCACCGTGTCGGCGGACTCGACAAACTCGGTGCCGATCACTGACAGTCCTCCTGGTAGGCGGTCGCGGGGCTTGATCCCGCCGCACGGGTCCCGACAGGCATATCTCTACCGTGAGAACCGAATCTTGTGGAGGAACCACCGCTTCCAGGAAGAGGATGTTCCTGTGCACCCTCAAACACGCTGCGCGAACTTAGAGTTGACCACAAGCAAGCGGAAAACCCGCAGGTCAGCGCCTACTTCGCCGGAGTGTGCCACCTCGGTCGTCAGAGCGGGACGCCTGTGCGCCGGTTCGTGGCCGCGGGTGTCACTCCGTGGACCCTCCTTCCACGGACACCCCGTGTGAGCTGTGGTAATGCCGCCTTCTCCCATCGCGTGGACCGCGTCCCGCCAGCAGCAATCGGATATTGAGTTCACGTCCCGCTACGCGACACAACGAGCCTCATGTCGACCGCAGCCGGGGAACCTGAGCGAGGAGCCATTGCCCCGCCCCCAACCGCCCGGCGAGAGTGATCAAACCCCCTGGCGCCGCCAGCGAGTGCACCGATTTCTACACTCTGGAGTACCACCCGTGAGCACCCACGCGCCCCACCGGGATGACGGCCCCACCGGGCACCTCGTCGTCCTGGGCAGCGGACCGCAGGCGGAGTGGGAGCACGCCATGCAACGCCTCGCCGCAGTCGGACCACTGCTCCTCATCGACACGGAACCGCCGACCTGGCAACGCCCCCATCTTGCCGCCGCCCGGACCGCTAACCTCCTCGACCCCCCTCAAGTCGTGAACGAGGTAGCGAAGTCGGCCAGCACCCAGTCCATCGCCGGCGTACTGACCTTTCATCCCGCCCATGCCCGCACGGCCGACCTGCTCCGGCGCGAGCTCGCATTGCCCGGGCCGTCCCACGCGATGACCGAAGCGACCACCCTGCGCCACCGCACGGCCCAACTCCTCAGCGCTGCCGACGTGGACAACAGCGGAGCCGTCCATGCGGACTCCTACGACCAGGCCCTGGAAGCAGCACATCAGGTCCGATTCCCGCTCGTGTGCAAGCCTGCCTCGCCCCGCACGCGGTACGCCGCGCGGCAGGTCACCGGCCTACCCGAACTTGCAGAAGCCTTCGCTGCGGCCACCGCCGCCACCTGGCCGGGCACCGGCACTGTGATAGAGCCACTCTTCGACGGGATCGAAGCCACCGCCTACATCTCCGACTCACCATCCGGACCCACGACCGTCGCGATCTCCCATGCCACCTTTGACCCGCAGGCCGAACCCGCACTGCTCCCAGTGGAAGTGGTGGTCGACGCGGAAGACGTCTGCGCGCCCGCCGTCGAGGACACGGCGAGCCGTGCGCTGGCCGCCCTCGGGCACCGCTCAGGACCGGCGCAGATCCGCATGCGGATCACCTCAACCGGGCCCCGGGTCATCAGCGTCACCACCCACCTCACCGACCCCCTGACAGGCATGCTGATCGAGCAGGTGACCGGGATCGACCTCATCTCCCAGGCCGGCCACCACGCCCGCGGGCAGACCCTCCTGACCGATGAGAGTCGCCTCGGCGCGAGCGCGGTGCGCTTCCTCCAGGGTCACGGCACGACCCCGTTGCTGCCTCCGAGCACGGTTGCCCCTCACCACATCACCCCGTACGCCTCCCTCCAGCCGTATCCGGCCGAGCACCGCGTCGGAACCCTGCGGCGTAGCGGTCACATACTCGCCTCCGGCACGGACTATCCCCAGGCAACCGCGCGCCTGCGCAACGCCGCAGCCCAGCTCCGCGCAGCACGCCTGTCCGCATAAGCAAGGGGCCCGACCATGTGTTCTCGCTCGCTCTTCGCCACCGAACTTCCCTATCCCCTGCGCCCGGGCAAGGGCCGTCCCCTGCACCGCGCGCGATCCCGTCCGCAGGCGCCGTCACCGCGCACGAGGCCACCAGCCAAGTGACGGCGCGCTGGCATGGCCAGGTGAGAGCGAGCGAAGGCGGCTGACAGGTCAGACGGCTGCCTGACCCGGCAGCCACCAGGCCAGCGGCTCCGGCACCAGCCAATTGCCCCCTGCCCCCGGCCCTGCGCGAGAATTGCCCAATAACTGCGTCGCCGACATTGACCGACCGGTCCACCACCCGAGTTCCGACAGTGACCCCAGCACCCGGACCCGAGCCCGTACGATGGGCCCGCAGCTGACCGGCGGACCTCGGTCCGGTACGAGTTCAAAAGGGGGGCCCCTATCTGTTTCGTCAACCCTGGCGGGGCTGGTTCGTAGGCGTTCGTGCTGGTTTTCGGGAACGTGCCGCGAAGCGGGACGTTCCCGGCGGATCGGGTGCGGTGCGAGCAGCCTGATGGCCGACGCGGCGGGGGTGGTCGTGCCGGTGACGGGTGCGGCGGTCTGGAAGAGGTAGGGGTGACGTGGATGTCAGGCGGCGAGGTCGAGGGCGCGCGGTTCGTAGAGGGTGCCGGTGCGGATCATCGCGTGGATGACGTTCACGCGTTGCCGGGCCAGGCGGAGGATGGCCTGGGTGTGGGTCTTGCCATGGACCCGCTGGCGGTCGTAGTAGATCCGGGAGGACGGGTCGGCTTTGCAGCCGATTGCGGCGAACGCAGCCTGGAACAGTGCGCGTTTGAGGAGCCGGTTGCCGCGGTGGGGCGCGTGCTCGCCGCGGATCGAGGTGCCCGAGGACTTCGTGGCCGGGGCGAGTCCGGCGTACGAGGCGAGGTGTCCGGCAGTCGGGAAGCCGGTGCCGTCACCGATCGCGACTATCACTGCGGCCGTGGTCCTGACGCCATGCCGGGCAGGGACGTCAGGAGGTGGAAAAGAGGGAGGGCCTCCAGCAGGGCGGCGATCTCCTGCTCGGCCTGGCGTCGCTGGGTGTGGGCGGCGGCGAGCTGGGCGGCCAGGCCCGGCACGATCAGCGCGGATGCTTCGGTGCCGGGAACGACGAGGGTCTGCTCGGCGAGCGCCTCGAAGATCTCCCCACTCAAGTGGTGGGCCTTGCGCGAGCCGTGTGCCCTGAGCAGGTCCTCGCAGCGGGTCCGGCCCAGTCTCTTGAGCCGGGCGGGCGAGCCGTGCCGCTGCAGGAGGGCCTGGACGTAGGGGTAAGCCAGGCGTGGCCCCAGGACCCGTTCCAGGGAGGGGTGGATCTGGGAGAGCAGGCCGCGCAGCCGGTTGGTGGTGCGGTTGACCTCGCCGGCCAGGTCGTTGTCGTAGCCGGTGAGCATCGTCAGCTTGGCCAGCACTTCGTCGTCGCGGTCCACCGCGCGCAGAGTGTGCGGCATGGACCGGGCGGTCTCGGCGATCACGAACGCGTCGCGGGCATCGGTCTTGGCCTCACCCGGGTGCAGGTCGGCGGCTCGCCGCATCGACAGGCCGGGCAGATAGGCGACCCGGCAGCCCGCCGCGCGGGCCACCGTCAGCGGCAGTGCGCCGATGTTGGCGACCTGGTCCACGATCACCAATACGGTGCCGAACTTCGCCACCAGCTTGGTGAACAGCTCCAGCAGTTTCGGTTCGGTGTTGGGCAGCCGTTTGTCGTGCACCGTTCTGCCGTCCCTGGTCCGGCCGTGGGCGTGGTGGAACTCCTTGCCCAGGTCCAGGCCGAGGAAGAGATTTATCGCGGTCGTGTCCACCATGTGCGCGTGCCCCTCGCCTCTCGTCTCCTCAACTCCCGGCCGTCCCTGCGGCACCACAGTGAAGTAGGCCGCCGACGAGGTGCCCGTGGCGCGGGTCCTTTTCCGACGGCCCCTTCCCGAACGACGCATGCGACTTTCACCGCACGTCGCTCTCCAGAGGTCGCCTCCGGGTGGAGGAGGTGGCTCGACCCGCATGGATGTCTTGGTGACACGTTTCGCAGACAATGAGCGTCTTGCGTTTCTTGCGCGCCATGAGGACTACCCATGAAGGTCGATCGGGCCGACCGGGCCGTTTGAGATCGGCCATCTTTCGAATGTGGTGGACGTGCAGGTTCGATTTCGAGCCGCACATTTCACATTCGCCAACCAGCAGTCGTTGCAGGAGTTCATTTCCGCGACTTCGGTTGGTGGCCGGTGCCCGGTCGGCCATTTCTGCGGTGCGCTTCCGTTTGAGTGGAATCCCGCCGAAGGTGGCAACCAGCGGCTTCCTCCCGTTGTCACGGGGGACCGTGACTTGCAAGCACCATCGGGGACCGTCCGGTGTTTCGGTGGTCGCATAGAGCTTTCGCGCCATCTTCCGGACAGAGGCCCTGTGCTTGTTCGCGAGGGTTCTGAGCATAGAAGTTTCCATAACCCATCGCAGACGCCCCAGACGGTGAACGTCTTGGGCAAGGAGGTAGTACTGCACCACACCTCGGTATTCCGCCTGGTACTTCACCACGATCGAGTAGTCGCTGTCGTGGATCAGTGCCCCGCGAGATGCCGGTCTTCCGCGTCTCATGTAGATCGCGCATCGCTGCCGGATGACGCGCTGCGGCACGTAGAGCCCGATGACGCCGTTAGTGGCTCGACGCCCTCGCGATATCTTCGTATCGCTGCGCTGTGCCCTGATCGCATAGCCCAGGAAGCTCGCCGCCTGGCTGGCGGCGTGCGTGATGAGGGTCTTGGACTCGGAGAGTTCCAATTTGAGTTTTTCTCGGAGGAACACCCGAATTTGCTCCCTCACCTCCTCGGCCTCGCTCTTGGGCCCTGCGAACCCGAGAAGCCAGTCGTCCGCGTACCTCACGTACCTGAGGCGGCGGTAGTTCGGATCGTTGGGATCTAGGCTGGGCCTGCTCCGCTGCTGCTGCCGAAGCTGCTGCACTGTTGCCAGGTCCCCATACTTCCTTGCCCTGGCGATCCGAGCTGCGACCCGCTGGTATTCAGGGTGGCGCCTTCTCGTGTCTCCTCGGTTGTAGTCCGGCAGAAGGCACTGTTCAACGAATCGGTCAAATTGGTTCAGATATATGTTGGAGAGGATCGGTGAGGCCACTCCACCCTGCGGAGCACCGCTGAGTGTTGAGTGCCATCGCCAGTCCTCCAGGTATCCAGCCTTCAGCATCCTGCCGATCAGTTGCAGGAAGCGGCCGTCGAAGATCTTCTCCGAGAGGACCCCAAGCATGATCTCGTGATCCAGGCTGCCGAAACAGTCGGAGATATCGCCTTCGATGAACCAATGTGTACCTTTCCAGGTCTCCGCCACCTCACGTAAGGCAGTGTGGCACCCCCGTCCCGGGCGGAAACCATGGGAGCGGTCAGAAAACTGGACATCGTAGTACGCCTCCAGAATGAGACGGACCACTTCGGCCACCAGTTTGTCGGACCAGGCAGGAAGTCCCAGCGGGCGTTTCTTTCGGGATCCCTTCTTCTCGATATAGACCCGCTTGACCGGCGTCCATCGGTATGACTCGGAGCGAAGAGCGCCGATGATCGTATCGATCTTCGCCAGCGACATGCCGTCCGCAGTCTCTCCGTTAACCCCGGGCGTCATCGCACCCGCATTGGACTGAATTCGTCCGTAGGCCATGAGGAAAAGGCTCGTGTTGAACAGCTGCCGATAAACTCTCTCCAGCGTCAGGCCACGCCTGCCGCGTTCCCGGATGACATGTAAGACCGTTTCGGCACTCTGCATTACGCATGCCTCCCGGCCCGAATGTCTCGATCTCCTGTGCTCCTTCGCCCTGTGGACGGCGTTCCCGTCCCCCCTGGCAGGCCGTTACCCCCGCGACTAGTACGAGCACTCCGTCGCCATAGGGCTCGCGCCCCGTAGGCGATCCCGTGGTACGTCTTCGTTGTACGTATCGAGCTCGACGTAGGCCGCCCACTCATCTCCTTGACCGCTCTCGTTGAGCGGCGCTCCTCGTCCCGGAGGTTGCCTTGCCGACCGGCGCCGGCGGCGGGCAGGACGAAGTGTCGGTGACAGGCGTCGTTCCGACGGCGGTGGTAGACGCCGCTGGAAATTGGGCTTCAAGCAATCCAGCCTTGGCCGTATCGAGCGGGTCTTGCGGCGCATCGTCCTGGACGCCTCCGGGCGGCCACCGCTTCCCTGGCATGCTGTTGTCCCCTCGCGCTTTCGCGTCCAGGTGAGCCAGGTGACCCAAGAACATCCCTCCAAGTTCCTCCCGACTGCGTCGGGGATACAACGAAGCGCCTCACGGCGCACCGCCGGCAACCACGTTACGCAGACATCCCCACCCGCAAAGCGGTCCGGCATTGCGCCGGACCAGGCGGTCGTCAGGCCCCTCATCAGCGGTCAAGCGGTGCCCCGAGACCCGGCGGCAACACCCCCCAGGTCATGCGTGCGACAGGGGGCAAACAGCCATACCGGGCCCGGGGGCCAGGCGCCCCGTTTCAGGGCCACGAGAAAGGTAACGGGGCGGAGCAGCCGCGAGCAGGTGCTCCTGTGCGTCGTCAGGTCAGCCGTTACCCGCGGGGCGGTAGGAGCGTCGGCTGGTCAGACCAGCGGCGAGGCCCTGTAGTCGTAGTTCAGGTAGCCCTTGCCGTCGTTGCGCCATTCGAGCTTCAGCTGACCGTCGACGTACGCCTTCGCGTTCCCGACCGGGTAGCTGATCGTTGGCGTGGTGTAGCTGTTGTTGTAGTTGCCCCAGTAGTCGGAGTTCTCCAGCTTGGCTTCGATCCCGTAGTAGTTGCCGCTGCGGACAACCGGGTCGGTGCCGGCGACGGACTTGGCTATCCAGATCCGCAGGTATGCGCCGTTGAAGATCGACGTGTCGTCGACCTCTTCGACGGGGCCGTCCCAGGATGCCTTCGCGTAGCTGTACACCGTCGAACCCGAGCGGGCGGAGCAGAGACTGATCTTGATGTCCCAGTTGTCCGCCCACGGGCCGGAGTAGGCCGGGTTGTCGATGGACTTCGTGCTGGTGGTGCATTTGTAGGAGAGCGCCGACGCTCGTGAAGCGGCGAGAAGCGAGGTGCCGGCGAGAGCGGCGAATGTGAGCGCGGCGGCGGTCCCCCGGCGGGCGTTCGAGGAGAGGTTGCGCATCCGAAATCAGCTCCAGAGTGATGTAAGCCGCATAGCGGGCGGCAGGTGGGTGTGGCGAGCCATGTCGACCAGCCCACGGCGGTCAACGGAGTAGGGAGAAAGGGGTGTCTGGCCTGCCGGTCGGGTTCCTGGCATCGGCAGGCACGCTCGTCCGGCGACGCATGGGGGCCGCTCTTACAACGCTGTGGCTGAGGTGTCAGCCGTTCCGGACAGAGCTGTCAGGCGGCGCTGGTGGGCTGGGGCCACCGGTAGAGGTGCATGAGCTGCTCGAGGACCGGGGAAGAGCCGATCCCCAGAAGGACGCAGGCTTCCAGTCCATCCGTGAAGGATGCTCCCGGACGGCTCGTTGCCTTTTCCAGGCGCGGCTGGTCGCTTGCGGAGTGCGGGAACCTTGGCGGGGCAGCGGTCCTTGACGTTCTCGCCCGCACCCACACCACTCCACCGAGCGACGGAGCCCAAGGCCTGATGGTCGCGTTCGGGCCCGGCTTCACCACCGCAGCCATCCGCGGCACCTGGGCGGCCTGACCCCCATCGGGGCTGGAAGACACAAAGCGCCCTCCAGCTGATCGCTGGAGGGCGCCCCTCAGGAGGGGATCACAAGGTCCCGGTTGCCACGGCGTTGACCATTACGCGGAGCGTGTCATGCCTGAAGACCAGGGCGGGCCCGTGCGGGTCCTTACTGTCCCGGACAGCGACCGCGCCACCATCGATGACTCCGCACTCGACGCAGTCGGACTGAGCCCCAGACGCGCTGGACTTCCACCAGTCCACACGCAGTTCAGAGGCAGTACGAACGGTAGGGCTGTAGGCCATGGCGTCCCCAATCACGTTGGTCATCTGTCTCGGCTCGTCAACGGCCGCTGCTGACATGCAGAACTCTACGAAACGGGTTCCGGTTCCGCCGCCGGGTCGGGCGGTCACCAGCAAATGCCGAGCATGTCCAGAGCCGCGATCCGTTCGGCGGTCAGGCCCCCCTTCTTGACGCCTCTGCGGAGCTGCTTCTGGTGGAGGACCCATGACCCGAGCCGGATGCCGTCCGGTGCGACGTAGGCGTGTGGCACCCGCAGGTGGCCGTGAGCGGCGTGGAACGCACGGGCGGCAGCATAAGCCTGCTGCCAGCGTGCCTCAGTCGCGTTCCACGCCACCCCGAGTTCTTCGAGTGCGGCCACTCGGTCCGGCGGAAGTTCGCCGTTGCGGTTCTTCACCCGCTGGGTATTGAGCCAGCCACCAAGCCGGTGCCCGTCGGTTGTCTCGTAGGACTTCGGCACGTTCAGATGCCCGTGCTCCTGGTAGTAGGCGCGGGCAGCGTCGAGACCGGCCGCCCACGCTTCCGCGGCCAGGCTCACCACCCACTCGATACCGAGCGCTTCGAGAGCCGCGGCACCTTCAGGAGCCAGCTTCCCCCGCTTGTACTGGGCCCGCTGCTTGCCGAGCCACTCGCCGAGGCGCCTGCCGTCGTCGGTGATGTGGCTCTGCGGCACTCGCAAATGCCCGTGCGCGGCCCGGAACGCGGCGGCGGCGGCAAGGTTCTCGGCGAACGCGTCAGCTGCGGGGTTCCAGACCATGCCGATCGTCTGCAACTTCTGGACTCGGTCCGGGCTCAACCGGCCGCGGCGGTGCTCGTAACGTCGCTGGGCGATCCAGTGCCCCAGGCGGAATCCGGTGTCCGTGCGGTGACCGGCCGGGACGAGGAGGTGTCCGTGTTTTTCGTAATACCGCTCGGCCTCTCCGTATCCCTCCCACCACGGGCTGGTGGTCTGCCGTACGAGCAGTAGCTTCATCCGGGTCAGGAAGTCCTGGCTCGTGCCGGGCGGCAGCACGAACGTGATCTTCCCGGGAAGCTGCGGGTTGTACGAGGAGTCCTTGTACCGGTGGTTGTCGAGAGCGATTCCCAGCGCTTCATCGTGGGCGCGCAGAGCACGGATGACCTGCCACAGCGTGTCGTAGTCCCCCGGGTCGAGGTCGCCGATCTCTCCATCTTCCTCGGGCACGACCAGCGGCACGACGATGGTCGACGGGCCCTGCACCTGCGGGTCGCGCCGCAGCGCACGTCCCACGGCCTGGGTGATGTCCACCGCGGACCGTTTCGGGTGGGCGAATAGGATCGCGTCGACGGCCGGCAGGTCGACGCCTTCGCTCAGGCACCGGGCGCTGCTGATGACGGACCATCCGCCGCCGGTGTCCCGCAGACGGTCCAGAACGCGGCTGCGGACCCGATGGCCCATCTCGCCATGCACGTGTCCCGCATACAGGTCCTCCTGTGTCCCGGGCGCGACACGGGCCAGGGTGCCGGCCAGGCTCCGGGAGAACTCGGCCCCCGCCTCGATGCTGGGGTGGAACGCCAGCACGCGCTGGATATCGAACTGCTCACGGGCCCGGCCCAGCGCGGCCTGGGCGACGACGGTCTGCAGCGAGGGCCCACCAATCTGTTCCACGTACTCGACCCGCTCGTCCGCCATGAGTTTGCGCGCCTCGCTGTCCGGGATGCCGACCACCGCAATGCGGTAGTCCTCCAGGTAGCCCTCGGCGATGCCCTGTGCGAAGGAGTACCGGCCGAGGACCGGGCCGAACACCCCCTCATCGTCCATGCCGACCATCGCCGCCGAACCAGCGTTGAGGCTGATCCGCAGGTCCTCGCGCGGGGTCGCGGTCATGTACAGCCGCCGCCGGGACGGGAGCCGCGCCGGGTTCAGGATCTGGCGGGTGGTGAACTCCACCCGCCCAGCCAGATGGTGCGCCTCGTCCAAGATCAGCATGTCTAACGGGGCGGTTGCCACGACCGCGTCCGCCAGGCGCGGCGCGGACATATACGTGCACAGCGCCAGGCGCAGACCGGTCACCGGCGGTCGTCGTAACCAGGCCGCAATCGCATCGGTGTCCGTGGTCACCGGGACCGGGAGGTCCTCGGCGTGGACTGCGGCGTCCGCGACGCTGTCGTCGCCGCATACGACCAGCACGTCCAAGGGCTGCCGGCTGTTGCGTCCCCATGCCTCCAGGGTCTGTGCGGCCAGCGCGAGGGACGGAACCAGCACCGCGACGGTGCCGCCCCCGGGCAGCAGCTCCTCTGCGGCGCACTGTCCGACGACCGTCTTCCCGCTCCCGCACGCCATATGGACCTGCCCGAGCCCGCCATCCCTCAGGCCCGCCACCACGCCGTCGATAATTTCCCGCTGATACGGGCGCAGCTCAATCACTCGGACACCGCCCGCGAACTCGATGGCGAGGTCCTCGCGTCCCAGACCATCCCACGGGCGTCCAGCGCCGTACGCCGTTCGGGCGACAGCTCACCCCGTGAATTGCCCTTGGCAAGTCCCCGGTAGAACACAATCTTCGCGCCGAGCGGGAACCCCTCAGCGTCCACGTAGTCCACCCGCACCCTCAGGTGCCCATACTCCTGGATGTGCCTGTCGCAGGCAGCGAGGAAGTCCTCCCACTGCTCCTCCCGCGGAGACCACACGACCCCCAGTTCCTCCAGGGCCGCGACCCTGTCTGCGGACAACTGCCCCTGGCGGTACTTGTAGCGCAGCGCCACCAGCGCCGATCCGAGCCGGGATCCGTCTGCGGTCCGGTACTTGGTCGGCACGTCCAGGTGCCCGTACTCGGCACGGTAGGCACGCAGCGCAGCAAGGTTCGCCTCCCACCGCGGATCCGCCTGGCCGGGCACGGTCACCCCGACGGCACGCAGTCGCGCTGCTTCCGCCCGTGCCAGGCGGCGTTCGCCCTTGACGACCGCGACGAGCCAACCGGCCGGCCGGGCCGGTGTGCCCGGGGCCTCGTAGTCCGCGGGGATTTCGGCGTGCCCGTGGGCGGTGTGGAAGTGTTCCACCGCGGTGATCAGGTCTGCCCGCTGTTCCTGATCCGACCAGCGGAAGCCGAGCCGGTCCAGGGCGGCGGACTCTTCGGCCGACAGGGTGCCGCGGGCAGTACTGCGGAGCTTGCGGATGCGACTCCCGAGCTTGTAGCCGTCGGGGTCGACGTGGGAGGCGGGCACATCGAGGTGGCCGTGGTCCTGCAGGTAGCGGGCGAGACGGTCGTGGGTGTCCCAGAAACGGGTTCGGAGCGCCCCCCACACCATGCCCAGCCGGGTCAGGTCCGCGGCCCAGGCCGGATTCAGCTCTCCGCAGTTCTGCTGGCTGCGGCGGATCGACAGCTGCTTGCCCAGTGGGTACCCGTCAGGTGTGGTGTAGTCGGTGGGGACCCGCAGGTGTCCGTGCTCGGCCTGGTAGGCGCGGGCCGCGGTCATCAGGAGCTGCCAGCGGGCGTCCACCGGTTCCCATTCGATGCCGAGGTCCTCCAGTGCCGTCACGCGGTCCGCTGCCAGCCAGCCCTTGCGGTAGTCACTGCGCTGCTGGTTGAGCCAGGTGCCCAGCCGGTGCCCGTCGGGTGACCGGTAACCGCTCCGAACGAGCAAGTGGCCGTGCGCCCCCCGGAAGGCAGCGGCCCGCCCGTACCCCTCCCACCAGGGGGAGGTCACCTGCCGGACGGTCAGCACCGTGAGCTTGTCGAGGATGGTCCGGGACGTCCCGTCGGGCAGCACGACGGTGATCTTCGCGGGCAGTTGGGGGTTGTGCGTCGACGGGGAGGACCGCCGGGTGTCCAGCGCCAGGCCCAGCGGCTCGTCATGCGCACGCAGGGCCCGTACCACCTGCCACAAGGTGCTGTAGTCGCCAGCGTCCAGGTCACCGATTTCGCCGTCCTCGTCGGGCACGACGACCGGCACGATGACCGTGGACGGGCCTGGCGTGTCCGGGTGCCGGCGCAGCGCCCGGCCCACTGCCTGCACGATGTCGACCGAGCTTCGCTTGGGGTGCGCGAACACGATCCCGTCGACGGCGGGCACGTCGACACCCTCACCGAGGCAGCGGGCATTGGACAGCACGGTCCAGCCTTCAAGGGGTGGAGTACGCAACCGGTCGATGAGCCGGGCCCGGGTCTGGTGGTCCATCTCTCCATGGACGTGCGCGGCATACGGCTCGGGCATGCCGAGTAAACGGGCCACTCCCGGCAGGCTCCGGGCGAACTCGGCCGCGTGATCCACCCTCGGGTGGAAGCTCAGCACGCGCCTCAGTCCGTGCAGTCGGCTCGCCTTGACCAGGGCGGCCTGCGCGACCATGGTCTGCAACGACTGGGCGCCGGGCGCGTCGACGTACTCGCGCTGCGTATCGGCGAGCAGGGCACGGGCCTCCCTGTCGGACACGCCGACGACCAGCAGCCGGTAGTCCTCCAAATAGCCCTCGGCGATCGCCCGGCTGAAGGGGTAGGTGTAGAGGACCGGTCCGAACAGCGTGCGGTCGTCCATCGACAGATGCCCGTGCCGTTCCGCTGAGGCCGCGTCGATCCGTGGCGTCGCAGTCATGAAGAGCCGGCGGCGCGCTGGCAGCCATGCCTGGTTCATCACGCGGCGCACGCTGTTCGCAGATGGATCAGGGCGCCCGGCGAGGTGGTGCGCTTCATCGAGCACCAACAGGCCCAGCGGTCGGCCCGTGCCACGGACCGCGTCGGCGAGCCGCTCAGCGGACGCGTAGGTTCCTGCGATCAGCCGGATCCCGCTGTCGGGCACCTCCAGCCAGGCACGGATCTCGTCGGTGCTGGTGGTGACGTCACCGGGCAGATCAGTGGTGTGGACGGGCGCGTCGACGACCGTGTCGTCCGAGCACACGGCGAGCATCCTCCCAAGCGGTGCACTCGCCTGCGCCTGCCAGGAAGCCAGGGTCTGAGCGACCAAGGCCAAGGAAGGAGCCAGTACCGCGACCGTGCCACCATCGGGCAGCAGCCTTTCGGCTGCGCGCTGCGCCGTGAGGGTCTTGCCTGATCCGCACGCCATGTGGACCTGGCCGAGGCCGCCGTCGGCGAGGCCCTCAGTGATCGCGGCGACTGCTTCTTGCTGGTAGGGGCGTAGCATCACTCACTGTCCTCGTCGTCGGCGTAGTTGATGCGGGCGTCGGTCTGGTCGGCCGCGTGGGCGCAGACCTGCCGGTGCCAGGAGGCCGACCAGCGGCTGCCCTTGTTGGCGGCCAGGAACTCCTCGTCGTTGCGGTAGGTGATGAGCACGTCCTCGTCCGCGTCGTCGAGGCCGGCCACCATGTCGGCGACCGCGCGGGCCGTCTCCTCCTTCAGCGCAGCGATCTCGGGGCGGAGGCGGCCGGGGATCGGGTCGCGGCCCTGCTCCCACGAGCGCAGGGTGCGCGGGTTGACGCCGAGGAGCTTGGCCAGGTGGTCGCCGGTGAGCCCGAGTTGCTCGCGGGTGATGCGCAGTTCGGCCGCGGTGAGCGGTTCTTCCTCGGCAAGCTCGTCCCGCAGGTTACGCAGGTACTCGTCCAGGCCGTGAACCACGGCGACCGGGGTACGGGTGTCGCCCTCCGCCCGCGTGACGCAGGCGGCCATGCCCTGGGTGATCTCGGCCTCGATCTCGTCCAGCCGGGCATCGGTGGTGTCGGCGGTGATGTCGTAATCGTCC
This sequence comes from Streptomyces sp. NPDC047982, assembly GCF_043204165.1. Taxonomy (NCBI): domain Bacteria; kingdom Bacillati; phylum Actinomycetota; class Actinomycetes; order Kitasatosporales; family Streptomycetaceae; genus Streptomyces; species Streptomyces sp. NPDC047982. The sequence goes on along the minus strand of NZ_JBIDBS010000016.1, from coordinate 57,890 downwards.
ACCTCCTGCCCGTTGGTGGCACCGTCGATGTCCCACGCCTGGACGATGTCGATATCGTCGAACCCCTGCGTCTCCCCGCCGAGGGCGCCGTACCCGAGGTTCAGCCCCAGGCGCTCCGTGATCTCTTCCTCGGCGGCCTGCGCGTCTTCACCGAGGCGCGCCACGTGGTTGTTGCCGTCCCATTCCTCCTCCCAGTCGGCGAGCATGCGCTCGGCGAACGGGCGGATCTCCTCCATCACCCGGTTCGCCGCTTCGGCGGTCAGGACGGGAACGCCGTAGCGTCGCTCGAACCCGTAGGAGACGGAGAACGGGATCGCGTTGCCGATCTCGGAGTCGTAGTCGGCGAGCAGCGTGCCCTCGCGCAAATCCAACTCGATGTAGGCCAGCTGGGCTTCGGACTGGCCGTCGTAGTGGCGGTACAGCCCGGTCGGGTCGGTGCACTCGATGATGCGGACGCTCATGGCGGATCCCCTTTCCAGGGACAGTCTTGGGTGGGTGGTCTTTAGAGGGCGGCGATGGCGGCGCGGATACCGGCGGCGATCAGGGACCAGATCTCCTCGCGGTCGGCGACGCGGGACTCGGTCCAGCCGTAGCGGCAGTGGAGCTTGCCGTCGGCAGCGTCGAACCAGACCTTGTCGACGGAGCCGAGAATGAGACTGGCCTGCCGGTTGGCGATGGTCTCGCCGTCCCAGGCGGCCCAGGAGATGTTGCCGGTGTTGTACCGGTTGATCTCCAGGGGCAGGTACTGGGTCCAGTCGTTGATGTAGACGCGGTCGTGGCCGGCCTTGGTCCAGCGGCTGCCGCCGATCGCGACCAGCGTCTCGGTGGAGAAGACCACCGGCTTCGCCTTGGGGGCGGGGCGCTTCATCTTGCCGATGACGATGCGGTGGGCGAGGGAGGCGGCGTCGATGACCCAGCGGCCTGCGGTCTTGGTGGCGGTGATCACGCCGCGGCGGCACCAGGTGCGGATGGTGTCGACGGTGACGTTGGCCTGGGCGGCAGCCGCGGTGGTGTTCATGGGGTTCTCCGAGTGTCTTACGGAGCGGGCTGGGGCTGTTCCCCTGCCTCACACCCCACAGGCTACACCCTAAAATAGGGTGTAGCGCAAGGGGCTGGCTCAACTCCTTTGAACCCGCAGGCCAGTCGACCCAAGCGCGGCGGAAGTCGAGCTAGACAAGCACCTGCCCCGCGACATGCAGTCGGTGTCGGCGGTGACGGCGAGCAGACGTCCGGCCTACCCGTTCTGCAGCCCCGCCTCAGGCCGGCACACCTCGCACGGCTCGATGTCCGGCTCCGCCAGGGCGATCAGCGCTTCCTCACGGTTGAGGTATCCGAGCTCAGTCTTGTACAGACCGCATCCGCCACGGTGCAGCATCGCGGGCGTCCCGGCCCGCTGCGGCTGAAGCTTCCATATCTGCTCGATCCGCGCCCGCTCCCGGCGCCACCGGTCTTGTTCCTCGGCGCGTTCGAGGTCACGGATTCGGGCCCGAACCTGCCGCAGCTGGTACTCCAGCCACTCGGCCAGTGCACGGTTCTTGTCCAGGTCGGACACGCCGTCCGGGTCAGGCACCGCTATGCCTCGTCGCTGGATTCGTGGGCGTGCTTGAGTGCCATCCGCGCTTCAACCAGGTCAGGACCGCTCACCGACTCCCAGTACGAGTGGGTGGAAACCTCGATGCTCAGGCGGAGCAGCTCCGCCCGGAAACGGGCCACCTCGGCCTTCTGCTCGTCGGTGTAGCCAGGGCTGTCCGCCTTCCCCGACCGGTAGCTGCTGTGGAGCTGCTTGTCGCCCTCCCACCCGGGCAGCGGCTCGACCGACCACGGCAGGGTCTTGGCGTACTCGTCGTACGCGGCGCGGGTCTCAAGGAGTGCGAGCTGGGCTGCGCGGAGATCGTCAGGGAAGTCGGGGGCAGGGCTGTTCTTGGGCACACAGCGATGCTACGTCTGTTCGAATATCGGGCGCGAATGGCGCGCCGCGCAGCAGGACCCTGGCATCTAACTCACCCCGACCCCCTTGCGTAGCGTTCGCGATGCGTGTAGCGTATGCGTCATGGAGCTGATGAACCCTCTCAACCTGAACATCATCGACGCCACCGGATACACCACCGGCGGCAACTGGGACTTCTACGACCAGGCCCACATCGACGAGATCGCCGACAGCATGCGTCGCAACGGCTGGCAGGGCGCCCCCCTCGTTGTACTCCCGGACTACGCCGTGTCCTACAGCGGAACCCATCGCCTTCGCGCCGCCGAAGCCGCCGAGCTCGACGAAGTGCCGGCCGTAACCCTTCACGACCTGTTCGAAGCCTGCGACCTGGACCTCAACGCGATCTGCGACGAACACGACTTCGGGTTCGTGAGCAACCGGGAGGAGATCGTCGCCCACCTTCCCGAAGACGTTCGTGTCGCTTACACCCTCAACGACATTGAGTAGGAACACCATGGGATCTCAAGGAAACTGGTTCGCCCAGTTCGGCAGCGCCGCCAACGAGCGCGAGGACACCGTCTATGACATCCGCCCCGACGTTGCCGAGGCGTTCATCGCTGCCATCCGCAACCAGATCAACGTTCAACCCCCGCGCCACGCGCAGACCTTCAATGACCTGACCGCCGTCATCACTCAGATGTCACACGTTATCCAGCACTTCGAAGCCGCCCGCGAACTGGCCATCGCCGCCGCCGACCGCACCAGCCCCCACGCCGACCGCAAGGCCATCGCTATCGCAGCCGCCATGCCCCCGTCCCGCCTCTACCGAGTCCTGGAGAAGCACGGGCAGCCCCGCGACCGCAAGAACCCGACCATCACCAAGCAGTAGCCCGCACAGCACGGTGCCCCCCGGCCAAGGTTCAGTTGGCCGGGGGGCACCGCCGCGTCAGCGTATCGCCCGCGCCCGTGGTGCGGACGTACAGGCCCCTCAGCCACGCTCCACATACGGGCGCAGCACTCGATCCACCCGCCCAGCCAGCCGGGCGGCACGCCCCGGATCACGCGGACCTCTCACCGCCCCGACCAGCCATTCACAGTTCGACCGTCGACCTCGCGGTCCCCGTTGGGTAGCCCGATGGACCTCACCGTGCCAGCAGAACTTCTGCACCTGCCCCGGCCGGACGGCGCGTGCCTCGCTGTCTACCGGCGAGAACCGAGCGCCACACCCGACGTGACGCTGATCCTGGCGCACGGCTGGTCGGCGTCCGCCGCCGTGTGGGACGACGTGATCCGCCACCTTCCAGCAGACGACCGGATGCGGGTCCTCACCTTCGACCAGCGTGGTCACGGAGCCTCCACCCCAGGCCGCACCCCGGCGGGCATCGGCGTCCTGGCAGACGACCTGCAGGCCGTGCTGAGCGCATTCAGCGCGGGCACCCCGGCCATCGTGGCCGCGCACTCGATGGGGTCGATGGCCGTACTGATGGGCGCCGCAAGAGACAGCCTCTCCACGCCCGCGGGGCTCGCGGGCCTGCTGCTGGTGAGCGCCAGCAGCGGCCAGATCGACCTGCGCCTCGAAGGGTATCCGCCACTGGCCCGTGTTGTGGGCAGTGCGCGCACCGCCATCGCCGAGGCCTGCACCCGTGCTCCGCGCTCCACTCGCTACCTGCGAGACCTTCTGTCTCCCTCGGCAGCACCGCGGCCAGCCACCGATGTGGCAGCCGCCTGGTTCCGCGCGATTTCGGACTTCGACGTCGCGGGCCGGCTCGCCGCACTGGAAGACACCCCCGTCCATCTGGTCACGGGCGCCCAGGACCGGGTCATCCCACCCATTCACACATGTCGACTGGCCGCCGAGCTCCCCCATGCCCGCGTTCATGTGATCGAAGGCGCCACCCACCGGGTTCCCATCGAGCAGCCTGCCCTTCTGGCTTCACTGCTGCGAGACCTGGTTGAGCGCATCCGCGCCCAGCAGCACGCCCCGTCCCGCGACGCCGACGGCATCTTGCGGGCCGCCGTCCATCTGCTTTTCACCAAGCGCCCGACGCTCGGGCGCGGCGGACGACTCACGCGGATCGAAACCTGGCCCGCCCGCCGCGCCGACTCACCGACACGCGTGGAGTGGGACGCACTGATCGATACGAGGCAGTAGTGTCATGTTCCGGTAATCGGGGAGGGAGTTGTGAGTCATCTCATGCGCATCTCAACGTCCGGGACACGACGCTGGATCCTGGCCAGCGCTCTGTGCGGCGTACTGATCACAGGGTGCAGCAGCGGCAGCGGGGGAGGCGACGGCGACGCGAAGCCTAGGGCCAAGCCGACGGCGGAACCCAAGCCTCTCGCGGAAGGCGCCCTGCGTCCCCTGCTGCTGTCTCAGGCAGACCTCGGAGCGGGGTACGTCCAGGCCCAGGAGGGGCCCGACAGCGGGAAATTCGACGACATCTCGGTCCAGGGCTGCCCCGCGCTGGAGAAGATGGGGCAGGACGGCGAAGAGAACATGTTCGCCGCGAAAGCGGAGACCAGCTTCACCTACGACACGGACGCCACGCTCGGCGAGGAACTGCACAGTGACCGCCCCTCAGTGCTCTCCAACAAGCTGCGCGAGCTGTTCGGCGCCTACACGTCGTGCCCCACCTACACGATGACGGCGGGCACCAATCCCATCGAGGTCAAGGTCGTCAAGTCCGCCGCCGCCGAGCTCGGAGACGAACAGTTCGCCTACACCTCGACGATGGAACTGCCCTCGGGGGCGCAGGTACTCAAAACGATGGCGGTCCGCAAGGGCAATGTGGCCGTGATGCTGGTGGGCGCACCCGCCCTGGTGGACCGCCACATGAAGACCGCCGTAGGCAAGCTCCCCGCAGGCAGTTGACCGCGCCCGGCGCCGCGGCGGCCACCAGACCGGTGACCTACACGGCGTCCGGGAACTCCTCCAGGAGCTTGGCGCGCTGAGCGGGCCCCAGACCCTGGACGCGACGCCCTTCCGGGATGCCCAGCGCGTTCATCGAACGGGTAGCGCGTACCTGGCCGATGCCGGGCAGGGCGGTCAGCAGTTGTCGTACCGGCATGCGGCCCACGACGGTGTCGGACCGGTTCAGTACCTGGGCGAGCGTCAGGGTTCCGGCCTTGAGGCTCGCCCGCACCGCACTGCGGGCCTGCCGGGCGAGGATGGCCTTCTGACGCGCCGCGTCACGGTCGTCGTTGGTCAGGTTGGGAAGGGGCATTCTGGCCTGTCTTTCGTGGAGAGGTCGCGCATTCGCGGAAACCTCGGTGGGTTGGGGCAAGTCGCCTGGGCGGTCCCGGACGGACGGGTGTGGTTGCTGCCGAGCTGGCCGGGCCCAGACCTCCGGCGCCGACGGATCGACCTGGCAGACCCCCACCGCGACCGAGTACTCCTCCCGCAGTCACGCGCGACGTTCTCAAGGCCTGACCCGCCGCGCGTGACGAGAGCCAGGTCGAATCCGCACTCGGCCAGGGGCACGGGCGACGGGCTGCCCGGTTCCCGGGATGGCTCCGGTGAACCACAGCGGCCGGAGACGATTCACGCAGCCTCGCGGTAGCGGGGAAGCAGCTCCTCGCGCAGCGAGGCGAAGACACCGAGCGCCGCCTCCAGCACGTCGGGAGTATGCGCATCCGTGCACGCGATCCTCAACTGGTAGCCCTCGCAGGCGGGCGGGAGCATCGCGTTGGTGTACACCCCGTACTCGATGAGGATCCGCTGCGCCGACAGTATCGAGGTCTGGTCGGGGTACCGCACCAGGATGACCGGGCCGACGCTCCTCGCCACATCGAAGCCCAGCGCGTCCAGCGCCCGGCGCAGGTAATCGGCCGCCGCCAGCGCATCGGGCTCTGCTTCCGCGCGCCGGCGGATCTCGCGCAGCGCCGCGTGCGCGGCCGAGGTGTCGGCCGGACTGAGCCCGGACGAGAAGATCTGCGGCCGAGAGGTGTGCCGCAGAAAGTCGATCGTCTTTGCATCGGCCAGCACCGCGCCGCCCTGTGAAGCCAACGACTTGCTGAACGTCAGGGTCATCAACGGCACCCGGCCCTGCATGCCGGCCTGTTCGATCACACCGCGGCCGCGCCCGAGCACCCCCACCCCGTGGGCGTCGTCGATCAGCAGGGTGGCGCCGTACTCCTCACAGACCGCGACCAGTTCGGCCACCGGCGCCAGATCGCCCTGCATGGAGAACACACCGTCGGTGGCCACCAGGGTCGACTCCGTTGATGCGGCGGCCAACTGTCGGGCCAGATCACGAGGGTCTCTGTGGCCGAACCGGCGCACCATCGCGCCGGAGGCCTGCGCCAGCTGCGCCCCGTCGACCAGGGAAGCGTGCGCCTTCTCGTCCAGGAGCACTTGATCACCGCGTCCGGCGAGGGCGGAGACGACACCGAGGTTGGTCATGTACCCCGTGCTGAAGATCAGGGCCGCCTCGTAGCCGAAGAAGTCCGCGAGGTCCGCTTCGAGCTCCTCGTGCAGATCGAGGTTCCCGTTCAGCAGCCGGGAGCCGGCCGCGGACGTCCCGTACAGGGCGATCGCGTCCTGCGCGGCTCCGATCACCTGCCGATTCGCACTGAGCGCGCGGTAGTCGTTGCTGCCGAGCATGCAGACCTCGGCACCGTCCAGCACCGCCCTTCCGCCCTCGGCAGGGCCCTGAAAGACCGGGTAGTACGGGTAGAGCCCAACATCACGTGCCTCATCAGCCCGCGTGTAGGCGCGGCACTTCTCCAGCAGGTCCATCAGATGGGTTCCGATCTCTCGCGCAGGGCCGACTAGCGGCACCACCCTCGCCCCGCCACACGCAGTACGGGCGCACCGGCCGAGAACGTCCCACGCCCTGACGCCGCGATCTGCCACTGCGTTCCGCCCCACGGGACGCAGCAGGTACCAGCGGATCCGCCCCCGGCACCACCGAGCGCCCCAGCCGCGAGCCGACCCCGCGCCACGTACGCCTGCTCGCCGCGGTTGGACTCCTCGCCCTCAAGCGGAACATCGACGACACCCCCACGGACCCCGGCCCCTCGGGCCTGGACCTCGCGCCCGCCCGAGCGTGACCGTTGCTCGGCTAAGGCAGGCGCTCCCTACCGTGCCCTCGCTCGCCCTGCCGGAACGACCGGCGGCACCGACACCGAGGAACGTATGCCCGCCATCACCCGTATCGACCAGATCCCCCCATCCCATACGATCTTCCCGCCCAGCAGCCACCCCGACCTGCAACAGCCCGGATCCGTGCACCACGGCTGGAACACCGGCCGCCAACTCCTCCTGCACGCCGTGGGCAGCCCACTGGCCAAGCCGATGACCGACCAGACCCGACTTCACCGGCAGCAGGAGATCAGGCGCCTGCGCATGCTCAGCTCCCACCTCAACGAGCTGGCAGGACCACTCACCCTCGCGCTCCACGTCAGCGCCGTCCAGCAGCCGCCACCGGATGCGGGCACCACCTCTCTGATCCCTCTGATCGGTGAGGCCCTCGCGGACCTGGGAGACTGGGGGATCGGGATCCCCGCTGCCCGAGGAACTCGGACTGATCACCCGGGCCGTCCACGCCCTGCAGCCCTGCATGCCCGACTGACCGCCCCCACTAGGGGTGCTGTTCCGCGCGGCGGAACAGCACCCCCGGACCCGGAGCCGAACGCTGAAACGCGCACCCCCGGGCCCCGTCCCGAGGCCGCTCGCTCTGGTTGCCTCACCGCACGAACGCGACATGGCGCGGCACGAACCGTCCACCGGCAGGGCCCGCGTCCGATGCGTCCGCCCGATTCGACCAGGTGCTCGCGCACGCGCGTGCCGACAACCGGGCGGCCCTGGCCACCTACCTGCCTGCGGGCTACCCCACCCAGGCCCAGAGCCTGCGGATCATGCACCGCCTCGCAGAAGTCACCGACGTGATCGAGCTCGGGTGGCCGTACAGCGAGCCCACCATGGACGGGCCGGTGATCCAGCGGGCCGCCGCCCAGTCGCTCGCCGCCGGATTCCGCGTCCGGCACCTCCTGGAGAGCATTCGGTCCCTGGCCACGTCACCGGCGAGCGTGCTCGTCATGGCCTACTTTCCCCCGCTGTTCAAGTACGGCCTCAAGCGGGCAGCGCATGACTTGGCACAAGCAGGAGCCGCCGGGGTGATCCTGCCCGACCTGCCGATTGAAGAGGCCGACGCGTGGCTTACCGCTGCGCAAGACGTCGGCCTGCACACGGTGTTCGTCGTCGCACCTTCAACAACCGACGCCCGTCTCGCGCGCATCTGCGCCACCGCCGGCGGCATGCTCTACGCCCCCGCCGTCGCCGGAGTCACCGGCTCAACAGGCCCCCTCCACGACGCACTGCCCGCCTTCGTGCAGCGTCTGAGAGCCACCACCGACTTGCCAATCGGAGTCGGCATCGGCATCTCCACCCCCGCGCAGGCCAGGGAGGTCAGCCGCATTGCCGACGTCACCATCGTGGGATCCGCGCTCATCCGCAGCATCGACGCGGCACAGGAACCATGGCAACAAGCCGAGGCCGCATTCACCTTCGCACGCACCCTCACCACCGGACTCCATCGCCCAGACGTCCCGCACGCCGCTGCCTGACCTGTCCCCGGCCCCGGCCCCGGCCCCGGACGCAGAACCTTAGGAGGAGAACCTGTCCATGCTCTACGACGACCGAGGTACACCCGCCCAGCGCCTGGCCCGTGAGATCGCCCTGACCCTCATGGAATCCGCAGTCCTCGCCTCCGCGCTCGCCGCGGCGAGCACGAGCGGCACTGTCGCCTACCGACGTGTGCCGGCACGCTACGGCCACCACATCCGCCTCGCCACCGGCATGGTTGCCGCCTTCGCCAGCGGGACGCTCATCGACAGCCTTCTCGACAGCGCCACTACCCGGGCCCGGCGACGGCTGAACGGCACCAGCCACACGGACTCCACCCCCGTCGAGCCATCGGCAGAGGCGAGCACCCGTATCGTTGCCCAGGAGGAAGCTTCCAGCCCCGCCCAGAATGACGCCGCCGCGGACGCGCCACGGGAGCTCTCCGACGCAGAGGTCATCGAGCACCTCAAGCACATCGTGGCCTCGGACGCAGCCCACCGGGCCGCGACCGACGGATGGTGCCACGCCCTCCCGCACGACAACTTCCTGACCGCCAGGGACCGCTGGCAGGGCCACCCGGACGGCACCGCCAGTCTGCGCCTGATCGACGGCTGCACGCTGTACTACGAGCCCCGCAGCCCCGCCGCTACCTATCCTGGTGACTGGCGCCGAGCGACATTCGTCCTGGACGACAACGGCACGCGCACAGAGGTCGCCACCCCCGCCGAGCTGCTGGCATACCTCAACGGCCCGGTCTGCCTGTGCAGCCCGGAAGCCGATGACCCGTATGACGACATGGACCCGGACCCTGACGCCGTCGCATAAGCGCCAGCGGCGGCGTCACGATCCGCGAGGTGACCCTGCCGACGTTGGCCAGCCGCTGGCCGGCTGCTTCCAGGGCCTCCCGGAGCCCCTGCCCCGGCGTGGCCTGGCTCGGTGTCGTTCCGCAGCAGCCCTGGGAACGCTGCACCAGGCCGGTCCGGGCATACTAACGAAGGGCGAAAGCTCGCTGGTCAGCTCCGAGGGCGAGGCGCTCAGCGTGAGCACCCCGTCACCGCAAGACGTGAACTCCGTGGCCTCCCTCGGGGCGGGACCGCTCCCGCGGCAGCGGGACCACACGCCGGGATCGCGGGTATACGCCTCCCTCCGTGCGAGGCCAAGCGGTTGTCTGATCACCGCGCAGCCGCAACCCTGATCTGCACACGATCCCGGTCGGCGGCAGAGCCGTCCCGTCCCCCAGGGAAGGTCCGTCGTGAAGCTATTCGTCCTCGGCCATCGCACTGCCAACCTCGCGGCCGCTGAGACGCCCACGGCCCCGGAAGCCGCTGTCAGCTACCTCGCACGGTACGTGAACCGCGACGCGGTCCGCGCACGCTCAGGCCCTGGCACCGGCTTCGCACCGATCGGCCAACTCTTCTACCTCGACCGGGGGATCAAACTGCGCGAAGCTGACGGCTGGGTCCAGCTGAGGCTGCGCTACCGCTCCGCGTCCGGCCTGCCGGAAGGCGCTACGGCCTGGCTCCCCGAGGCCTGTACGAGCCCATGCACACCACCGCCGGGACACTGACACGACAACGATCAGCGGGCATTCAGCAGCGATTCCCCGCGGACCCAGGCCCCAGAACGGACCACAATCAGTGCACGCCACGGCAGGAGAGCGTATGAACCGAACGAGGTCGGACGACAAGGGCTCCGATGCGGCCGACGACACCAGCCGCCCTAGCCTCTACGGGCCCACCTCGCTCCTCATCGGGCGCAGCCTGGGAGGCGAGGAGGTCTGGACAACCATCACCTTGCCCGATGATCAACTGCTGCTTACCCGCGTGGACGCGAACCGGCCGAGATCAACGGCCAAGGCCAGCCGGGCAGGGACTTGAAGGACCCGTCACGCGGCGCGGTGCCCTGGGCGGCGAGCCACTCCTCGAGCGTCAGGGCCTGCTCCGCGTCCCACCGGACGATCGCGTCACGTGCAGTGAGCGCTGACGCGGCCCGTATGGGGACGGGCAGCCCGCCGGCCTCCGCGAGAACCTGGGAGGTCTGCTCCGGGTCGGCGCCGCTCTTCAAGGCACGTCGTAGCGCCCGTGAGTCCGGCAGCAGCACCAGATCGCCGTCGCTGATACTCGCCAGCGTGAGAGCCGCGATGGACCGCTGTCCGTGCGGCACAAGGAACCGGACGGACCCCAGATCGTTGGCGATGGAGAGCTCGGCCAGCCCGGGCATCCTGCTCTGTCCGTAGTTCGCCCACAGAAGGCGGTGGGCCTTCCACGAGGCGGTGGCGTTGAGCGCATCGGGCACGGGGCCCAGCACCTGGGCTGCAGAAGCGAAGTCCTCCGCGGCCAGCAGCCATGCCATGGCCGGGCCGTGCTCCGAAGTGCTCATGACCTCCCGGCCTGGAATCGGGTATTCGGCGCGCGAGAGGAGCGCGTCGCGTGCGAACGGGCTCCCTTCTCGGAACTGGCTGTCACATTCCGCCGGATACGGCAGGACCAGGTCCGCTGCCTGCTCTGCCCAGCCGGCTCGTCCCGCGAACCGGGGCTTGCGGCCCGTAAGTTCGTCAAAAGCGGCATCGTCGATGGTGACCGGCCGCCCGGACACCGGCACGGCTCGGAGCCGCACGGCCATCTCCCACAGCGTGAGGGTCGACGTCACGTCGTCCCACAACACCTGGGCAGGGGAGAGCCCGGAGCCCCTCTTCGAGGTCTCCCGACCTTGCCCGAGGGCCCCGCGGGCAAGGTCGGACAAACCCAAACCCTGGGCGGAGCCGCCGAAATTACTGGCCACGATGGCATCTTCGCGATCAGGAAATCGGCCGTGCTGGAGTACGCAGAGAAGTACGCACCGATGGTGCTGCGCTGGGACAAGCGAGCCGATACATGCGGTCTCGACGCAATGAACATGGGTACCTCGAAGGGCAGCACGTTCGACCGCGTGCTCATCTTCCCGACGAAGCCGATGATCAGTTACTACCAGACCCGAGACTGCACCCAGGCCGGAGACAGAGCGAAGCTTTACGTCGCGGTGACGCGGGCGAAGTACAGTGCCACGTTCGTCATGCCGTAGGAGACAGTGCGCGTGACTGCGGGAGCCGCTTTCAAGTGACAGCGGGAGTGAGCGGCGCGGCGGCCAGAGAGGTGCCAATCAGTTTGGATGGCTGTGCCTACGGCGCTTCGCGGTGAGCGCGCGCTTGCCGGCCGCGGTCCCCATCGTGGCCGATGGGGCGCCGGTGGAGTGGGGACCTGCGTCGGTGCGGCGTGTCGCGGTTTCCCACGAAATCCGGTGGAGTCTCAGCGGCCAGAAGTGGTTGGGTCCTGCTCAACGCTTCGCTGACACGGTCCGGCACAGTGCGAGGCGCAAGGTCCGAATCGCAGGCGCGGTCTAGCTCGCGTGTCGTCGAGCGATGGAGGTTATCGCGGTGGCTGGTTATGGGGCGCTTTCCGATGTATACGAGTGGCTGATCGGGGACGACAGGTTGACCCCCGCCAAGGCAGCCGCGGTTTACTGCAGCGATGTCGTGGGCTCTCTGCCGCCCAATGCGCGCGTCCTCGACTGCGCGTGCGGAACTGGCCAGCTCGCCGTCGGTCTCGCGAGACTTGGCCTTGACGTGGTCGCCGCAGACGCCAGCGGTGGGATGGTTCGCCGGACCGAGAAGGCCGCCGACGAGCAGGGTGTCTCGCTTCGAGCCCTCCGCGCGAGCTGGGACGAGCTGTCCGAGCACCTGGAGGACTCCACGTTCGATCTGGTGTTCTGCGTCGGCAACTCGCTTGGGCACGCTGAGGGCGCAGCCGGGCGCCTGACCGCGCTGGAAGCGATGTCGCGGCTGCTGAAACCGGGCGGACGCCTTGTGCTCCACTCACGCAACTGGGAGCTCGTGCGCTCCGCCGGCTCACGGGTAGACGTCCGCGATCGACTCATCCGCCGCAACGACCGCGATGCGGTCGTCAGCTACTACTGGCAGATCGAGCAGCGCTGGGAGCAGGAACACTTCCTCGAGATCGTGGTCGCCCAGATCGAGCCGGATGGGGCAGTGCGAGCCTGCTCGGAGCGGTTGTCCATCTGGCCCTACCGGTACGAGGACCTCGTGGCGCAGTTGCGGAGCGTCGGGCTCACGGTGCAGTCCACCACCTTCGACCCCGAGAGCGATGGATACCTGGTGGTCGCCAGCCGCGACCAGGCGCACGTCTGAGCCGGCGCGCTGATCCGCCTTTCGTCGTTGTCGACTGGCCAGCTCGCGACCGCCTGCAGCGGGTTCGTCGCGAAGTGTTCAGCGGTTGCTGCGGGTATCGCAGCTTGCGCAGGAGCCGACAGGTCTTGAGGGTTGCCATGACCTGCTCGACGACACCACACGTCTCACGCTGATCACCGCGCTCCGGCGCCAGGGTGTTCAGGATCCTGGTGTGGTGAGCACTCCGCTGGCTGCAACATGCCTGTTGCACGTCCTCTTGCCTCTGTTGCTCCGTGACCTGCAACCATCCACTCGATCCAACTCATTGATCGCGCGCGACACTAGCGGAAGAACGGCAGGCAAAGACTCGATCGTGGCCATGCACCGCACCGTGGCCGCGGCCAAGGCCGCAGGCTGCCTGCACAAGGTGCGAGCCATGCATTGCGATCTCGGCTCGGCAGAATGGCCAGGAGTTCGCGAACTGGCCCGCCGACAAGCCGAACGCTACGGGATCCCGTTTCTCGTCGTGACCCCCGATGGCGGCTTTCTGGGCATGGTCGAGAACCGCCAGCAGTGGCCTGACGCCAAGCGCCGGCTCTGCACCTCCACGCTGAAGCGAGACCCGACCGGTCCCGTCATCACCACCTGGGTGGGGGAGCTCGGCCTCGACCGCCAGGCCATCGTGCTCAACGTCATGGGCGTCCGCGGCGCCGAGTCCGCCTCGCGCGCCCTGAAGGCACGCCTGGCCCTCGACTCCCGCACGACCAGTGCCAACCGGCTCGTACTGACCTGGAACATCATCCACGGACTGTCCGAGCAGGAGGTTTGGCAGGAGATCGCCAGCAATGGGCTGGAATACCACCCCATCTACGACACCGGCCTGCCCCGACTCTCCTGCGTCTACTGCGTCCTCGCCGGACCAGACTGGCTGATCCTCGCCACCCGGGTCTGCTTCGCACTCGAGCTGCCGCTCCCGGAGACCTACGCCGCCCTGGAACGACGAATCGGCCACAGCTTCAACCAGAACTTCACCCTGAACGCCATCATCGCCGCAGCCCGCATGCTTGACGCACTCGACGGGCCCGTCACCTGGCGCCGCGGCGACGCCCTGCGACAGCACCTCGGGCCGGCCGCCGCCGACCAGTACCTCGCAACCTTCACCCCCTAGACCCCTTCCACCGACCCCAACCCCCCGGCACTCACCGCCTACTCACGAAACGAGCCCTCTCATGACCAGCCCCCTGACCGCAACGCCGACCGACCCGCAGGAGACCGACTTCCACCCCGGCCACACTCCTATCCTCGAACCGCCCGAGGGGCCGGACAGCGCCCTCGCCTGCATCTGCGGCGGGCTTCTCGACCTCACGCCGGGCCCCAAGCCCGCCAAAATGGCCCGCTACCGCTTCCACCTGGCGGAAGCCCGACGCGAGGCCACCCTGAACTAGCAGCAGAAGCCAGCCGGCCTCGCCAGCCCCCCGCGCCCCCTGGTGGTGCATCCGACACGGGTGCACCACCAGGGGGCGCCTGCGTGTGGGTGCAGATCACGGGCCGCTGTACCCCAGACAACCCCCGAACATCAGTCGCTTCAGTCGCTCTGCCCAGCACTCTGGCCGCGGCCGCCGCCTGCCGCGCGGCGCGCCCGGCAACGAATCCCGAGGGGCGGAACACCTGCCCCGATCACAAATCCACCGTGCGGAACAGAGTGCTGCCCCCGGCCGCAACCAGCCCGGCAACGAAGCAAGCTCGCTCTGCCCTACCCACACGCCGACGACCGAGTACCGCAGGGACACACGGCCAGATGACGTACCACCGGCCCCGCTCCACCCGCCACGACACCAACCGGGCATCCCCACGCGCCCGACGTACGTCACCCCACCAATAGCCAGGTCAGTGCGGGTTGCGGCGCTAACCCCTCGCCCCGTGACAGTCAGCCCACTCGCCCAACACGGGGCGCCGTAGGCGGCCGGAAGGAAGCACTCACCAATTCATCGACAGAGGAGCACAGAGATGCCCGCTGCCCGCACGACCACCACCGAGCACAAGCCCGCCCCCGCCCCCCGCTCACGACGGACCCGCCGTATCGCCATCGGCGGCGCCATCGCCGCGGTCCTCGCCCTCACCCTGACCGCGTGCGGCGACAAGTTCTCGGAACCCTTCAAGGACGCACCGCGCTCCGGCAAGGAGAACGGCGCGCCGATGGACCTCATCAGGATGGCCGACGGCTTCAGCAACGTGGGCAACAAGTGCGACGGGCCGAACATGGTCTACGTCCTCTACCACGGCGACAACGCCTACGGCTCGCTGTCCGTCGTCAAGGACGACCCGAGGTGCGCCAAGTGACCCGCCGCTCCCGCAAACGCCGCAGCCGCGACCGCTCCTGGATCGGCGAACTCATCGGCAACATGGTCGATGCCATCGTCAGCATCTGGAGGAGCTGACACCCCCCATCAGCGCCCCGGTCGCCAGCGCCTTCTGGCGACCGGGGCGCTGCCATGCCGACTTCCGGGCCCGACGCCCATCAGCCGCGTACTCCACGCAGCGCCCTCCGACCCTGACTTCCTTTCACCAGAGGGAGCTGGCCCTGGTCGGACGAGAGGGCCGATTGCCGCCAGCAGCGAGCTCCGGACCCGGCTTGAGCCACCGGGTCTGTCGGCACGTAGGTGGAAAACCTCGATGGCCCGCCTGCACCTGCAGGCGGGCCATCGGCTGCCTTCCGATACCAGGTGCGGCCACTGGGCCCTCCACGGAGGGGTTGCCGCGCTAGGCCCCGCCTGTATCAGAGTGGCTGACGCCAGGTTGGCACAGGCTCAGCGCCGCCAACGTCGCTCGGGCGGATACCACTCATTGGAGTCCTGCTCGAAAGCGGCGAGCGCCCGATGCATCGGCACAGAAGGAACCGATCCCGCCCGGCGGGACACCAAATCTGATCTCCGTGCCAGAGGGTGGGAAGAGCGCAGCAGCACGGCTCCAGAGCCAGACCCTGTCCATACGGTCGTCATGGCCATCCGCCGAAGCGCTGATGGTGTCTCGACTGGGGTTGCACCGCTAACTGTCCTGCCAGCCATGGTGATTGAGCAAGGCCACATCGGCCCTGTAACTCGACACACTCCCTTATACCGGAAAGGTTCACACCCATGACCACTCCCGCCACGCCCGGCATCGTCACCCTGACCAAGGAGCACGGCGCCGCCGACCTCGACGGCGTGACGAAGATGGGCATCGGCGCCTCCTGGGACACCACCACCGGCGGCAGCGGCGCTCTCCTGGGCGCGCTGCGCAAGGCCCGCGGCACCGACCTGGACGCGTTCGCCATCCTCATGAGCGGCGACGAGCCGGTCCGCTTCGCCGGTCTGGACGTGACCGACCCGCTTCAGAACGGGGCCGTCACCTCCACCGGAGACAACCAGACGGGACGCGGAGACGGTGACGACGAACTGATCGAAGTCACCTTCGAGAAGATCCCGTCGCACGTCACCAGCATCGTGTTCGTCTGCGCCGCCTACAAGAAGGGCAGCGACTTCAAGAAGGCCGCGAACGTGTCCTTCAAGGTCTACGACAGCACCGGCGGCGCCGCTCAGCAGGTCGCCGACATCTGGCCCTCGCTGCTCGGCAACGGGAACGCGGTCGCGGTCGCGAAGGCATACCGCGTCGGGGCCTCGTGGAAGCTGGAGGTCATCAACGAGCGCGGCACGATCAAGCAGGGCGAGCAGGACAGCCTGCTGCGCTTCGCGGTCAACAAGTAACGCTCTTCCGTTCCACCCGGAGTCCCGCGTCCTCACACCGAGGGCGCGGGACTTCCTCATGCCACTACAACCACCGAGGCCGATGAGGCTCCTGCCCAGGCCGACTGCCCCTCGTGCCTCGAAGGGATTGCCGGGCTAGCTGCCGACCTCCGCACGCTCCCACGCACCTGCCGCGCACGAAGCGCGGACCGATGCCGAGCGGAGACCGACCGCTATGCCGTACGCACCCTGGGTGCTGGACACCCTCGCCGCCTACAACTCGCCCCTCATGCACCCTGACCCGTCGCCCGAACAGTGGGACGAGCTCTTCGACAGCGCGCCTCCACTGCCCTGGGACGATCTGGAGAAGCTTCTGACGGCTGCACAGAGCGCGCAGGTCACATGGGCCGCACCCCTTCTGGTCTGGCCCGACGCAGCCGATGCCCGGTACGCACTGATCACGTACGACCTTCCCGACGGATCACGCCGCGCCTCATTGTCCGAAGACGTCGAATTCTTCCTGCCGCCTAAGGAGCACCCCACCTGGGGCGACGTGATCGTGTGGAGCCTGACGACATCCGCGAGGCCGGTGAACGACTGGTCCGCACTGACGTGGCTCTCCAGCGCCTGGCGGCCGAGGCGGAGGCAACCATCACCTCCTGGGAGAGCGAGCGAGCACGCCTCCTCGCTGACGATGGCATGGAGGCGGACGAGCAGCCGGGGGACGCTTCATCGCTCGACGACGCCATTCGCCCGTACGAGAAGGACGCTATGTCCGCCCTGCGCGCCCTCGCGCACCTGTCCGCCGGCCGGTGTCCGGTGTGCCAGCTGACCGCGTGCGACACCATGGGTGAGCAGCCGATCGCCCAGTGCCGCTGCGGCCAGCACCACACCGCTCACGCTCCCTCGGGCGAGTGCACCTCGTTCCGCGCCGTCACTCGCTGATCACCCAACGCCTGGCCATCCGCACTCCCAGCGCCGCCCCGACACACGGCCCTGCGAACGCGGACGCGGCGATGGTTCGCTCGGCCCGCTTGCCACCAGCTCGGCGGCAAGCGGGCCGCAGCCGTTCCCGGCCGCCGTGAGACGAGCAGTTGCGTGCCTTGGCTCGGGCTCACCCACCGTACGGACAGCCGTCCGAGCTGAGCCCAGAGGTTCGCCACCCGCGCCCGGGGATCGCCCCTTGAGGAGCTGAGAACTCATGTCGAAGACCCCAACCGGCCGCCCCTCCACCGGCACGTCGGCCCGCGTCGGCCGCCTGATGCGCAACACGGGTGCCGTTGCCCGCGCAGCCTGGCAGGGCTGCCCCGAGGAAGGACTCCCGCCCGTACGGAAGCTGCGGCGGCCGGGCTGGCTGGGCCTGGTGCGCATCTCGGGCGAGCACACGGACCCCTGCGAGGTACAGGCCGGAACCGAGACGGTCACAGACTGGCGTACCGCCAACACCGCCCACGGAGGCAAGGACCCGGTCGCGAACGAGTACTTCGGGCTCCCCGAGGACTTCTACGACCCCGACGATGACGGCGCGCTGGACCGCGCGGTGGACGCCATCGCCCACCTGCCGGTCGTGCTGCTCAGCGGCCTGTACGACGGCATGGAAGATGGGCTCGCCCGGACCAAGGCACAGCACGTGGGCGGCACGGATGGCTGGGACCTCATCGAGGCGTACGTCCGGCTCGGCCTGGTGCCCCCGGCGAACGTCCTGTACCTGCCGCACGTCCCGAACCCGGATCGCACCGAGCGCCTGACCGCCTATCTGATCGCGGCGTATCTGCATGGGGCGTGCCGTCAGGCGGCCGGGCCACTGCGCGGCGACGCCCGCATGGCGCGGCGGCCCCTTTCCCTGCCCCGCACCCTGGCCGCCCCCAGCATCGAGGCGCCCACGCAGGCCACCCCGGCCCACGGCGCGGGGGAGTGACCATGTCCAACAAGACCGAGCGCGACACCCTGGGCGAGCTGCTGTTCCGAGAGTTCGGCGCCTACGCCGCAGCTCTGGACGAGCACGGCGAGGACTGGGCGCACGCCTGGCCCTCGGCCACGTGGCCGCCTCACACCCCGTTGGCCGCCCTGCAAGGCCGGTTCGCCGTGGCCCGCGAGGCCGCGGCAGCGGTCGGCGTCGAGCCCAGCGACGCCGCCATCACCGAGGAGCACCAGGTGCGCCAGGAGTACCGGGCGATGTTCGCCGACGGACCACCGGCCCTCATCGGCTGATCCGGCGCACCCCCGGCGCCCGCCTCCCACACCAGCCCCGGCCTGCCTCTCCCCATGGCAGACCGGGGCCCGCGTGCCTCTCGCCAGCGCCCGGCGCGCCCATGGCACTTGCGCCGCTTGACTCCGCCCTCCGCACGGTCCGGACGACCACACGCCACCCCGAGGCGCACCGCCCGGGGTGCCCACCGGCCCGAGGAGAAGCAGCATGCAAGTAGCCCACGACGTACGTGAAGTCCTCGCCCGCGCCACCTGTGAGGGAGTCACCGTGCGCCTGCCCCTGGACGGGGATCCAGCCCGGCCCGGGCTGGGAGAGCGAACCGCCCGGGTCCTCACCGCCGCTGGCGCACTCTTCAGCCACCGGCGGGGGGCCTTTGTGTTCGCTGACCTGTTCCCCTTCGGGCAGGCCCAGCCGCTGATCGACTACGTGATCGTCAACAGGAAGACGGCGCCTCGGCCCTACCGCGGTGAGGCGCCCTGCCCGCCGGCCGTCGCGGAGCAGATGTGCGACGAGCTGGCCCTGCGCCCCGGCTGGACGGTCCTTGAGCCTTCAGCCGGACACGGCAACCTTGCCGCCGAAGCCGCCGACCGCGGTTGCGCCGTGGACTGCATCGAACTGGAGCATCACCGCGCCCGGGACATCAAGGAAGCCGGTCTCGCTCGACATGTCATCACTGCCGACTTCCTGACCCTGCCCCAGCAGCCCCGGTACGACGCGGTGATCATGTACCCGCCGTTCCGGCGCGATCTCGCCGCCGCGCACCTCGTGCATGCCCACGGCTTCCTGCGTCCAGGCGGCCAGCTCGGCGCGTTGGTCTCCCTCGGCCTGGAGAACGCAGTCCGCAAGGCATCCGTCGCCCTGCGTGAACTCCTGCAGCGGAACGGCAGCAGAAGGTACGCCCTGGAGGGCGAGGTCACGTCCCCCTCCGGACGCCCCTTGAACACGGAGTTGTGGATCATCTACGGCTCGCAGCACTGAGTCCTCTGTCCGTGCCCGGGGCCAAGGCCCCGGGCACGGACGGTTGCGCCGCTTGCCCACCCGCTCCGCACGGTGGCCCCTGCCGGACTCACCCGAGTCCGAGGCACGCAACCGTCTTCGCAGGAGCGGACATGCTCTTCCACACAAGGCCCACTCGCACCACCCAGACTGTGCAGCCCACCGCCGTCGCTTTCGCCGCGTTCACGGCCGAGCACCCCCAGCTGCACCTCGATACGGTTCACATGCGCGCTGGAATGGTGACCGTCCACCTGCACGGCCCGCACGCCCTCGTACACCTCGCACACTGGGAGGAGGCCCTGGGCGACTGCGCCCACAGCAGCGACAGCTTCCCCAGTTCGTACGGCTCTCACCTCCACTACACCGAGTGCCGCACCGCAGTGGTTGCGGGCACCGCCTTCGAAGCCGTCGCCTTCTACGACGGCCCCGGCGCTTACGACCCGCACCGCATGATCCGCCCCGGCCTCGCTGCCATCGCACCGGCCGCCCCTATCAACGGGACGGACACCGCCCGGGTGCCCGCCCGCCCGGCCAGTCCCACCCGCCGCTGTGCCGCAACACTCGGCGTCACGGCGGCCCTGGCGATCGCCGCCATCACCGCAGCCGCCATCAGGCAGCGAGGAATGCCGCTCCGTCTCGTCCGCACCCCGGTGAACCGCTGAGCCGGGGACGCCCACCCTGGCTAAGGTTGCCCGACCGAAGTCAGGGCGCACCACTACATGCGCGCGAGGAGACAAGTGTCCATGCACGATCACAGTCACAAGGCAGCGCCGGGACTCGAGAACGAACTCACCAGCGTCCTCGAAACCGAAGGGATTCCGCTCGCTCACGTCCTGGAGGACCCCGACGAGAACGGAACGATCGTCCTCACAAACGGCGTCACGCTCCTCACCGACGCCGAAGGAGCAGTCATCGTCACAGCCCTCGCCCACGACGGCTACCGCGCAGTGCCCGGCACAGCGGAAGAGGAGGCCATCTACCACCGAACGCGCCAGACGCTGCAACGCCTTGGCTACCCGACGGCCCCCCACCCGGCGAGCTACAACACCCTGCGCGTCACCGCACGGCCCTCGCTCGGCTGAAGGCGACGACGCACGTCACCGCCACCGCCGGCTGGCCCGCCCCTCATTTCACGAGGGGCGGGCTTTTCGGCATCCGCGTCGGACATCACCGAAGGCATGGGAAGCCGGACAGTTGCGCAGGTAGCACCGAGCAGTTCCACGGTGCTCAGCACGGAGTCGGGACCACCGACCCCACACCGAGCATCGACCCCCTGGAGCTGAACCGTCATGGCCGCGCCCACGGTCTGCCCGCGCGTGATCATCGTGTCGTGCGGAGGCGCCAAGATCGACACCACACAGCCTGTTCCGGCAGGCGAGATGTACACCGGGAGCTACCACCTGGCGCTGCGCCGCGCGGCCGACGCACTCACACGCGGCCGCACCGGCCGCGTACTCATTTTGTCCGCCCTTCACGGGCTGCTCACTCTGCACGATCTCATCGCCCCCTACGACCTGCGCATGGGCGACGAGGGCTCGGTGACGGGTGAGCGGCTCCGCCAGCAGGCCACCGACCTGGGCATCCTCGACGCCGACGTCACCGTTCTCGGCCCCCGCGCATACGTCGAAGCCAGCCGCGCCGTGTGGCCGGAGCTGACCGACCCGCTTGCGGGTGCACGCGGCATCGGCGAGCAGCTCGCCAAGCTCGCCGACATCTACGACCCCAACCGTGCCCAACCACCGCAGCCATCCGCCCGCCCGACCGAGCGCACAAGCCCCGGAAGCATTATCGAGGAGATCGAGCGCCGGGCAGACGCGCGTAGGGAAGCAGAAGAGCAACGAGCCGCCCGCAAGCGTGCGCGCTACGCCACTCACTCTCAGCTCGTCATCCAGCACCCCGGCCGGGCTCACGGGAGCGTCACCTTCCCCGGCGACACCGCCAAGAGCACCGCGCGCGTCCAGGCCACCCTCCGCTTCGCCGGCCTCTACCGCGTCCAGGTCCACATCCGACCCGACGACGTCCGCACCCTGGACGTACACGGCACACCCCGGGACGTCGCACGCTTCATGTCCGCACTCCCACGGGTACTGGAAGGGACCGAGATCCGGGCCTCCGAAGCCGCTCGCCTCTACGGACGCTGGGAGCGCCACTCCACCGCCCGGCCGCACCTGGCCGGCATGGCGCCGAGCCGGCGCCGCATGCTCGCCCGGGACTTCCGCGCCGCAGCGTTCCAGGTGGTGGTCGACATCCTCCTTGACCTCCCGGACACCGTTCCCGCGGCCCAGGGCGGCATCCCTCCCTGGGACCAGGTCTACCCGCTGGCCGCAGGTATCGCCCACTACTACTGGTTCGATCCCGCTGACCACGCCGACCCCGACGAGACCGCACGCATCCTCGCGGCCGCCGACCGCCGTCACATCACCGCAGCGGCCATCCCGGAACAACGATCTTCACCGAAGGCATAAGGGTGTTGCCCGCTTAACCGACTGCCACGGCACGGTCCGCACACCGGGCCACCACCTCGTCCCGGGTCACTGCACCACGAACCCCTCGAAGGGACAGCCATGGCATCGAACGCTCCCCAGGCCAGCACAGAGCCGGCCGCCCACGCCCGAGCACTCCTCACCGACTTCCTCAACCGCTGCACCAACGCTCTGGCCGACCGGCGCGACGAGGACGACGCCGTCCTCAGCATCTTGCGCAACCAGATGGAGGCCACCCTGACCGCCCAGGAGGCGCCCGAACCTCTGCCCCTGTCCTGGACAGGACTGGTCACCCAGCCCGGCACGCCCCCCGGCCCGACGGTCGTCCACCTCACCGACTCCACCGAGCGCACCTACGCGCTCCGCCTGGACGACGACCTGCGCGAGGCGCTCGGCCTGCTCCTGACCGAACCGTCGGACCCCGACGAAGTCGCCGCCGAGAACGCCGACTACGACGAGCCGGACGCCCCCCTGCTCGAAGATGAGACAGCCGACACCCTCTTCAACTACCTCGTCAACGAATCCGACCAATGGCGGTCCGGCACCGCCCACCAGGTGCACGCCCGACCGGAACCGGAAGCCCTGGACCACCTCCTCGCTCACGGGCCGCTGCGCCCGCACGCGAACCAGGCCCTGATCACCGCCATCCGGCTCCTGCACCCCGAACGCTTCGGCCCCGCCACCTGAGCCGACGCCTCCCCGCCACCCCGACTGCACAGGCGGCCCGCGTCCCACCGCACGGGCCGCCGTCGTGCCCCTACACCACGAGGACCACAACCCGATGACCGACATCTCGGCCAACGCCACCCGCTCGTCCTACCAGCGAGAGCTTCTGATCACCGCGCTGGAGGACTCCGCCCACCGACTGCCCACCGACGCCAAGAGCACGACACTCGACCTCATGCGCCGCCGGCAGTGGATCCGCGAGCACCGAGCCGACGGTCGTCTCCTGAGCACAGGCACCAGCTGCACCGGTCCCACGCACTTTCGCCTCTCGCCCCTGGGAGTACGAACGGCGAAGAAGTACCAGAGGACCCAGCTCACCAGGACCCACACGATCGGCACGGTCGCCGCCTATCGCCCCGAGCGCACCAAGCGCTACCAGGACATCGTGACCATCCAGAGCCGACCCGATCCTGCCGGCAACGTGAAGGCCTTCAGCGGCCAGCACCGCCAGCTGATCACGGTCGCACTCACCGACCTCCAGCCCACGCCCCCGGCGGCCGTGGCCCCGGGGGACCCCACCAACACCTGGGCGGTCATGAACCAGCACGGGAACTGGCTGCTCATCGTCGAGGGCGACACCTTCAGCGCCGCCGCCGCCCAGGCGCCGGAAGTCAAGGCCCGGGCCCTGCGCATCGGCGAATTCCTCTACCGTCGCCTTCGCAGCAGCGAAATCCCCCCTCTCCTTCGCCGAGGTGCACGCCGTCCTACGCCGTAGCGCGTAGTTCCGGCAGATCCAGCAACCACCCACCGTGGCCCGTTCGCGCGAACCGCCGGACGGGCCACGGACATTCACCAACCCACCGGCCAGACGATTGCGGGCCTAACCCGCAGGTTCCGCACAGTCCATAAAGCCAGACGGGCCCAACACCCGATCACAAACAGCACGTTGTTACGCATGCGAGGAGAACACGTAGTGAACAAGGCCCAGTTGATCGAGGCCATCGCTGACAAGGTCGGCGGCCGCCAGCAGGCCGCAGACGCTGTCGACGCGGTACTCGACGCGATCGTCCGCGCGGTCGTCGCGGGGGACCGCGTCTCGGTCACCGGCTTCGGCTCCTTCGAGAAGGTCGACCGCCCCGCCCGATACGCCCGCAACCCCCAGACGGGTGAGCGCGTGCGCGTCAAGAAGACCTCGGTGCCCCGCTTCCGCGCGGGCCAGGGCTTCAAGGACCTCGTCTCCGGATCGAGGAAGCTCAAGAAGAACACCCCCGCGGTGAAGAAGGCGCCCAAGGGCAGCCTGTCCCGCGCCGCCTAGAGCACCACCCCGGCCCCGGCGCCCCGGTCTTGTGACCAGGGCGCCGGGGCTTTTGCTGCCGTCGCCCCACCCTCGCACGCACCGCTGTGTGGGCCGCCTTGGGTGAACTCCAGGACCTCGCACGGTTCATGGACCCGCAGCCCGCGCCCGCCCTGCTCCCGCCCAGCGAGCCCGACGGGGACCTGGCCGGACTGGTGCACCATGCGGGCGTGTCCGCAATCTGGCCACTCGACCGCTACCGCTTCGCCCGCACCAGAACGGCACCCGAGGAGCGGGAAGGGGCGGAGGTGGACCGCGCGGCGCGGCCGCCTCGGACCCCGCGCCAGGGCCCGCCCCGAGCCATTGACCGGTTCGGGGCGGGCCCTGCCCCTATTCACCGAGCAGCAGGCAGCAACCGGCCCAGGCCGCCTTGGCGAGGGTTGCGGGACTTGCCGCCAGGAGCGCGAGTATGACCGCGCTGGACCGGTCCACCGCGCCGCGTGGCCCGTCCCTCCCCTTTCAGCGGGGACCGGCCCGGCTCGTTGCGCAGCCCACCCCACCGCCTTTCACCGCCGACACCGGGCCCTTGATCCCGCAGTCCGGCGTCCGCGCAGGGTTCGGGCGCTGACAAGGCACCGAGACAGCACCGTAGCCCGCGGCCGGCCTGTCTCCCCGACTGCCTCCTACACCGCACACCACCCATCCGAAACCCATGGACTCGTGGAGTGCCTCATCATGGCCACCGACTGGCTGCTCTCGCAGAACGAACGAATGAAGAAGCAGGGCATCTTCAACTGGACCCTGCCAGCCTGGGTCGTCCAGCTCACAGATACAGCCCCGGACGGCACCACCACCGTGCGCAGGGTCAACGTCTGTCCTTCGGCGGGGGTCTGCGCCAAGCACTGCTACGCGCTCGGCTCAGACTCCGGATACATCCGCTTCCCGGCCGCCCGCGCCCGCCACCTGCGCAACCTCCGCATGGTGCTGGACACCCCTCTCCTGTGGCAGGAGCGCATGGCCACCGAGCTGCGCCACCCCCGCTACCAGCCCGACCTCGAAAAGGGCAAACTGGGCCATATTAGGATTCATGACGCCGGAGACTTCTTCGACGACGCCTACACCCTCATGTGGCTCGAGATCATGAGAGGCGCACCTGAGGGCCTGACCTTCTACGCGTACACCAAGGAAGTCAGCCGGTTCCGGCGCCTCGTCGAACCGAACCCACCCGCCAACTTCAAGTACGTCTTCTCCCGCGGCGGCAAGGAAGACGCACTCATCGACCCCACCCGCGACCGCGACGCGGACGTGTTCCTCACCCTCGAGGACCTGGAAGCCGCCGGGTACTCCTCCCAGGCCGCCTCCGACCTCCTGGCCGTACACGGACCGCCCCGCGTCGGCATGACCGTCAACCGCCACCGCAAGGGGATGACCGCCTCGTTCGGGGATCTCCAGCGGCAACACGACGCCGAAGCCACCGCCCGACGCGAGCGCCAGCAGGCCAAGGCCCGCGCCTCCCGCTGAGCGAGCCGCACCACCCCGAGCCCGCCCCGCCCCGTCACCACGGCCGGGGCGGGCTCACTGCATTCCCCATCGAGCGTTGCCCAGCAGGTTGCCGGGCTAGCCCTCCCCGCGGCCAGCGTCGGCCACATCGACGCGGCCCGGAGCCGCGCCCCGACCACCTGGAGAACGGAATGCAGTACCTGATCACTGACGACCACCGGCGAATCCTGACTGCCATCGACGTCCCGGACAACCCCGACGGGGAGAGCACCACCATCTGCATCGAACGCGCAGACCGGCCCGAGCTGCTGTACGTCGGCGTAGACCTGCACAACGACGGAACGGCCGTCGTCGGGCACTGGCCCGACGGTGAAGACTGGGACCGCGTGGTCAGCACCGCCGGCGTGCCGGATGCGTGCGGCCACTCCGCCCCGGCCCGCCCAGCAGAGCCGACCTACACCCGAGCCCAGATCACCGAGGCGCTCACCAGCGCCCGCACCCGCCTGGCGCCCACCGGTGACCCTGCCGTTCTCGATGCACTCATCCAGGCCGTCCTCGACTCCATCCCCCCGCAGGTCGGTAAACCGAGCCGCAACCACCGAAGGGCCCGCCACGCGTCGCGGCTGGCGCTGTAGCGGGCCCTGGAGCCTCCTGAAGCCCGGGGACGAAGCAGCATCCTGTGCCATACGGGCAGGTTGCGGACCTGACCCTCGGCCACGACGCCGTCACTCTTGCCCAGGCGGCCGCAGGAGAAGCCCTTCTCACCACCGCGGGGCCTGGCCCATCCGCCGCCCCCGCACGCACCGCGCGCCGGCCGCAGCGGGCCGCCTCTCGAGCGTCGAGCGCCCTATCGCGCACCGCACCACCTCTCCGGAGACATTCATGTCCGATCCACCTGCCCCCGCTCTCACGTCCACTGATGCCCTTGCCGCCTTCCAGGCCGTACTCACCTTGCCCGGCGACCACGGCGACGACTGGGACCCCATCGACACCCTGCGCTGCACCCGCTGCGGACTCCTGATCCGAGCCGGAGCCGCCGCCACACACCGACCTGAACACCGTTGCGCTGGAGCACACATGCCTGAGCATCTGACCGGGGCCGCTGTCTTTCCCACGCAGGTCACCACGGTGCGCCATGACCTGTGGGAAGCCACTGGCCAGGACGCCTACGTCGAGCGCACCTCCCCGCTGCACTATCTGCTGATCCTGACCAGCGAGCGAGTCGAACTCACCATCACCTGGCGCCGCAACTACCGCGGTGACTGGAAGTGGAACAACTCGACCCTCACCGTCGACGGCATGCCCCGCGAACTCGCCCGCGACGTGGACGACTTCGTGCACATCTGGAAGGACCCGGACGTACTCTCCCGACCCGGCGGACGCTCCGAGATCCCCGCCCTGACACCCGTCGACGACGAGACCCAGCTCCCCAGCATCGTGCGACAGACACTCGACAGGATGCGGAAGAACGCCGAGCGCAAGGCCAGCGACGGAAGCGTCCGAGCGATCGCCGCAGCGACCGGCACCGGATACGCCATCGAGGTTGCTGGCCCCAAAGGCACGCTGCACCTGCACTACAGGCCCAGCCAGCGCTTTGCTGGAGTCTGGGCCCTGGCCGAACGCGACGGGTTCCGGATGTTCGACGCGAACGGCATGGACCGCACCAAGAAGTTCGCCGGGAACCTGATGGCCGCGCTCGCGGACGTGTTCGGCCTCGGCACCGCGCCCGCAGTGCCAGGGCAGACCGGACACGCCCGTCAGACCGCAGTCAACAACTCGGTACGCGTCCGCCGCCACTCGGTGATCCGCGTCTGACCCGCAGCCTCACCCGTCCGCTCTTTCGACCTGGGCCCGCCCCCCGCCGCCGTAACCGGTCTGGGGGCGGGCCTCTCGATTGCTCAGGCCAGAAACGAGGAGACGGCACTGCCCCAAGGGAGCGGTGTGGAGTCCCCGGCATTTGCATCGCTAACTCCGCTCCGCGCGATTGTCCTTACCGCCGGGCGCCACCGGGCGGGCTCACTTCCTGCTGCGCGACCAGGCCCTCCACCGATCGTCCTCTGCAAAAGGAATGTTGCATCCATGTCCCGTACACGCCCTGCCCCGTCCCTGACTGTTCTCGCCCTTGTCGTCGTCGTGCTGTTCCTCGCGCTCCTGCTGCTGCTCCTCGCGGTGCTCCCCGAGGCGGGCCGTGGCACCGGACGCTCCACTCCGGATCACTGCCCCACGGCGCCCATGCGAGGCTCCTTCGCGAAGGAGACAGCGAGCACCCGGCCGTGCACCGCGCACACCGCGCCGGGTTCCCCCAGCCGTCGAGTCACGCCGGGCGCGCGTCAGCCCGCAGGCCGCCCGGCCGCGCCGAAGGCCCCCGCGCCCAAGGCCCCCGCGCCGAAGGCCATCCGCTGACCTACCCGATTCGGTGCCTCCTGGACCCGCCCAGCCGATCCCGGCCGGGCGGGTCCTTGGGTCGCTCTTCCGGGGCGGCGACCCACCGCGACCCGGTGTTGCGGGGCTTACTGCCGCTTCAGCGACCCTCCACCGCCGCCGGGCGCTCCCGGATGCTGATCCCCGACCCTACGGAGAACCATGGGCAACGCCCTTCCTCTCGACCACGCGCTCACGGCCATCCGCGAGGCACTGGCCGCTGTGCACGACCTCTCACTGGTGCACGTCCGCCGCACCACCGTCCCGGACAGCTACATCACGGTCATGCACCACCCCAGCCCAGCCGCACAGCACGACCAGCTGAACCAGCACTCGGCCTACGCCGCGACCCTCCAGGAAGCCGGCTGGGAGCAGGCGCTCAGCCTGGGGCCACTGGTCCTGATCCCGAACATCCCCCCGGCCGACACCGCACCAGACACCCACATCGCTACCTGGTCAGCCACGATCGACGACGTCCCCGACCCCGTGGACGCCGCATACGAAGCCCGCCACCTGCAGCACGAGGGCGACCTCACAGAAGCCGTGTGGACCATCACCGACGCCACCGGCCGCTGCCACCTGATCATCACCGACGACAACCCCGAGAACGTGTCCGAGCCTGAGCCCGATCACGCCGGACGCGTCGAGTTCCACACCCCCGCCCACGACCACGCCAACCACGCGGACACCACCGCGTAACCCCCCGCGTCCCACACCAAGGGCCGTCCTCCGCCAACCGGCCGAGGACGGCCCTTGGCGTTCCCGGCCATCCGGGGCAGCATCTCCGCTCACCATCGGACGCCATCGTCCGGCACTCGGAGCACGTCGGCCGGAGCCGTCGATCCGGTCCCCGGTCCCGCAGGGCGGAGCCGCCAGACAACGCTCCGAGGCATCGCTTCCGCATCACGGGACCTCCCACACCTCGTCGTCCAACCACGCGCTGACCTGCGCAGACTGCAATGGACACGGGCGGCGCGGTCATCAAGCAGAGCGCCACAGCCGTGGTTGCGGCGCTAACCCTCCATCCCGTCACGGTCCTCCCGGCCCCGCTGAACAGGGACCACCGCTACCGCCCGCCCCGCCATGGGCCGGGCGCCGCGCGCGAGCCGACCACGGCCCCGGCGCGCCTACCTGCCAGGGAGACCCCGAGATGACCAACTTCGAGATCGTCAAGCGCAACGCCCCCCAGCTCCCGGCCCAGTCCCAGCCCGCGGACCGCATCCTGCTCGCAGACGCAGCCAAGTCCGGCACCGAGGCACTGAGCACCTTCACCGGTGACGCTCGCCAGCCCGGACCGGTCCTGGCCACCGTCACCGCGCAGGACGCCACTCTGTGGGTCGCCGTCGACGACTCCTTGTCGGTGCCGACGGTGCGCGTGTACTGCGCCGACCCGAACAGCCCTTACGCCCAGGCCGCCCGCGATGCCCGCATCCAGCACAACGGCGACCAGCTGACCGTCGTCGTGCCCCGCGTCGCAACGCCGTCGCGGACCGTCCACCGCGGCAGCACCTACATCTCCGGGTCGGGCAGCTCGTACTTCTTCGCCTCCAGCGGCGACATGCACATCAACTCCTCCAGCGTAACCATCACGTCGTCCAGCGGAGGCACCATCATCAACGGCCACCAGGGCATCGAGATCGAGCTGCTGCTGCCGTCCGAGTCCGGACTGCGCAGCACCACCAGCTCCGGCAGCCTCTACACCCTCGGCCACCTGGAAGCCGCGCAGATCGACGCCTCGTCTGGATCAGTGCACCTGGAGAGCGTGCGCCGTGCGCAGATCAAGGCGGCTTCCGGATCGGTACGGATCGGCACGGTCACCGAGTGGACCGACATCGACGCCGCGTCCGGGTCGGTCCAGGTCACCCGACACGCCGGTCAGCAGGCGCGTGTACGCGCCGCTTCCGGGTCCGTCACCTTCACGATCGCTGCCGAGGCAACCGGCGCCGTCGACGTCCACTCAGCCTCCGGATCGGTCACCCTGCACGGCTCGCACCGGCCCGACATGACCATCACTGCCACAGCGTCCTCTGGAACCGTCCGCCGCCGCTGACCGATCCCGCGCCCCAGCAGAGCCGCAGTCCCTTCACCGAGCCCGCCCCAGCCGATCGCCGGCCGGGGTGGGCTCGGCCCGTTTGCCATCCCGGCCAGGCGCGAACGATCGCCTTGCCCGGTTAACCCCCGCGCCCCACATGGTCGGCCCCAGCACCACCGGGTGCCCCGCCCGGGAGAGGCGCATTGCCCATCCCGGGCGGCCCTCGTCACGGGCCCTACCAGACCGCACCACACGTCAACGGGCCCGTCTATCCCCTGAAAGACGATCGCCCATGAACCAGCAAAAGCCCGTGATCGAGCAGGTTCCATTCGGAGAGCACTTCGACTATCCCGCCGACCAGACACTGACCCCCTATGAGCGAGAGCGGCGTAACCTGCTCACTCGCTACGGACGCTTCGCGCAGGAGCGCGGACGCGTGATCGAGAGCTACCTCATCCGGCCCGCAGGCGCGACAGACCAGCTGGTGGTCGAACTGTTCGACGCCACCAACGCCCAACTCGTTGTCACCTGCGCCACGTTGCAGCGCGACAACGGGGGAGCGGGCGTTTGGTACGCGATCGGCACCCTGGCCGACCTGGCACGCGTCCTCCCCTCGCCCACGCGGAACTTCCTGGTACTTCCCGCCGCGCCGGACAGCGACCTTGACGGCCTGTGTGCGGTCCGATCGATCATCCCCGTGTGGCCCGCCGATGACAGCGACACCTTCACCAGCCACCAAGTGCAGGCCCGAAGCAGCGAGCCGCTCTTCTACCCCAACGGTGAGCCGTCGCTCTGACCGGCCATTCCACCGCTTCCGGGCCCGATCCCTGCCGCAACCAGCCAGGAACGGGCCCGGCACATGCGGCCCACCCGCCGGGCCTTGACCGGCTACCACCGGTTCACCGTCGTCCTGCCAGCCCGCCCCACCAGGTGCCCCCTCCGTGACCGGGCGGGACGGGTACGGAAGGAATGGCTCGGGTTGGGTTGGCTCAGCCGCCCGGGTTGAGGCGTTGCCTTGGCGTTGCACGCCTAGCCCTGATCGACCGCACGGTCCGAACAGCGCCGGACCGCGGCCAGCCAGTCCTGGTTCGACGCAACCCACGTACTCCCCACCACTGGAGACCCTGACCGTGACCGACACCAAGAGCAACCGTCACTCCACGTCCCGGAGCACAGACCAGGTACAGGAAGGCTCGGAGCGCGCGGGACTCCCGACCAGCTCCCAGGTATGGGAGATCGCCGACCTCCTGGTTGGCGAGGGCCTCACCCTTCCTCTGCACGTCCTCGCCATCATCGCCGACGCCCGCGCCACCTGGCAGGACGACAAGGGAGGCAAGTCCGCTGCATCCCAGTACCGGCACTGCGCCCATCACCTTCGTCAGGCCGCCGACACCCTCGATCGCACCGAGGACACCACCGACGAGGAACGTGCCGCCACCGCTGACATGGCCAGCGCCTACATCGAAGCCGCCACCATCCACGCCCGGGAAGCCGACCTGACCGCCATCTGACCCGACCACCGCGCCCGCCGCCCCGCCCCGAACCCCGGGACGGGGCGGCACTGTCTTCCCCGCCTCTGCCTACCGGCGTCCGCCTCTACGCGGTGCCTGTTGCGGGGCTTGCCCCACCGCCAGCCACGGTCCGTCCACCGGCCCGCAGCCGCCCAAGCGCTGCACGCCGATGCCAACATCCCTCGATCACGTGAGGACACGACCGTGCCCAACAGCACCCTCAACTACGACCCGAAGACGCCGAAGGCCAGGCCATCAGTCGTCTCTTCCGCGCATGCAAGAGCATCGAGGACAGCGACGGCGGCTGGAACGGCGGCGACACCGTGGACCTGGTCTGCGACTTCTTCCTCGGCCTGGGCATCGACATCAACCGCGGCACCTACCAGGTCGACGCCGTCCCGCCCCAGGCGGTCTCACCCGACGCCGAGCCCGACACCATCGCCGAGCTCCTCTCTGCCCACCAGGAGTTCACCACCGACGGCTACCCCACGGGGAACGAGGGCTTCTTCTACGCCGAGGCCGACGATGACCCTTTCGCCGACTACACGCTCCTGACCTTCCCCACCGCCCCGGCATCCCGCGTCCGCACCGCGATGAGCGTGCTCCGCGCCGCCGGATACACCGCCGTCGAACAGGCCCCCACCACCCCCGAAGCAGCGCGCCGCACCGTCCGCGTCGACGCCGGTGTGCTGCGCGCCCTCCCGGATGACGCCCCGACCACCGAACGCGCCGCCCGCCTGCTGCAAGATGCCGGATTCACGCAGCACACCGATACCAGCGACAGGGCCCCAGTCGTCAGCTACAGCACCCCCACGCCCGTGATCTGGCGCCCCGACTGGGTCCAGATCGACGTAACCGCTCCCCGGACTGCGGGCCGCGACGCCCGTGAAGAGGTCGCCCGAGGCATCGCAGCCACCCTGACCGACGCCGGCTGGGCCGTCGATGTACGCGGCACCGAGACGCTCCACACCACCCCGCCGCCAGCCGCGCCCGCCCCGATGCCGGAACCGGTCGGGGAGCCGGAACTGGTTCCGGCCGATGTCATTGCCAGCGTCCACAACATCCTCGCCTACAACTGGAACCAGGAGCAGCGCGACTACGACGAGCAGGACCCCGAGGGCCGGGAGCACCACATCGCCAACGACCTGAACCGGATCGCCAGGCACTGGGGTCTCTACCAGGTCTGAGATCGACCGAGCAGCAGGAGCAGCGGGGGGGGGGGGGGCCCCCCCGGGCGGGGGCCCCCCGCCCCCCCCCCCCCCCCCCCCCCGGCCGCCCCCCCCCCCCCACCCCCCCCCCCCCCACCCCCCCCCCCCCACCCCCCCCCGGCGCCTTCCCCGCCCCGCATGGAGCTGTGACCACAGATCCTGCCCAGCGCCCATGGCCTACCCGTGGTGCCCTTGCCGAGCTAGCCGGCCGCCAGGCCACCGTCCCCCTCGCCCCGCACAGACGCGGGGCAGCACGAGAAGGGACACCCGACCATGACCACATCCGACCTCAATGCCGGAGACCTCCCGCACCTGACCAAGGACCGCCCCCACCACCGCTCGGCCACTCACCGCACCACCCGCGAGTTGTTCGGCCACGACGGACAGTTCTTCACCGTGCCCGGTACATTCCCCGGCGGCCTGCCCGACCACATCGGATTCACCCCCGCCGCCTACGCCGTGCTCCATGTCCCCAACCCTGTGACCGGCGAAGACGAGTACACCGTCCGCGACGTCGACGGCCACCGTCGCACCCTCGGAACCCCCACCCCCGATCGGGACACCGCCATCCGCAGTGCCCTGGCCGCCCTGGCCGATGACCGCCGCGCCCACGCACAGCGGGTCGAGCACAACCGAGTCCACACCCTCGGTCTGGCGCCCGTCCCGCCCGTTCGCATCGGCCACACCGAAACGGGCACATGCGTGGTCCACGTCCGCTGCTCCTGCCCGCAGGTCGAGGGGCGCGCCGGACACTTCGAGCACGTCTCCCTGGCGGCTGCCGACTGGCTCGACGAGGCCCCCACCACGCCCTGGGAGTTCTGCCCCACCACCCCGACCCGCGTTACCGCCCCCAGCGGAAGCGGACCCCTCACCGCCAGCTTCCGCAATGCCGAGGGCGCTGCAGTGGTGGAGTTCCAGCACCCGGACGGTCACCGCGAAACCATCGCCCTCGCCCAGGTGAACGACCTGGCCTGACACATCCTTCCGCTGCCAACGCGACCCCGCTCCGTGCGCACCCCTGCCACGTGGCGGGGCCGCCTCATATTCACCCCCGGCCGGCTCCGTCTCCCCTTCGTTGCACCGTCGATGCCCGACCACATCTGGCGACGGGCGCGGCTCGTGCAGGCGGTTGTTGTGGAGCTAACCCTGCTGCTCCTCAAGGTGCCGTCACCGCCCGGACCCCCCTCCTCCCTTGGCTCCGGGCTCTCACCAACCGGCTCTGGAGAGGACTTTCCGTGACGGCAGCTACAACGGCGCAGGCGGCGCCCATAGAGGCCCCCCTGACGAAATTCACACACACCTCGGTCCACTTCTTCACTGGCGGCAACGGGGACATGGTCGCCTTCACTCAAGCCGGGTTCCTGTCCCTGTACGCAGCGAACCACCACCCGGCTTCAGTGGAGACCGCGCGCCTCAACTTCCCCGGCCTGTTCGTTAACTCTGCCGACGTGCAGACCATCGACATGCGCTGCGTGCCCTCTGCTCAGGTGCTGGTCGCGTCGCCGATCTGCACCGAGGCATCCCCGGCTGGCGGCAAGGCCGCCCCCCGCAAGGCGGTGGAGCTCGATGAGAACGGCCGCCCGAAGCCGGGCCCGGACTGGCCGCAGACCCGCATCACCATGTGGGAACCCGTCCGCTACGCCGAGGTCCACCGACCGCTCGCCTACGTCGGAGAGAACGTCGCGCAATTCGGCACCTCCCCCCTGTTCAAGACATGGCTGCTCGTCTGGGAAGCCCTCGGCTACACCCCGGTCATCGCCTCGGTAAACGCCGCCCACCTGAAGGTAGACGGGATTCCCCCACTGCCTCAGAGCCGGGACAGGGTCGTCTGGTGCTTCCTGCGCAACGACATCGCAGAGGCTCATGGCCTGCCCGATCTGCGGCCGACATGCGATGCGATGTGCCCCACCTGCGGGCCCGTCGAAGGCGTCCAGCGTTGGAAGAAGAACCCCGACTTCCCCGTCGGCGAGTACGGCCGCAAGAGCCGTCAGTACTACTACGTATGCCCCAGCCCTCGCTGCGGAGCCTACGTCGAGCCGGTCACCCGAGGTATCGGAGACGTCATCGACCCGAGCGTGCGCGGGGACAGGTTCGGCGACGGTTGGTTCGACCACTTCAAACGCGCCTACGTGCCCTATGTGCAGGCGACCCGTGACCGGGTCGCCATCGGACTGGAGCGTTACCGCGGCAAGCCGTTCATCGTGACCCTGCGCAACAACTGCTCGGCCAGCTCGCTGGACGAGCCGATCGGCACACTCACGGCAAAGGGCGGCGGCCACCACTACCTCGTGCGCCCGACCTCGGACTTGAGCATCGATGAGTGCGAGTACCGGCCGCTGACCATCCGCGAGAAGGCCCGAGCACAGGGATTCCCCGACGACCACATCTTCGCCGGAGACGAGGAAGACCAGCGCCTCCAGGTCGGCAACGCCGTCCCCGTCAACGTCGCAGCCTGGCTCGCCCGGCGCGTCAAGGCCGTACTGCCTCACTGACTTGCCTCCCCGGCAGGTCACCCCCTTACCGCAGCCCCCCGCGCCCACCGGCGCCCGGGGGCTGCGTCATCACGCCAGCTGTTCCTCAGCGGACCGATCGCTACTCCCGGCCGGAGCACCACGCTCGGGGGCCGGGCCCTGGAGGTTGTGGGTCTAACCGCGCAGGACCGCACTGTGAGGTCACTCCGGAACGCCGCTGCACGAAGGTCCCTTCCTGCACGGCGGTAAGGCACCCGCCGGGCCGCACACCCCTCGCGCAAGCACTCCATGCCGCGCGTTGCGCGGCCCGGCTCCCCCTACCGGCGCTCGGCCCCCATTGCGGGCCCCGCCACTCACCTCCGCCCTCGCAGCGACGGCGCCGCCGTCGCTCTTCTGAACGCGCGACCCACTGAGACGAGGAGGACGCCATGGCTGGCGCCTACTGCAAGTACTGCGATCAACGCTGCTTCGTGTTCCGCATCATCCCCGACGGCCCCCACAAGGACTGGGCCGGGCACCTCGCCACCTGCGCCCCGGGCATGGAGCACGACCGCAAGGAGACCGGACACGACCACACGACGGCTATCAACCCGGCGCAGAACAGCGGCTGACCTGCCCAGCACGACCAGCCGGCCGGAACCCACGAGGTTCCAGCCGGACCCACATCCGAAAGGAAACGCCATGATCGACACGCGCGTCACTCTGGACAGCATCGTCGGCCCATACGACAGCAAGTGGACCGGCTGGTCCTACCTCTTCAGCCTCGACACCAGTCGGCAGGTATCGGCCGGGACGCTGGAAATGGCCAACAGCTACGGCTTCAGCTGTGTGGAGACCATCCACGTCATCGACGGCCGCGAGGGCGGCCCGGACACGGTCCACGTCATCGACAGCGGCGAGACCTACGTGGTCAACGAGGACGGCGACCGCGCCGCACGCGCCGTCGCCGTGCGCGTCCGCTGGCGTGGCAAGTCCCCGACCGTCACACCGATCGCCGTCACCCCGCAGGTCCGTAGGGCCGCCCGAAAGGCGAAGAACAGGAAGCCCGGGCGGGGAGCAGGCACTGCCCGCGCGGCCGTCATCTGCGTCCAGTGGCAGTGGGTCGATGACGAGGGCTCCGGCGCAGTGGACGTCATCAAACCGCTCGACGACGGCTACTACCCCATCGGTGGCCGGGAGTGGCCTTGGTGCGTCGTCACCTGGGAGTGCGCATGTGGCTACACCCAGGACTGGACGGACACCGAATGCCTCTGCGGCCTCAGCCGCGACGGCCAGCCGAAGGCGCCGCTGGGCACCGCGGGCGTCCGGGTCAGCCAGATTCTTCGCGCCCTGGCCCCCGAGGCGACGTCGGCGCTCATCGACTTGACCGGCCTCGCCCGCGTGTGTGCGGTGTTCGCCGGGGACAGTGAGATCGACACGGCTGACGACACCGGCCCCTTCGACACCGAAACACTCGGCTGCGCCGACGAAGTGCTCCGCCTCGCCATGGACGAAGCCGATGTCCCCCAGGACATCAACGCGTCCGGCTGGGAGCACGTCCCGGACGAGAAGTCCACCGCGCTGTACCGGATCACCTTCCCGACCACGACCAACCACTGACCCGCTGGGGCTCGCTCCGTCCATCTGGACGAGCGGGCCCTTCGCGTGTGACGCGCTGACAGCATCCGTGTATCACCCGGGCAGTGCCCGCCGGCCAGTCACCCCACTGGTTGCGGGTCTAAGGGCGACGTCCTCAAGAGTGAGATCCCACCGGATGTCGCCGCACGAACCCTGCTGTGACCGACGACGACCGGCCTTGCCGGGCTGCGTCGTATGGCCCCCGCCCGCGTGGCCCGGCCATCAGCTATACCCCCCACGGGAGACCTTGATGACGCTTGCCGAACTCCGCAGAAAACTCGCCGAGCTCGACCACCTGCCCGGCGACACGATCGTGATCCTTTCCAAGGATGCTGGAGGCAACGGCTTCTCGCCCCTGTTCGAAGTTGACCCTTCGATGTACCACGCCGAGACCGAGTGGAGCGGCGAGCGCTACATGAGCGAGGCCACGCGCCAGGCACAGGCCGATCCCAACGCCTACACCAAGGCCCCGTGCCACGCCGTGCCAGCACTCTGTCTCTGGCCCGCCCACTAGTTCCCGGCGGCCGCGAGGTCGAGCCCGATGCTTCGGCGGCCAGCGCCGCCTCCGCCTCCACCTTCCTCACCGACAACACCGCCTGCCCAAGTTCACGCCCCGTACAGGCGCTGGAATGGCGTCCGAAGCCCAAGGAGAAGTTCATGGCGACGTACAACGTGCCGCTCACCGGCATCGCGAACATCACCGTCACGGTCACCACTGACGAAGCAGATCCGGACAAGATCGCCGCACTGGCCATTGAGAAGGCCGAGGCCGAGGCGGCCGGTCTGTGCCGCCAGTGCAGCAGTGACCTCAACAGCTCCCTGGACCTGGGAGACGAGTGGCGCGCCGTGATCGACGATCGCACGAACGCCAGCGAGGTCATCAAGATCAGCAACTGACCGCAAGATCTCTGCCCCGGCACTGAGCCACCCCTGCGCAGTGCCGGGGCAGACCCATGCCCGGCCCCTACCGGGTGGGCCTTGACCGGTGCTTCCAGCCCTTCCTGATGTTGCCCGGCTTGCTGACCGCGCGCCCATCGTGTCCCCGCGTCCGGCACCTACGCCGGGCTACGCACCCCACGGAAGGACACCCACCACGTGTTGACCCCTCCGCCGGCGACCGGGGCGTCCCCAACCACCGCCGTGTGTACCGGTTGTGGATGCAGACCAGTCACGAGCGGACCTTCCGATTCCTTGTCCGCGCACCATCCCAGGAGGAGGCGTACGCACTGGCCCGCTCCTGGTGGCAGGGGGCCCCAAGCCGCACCGGATTCAGCGGCGGACGCCTGGAGGACGGCGAGAGCATCGACCTCCTGACCTGTGAGGGCGCCCGCGACATGCCCCACTGGCCTCATCCCGAACCGATCGCGGACCCGGTCTAACGCCGACACCCGCCCCGGCTGTCTTCCACGTGGACGGCCGGGGCGGATGCCGTCTCCCACAGGCCCGGCGCAGAGCACACCTCAATGCAGTTGCCCGGCTAACCCGACACACCACGACGGTGCCCACACCGCGGCGAGTCGCCGCCTTCCACACCCCCAAGTCCCAGAAGGGCCCGTCGGTCCATGCTCAAGTACACCGTGCGCGTCCACAAGTTCACCGCCCGGGCCGCCCACCTCACCAGCGAAGCCGCTTCCCCCAACGACCCCCAAGAAGTGACCGTCGACGATGCGCAGAACCCCACCCGCGTCATCGTCTACACCGCCACCGGTGACATCGCCGCGCTGCGGATCGCCCAGCGCCACCTCACCCACCTCCACGCGCGACTCGCCTACGCCAACCCCGGCACCGTCGACCGCACGGCCGCCGACATCGTGTACGCCGAAGCCCGCACCCGCGCCGAAACCCTGACCCCTGACCAGCGCAAGGATGAGAGCCTGCACGCCTTCCACAGCGAGGACGACGAACTGCGCATGCACGCACTCTTCGACGTCATGCGTGAGCGTCGAGAGATCGATATCTAACCGCAGCAGATCAAGAGCTACGATCAAGGCCGCGTGCAGACGAACCGCGTGGCACTGCGTCGGCAAGGGCTCTGGCCCCCCGAGGCGGCACGCCAAGGCCGAGAAGCCCCCACCCACCCGACCCCGCCACCACGTGCCACCACGGAGAATGCGTGGCTACCACCAAAGCCAGGAGAGGCTACGGATGAACAGAACCGTCAGAGTCGGGCAGCTCTACCGCGATCTCGCGCCCGACATGCGCGAGCGAGACCGACGACTGCGCGTCATCAGCATCGGTGAAGACGACCGAGCTGACTGCTTCGTCGAGCACGATCTGGCCGGGTCCACCGGGAAGAAGAACCCGCGTATCCAGGTGCGTGCCCTCGCCAGCGCCGGAAAGTTCGAGCTGTTGGAGGACGTCAGTAGCATCCCCACAGATCCGCGCTTCACCACGCTCATGACAGCGATCACTGCAGTCCACGGTCCGGAGGCCAAGCCACTGGACTACGCCCGTGCTGCCTGGGACGCCCTGGACCTTGAGGACACTGCGGACCGCGCGACACCCTGACGTTCTCCCAGGAGTCCCACAGTCCTTCAACCTCGCCAAGGGTTCTTGGCCCGTCTCCCTCAGCAACCCGGCCCCGGTTCCGCGCTCGCGGTGCCGGGGCCGCCCTGTGCCCACGAAGCCGCTGCGCGGACTCTGGAGCGGGAAGAGCGGGCACCTTCAGCGGCTACCCCTCGCACCCTCGCAGCACCCGGCTTGCCGGCCCACCGGCCTGGTACGGCTGAGTTGCGGGGGTTGCCCAGCGCGCATTCACCCTGCAGTCCAGGCCAAGGGTGCGGTCACGCACCTTGGCTATCCTCCCCACCTCGCCTTCCGGCCTTATACAGCAGGAACGTCCATGCCCCACACCACGACCAGCAGCACCAGTATCGCTGACCGTCGCTGGGTTCTCTTCCGCTGCTGCGGACTGTTCACCCACTACCGGCCCATTCCCGGCAGCACCGCTCTGGTGTGCACCCGATCCGGTGGCTATGAAGGATGTGGCCGCGTGATCCAGCCCTCCGAGTTCCCCGAGGCCGCCCACGGCGACGAGGTGACCATCCACGACGGCATCCTGAAGTACGGCATCGATTCGGCCGCGACGTTCACCCACAGCCACCAGGGCGAGTTCGGGTGGCCCCGCACCTTCACCGCCCGTGAACTCGACCGCTACCTCGCCGAGATCTGCGCCTGGCAGAGCTTCCAGATCGAAGCCGTCCTCCTCGAAGCGGCCCGCAACCGCGAATGCCACCACGAGTCCGGCTACGGCCTGAAGACCCGCATCGTCCGTGGCTGATTGAGTCCTGCAACAGCCGACGAGGGCGCCCCGCTCGGCAATGCAGCCAGGGGCTCCCGTGCCCCTGGTCTGCCCCGCGCCTTCCGCTTCCGCCTGATACCGGGCCGGTGATTTGCGAGGCTTGTTCCCTTTCATGGCTTTCTGGCTCCGCCACTTCACCGGGGCCTTCCGCTTCCTGGTGACGAGAGCCAGGAATCGAGGAACCGGCCATGACTCATCCGTCCACGGTCGACATAATCGACCTCTTCGGAGGCCCGGGAGGCTGGGATGTAGCCGCACAGCAACTCGGACTCCCTGTGACAGGAATCGAACTAGACCATTCTGCTTGCGAGACCCGCCGTGCTGCCGGTCTCGACACCGTCGAGGGAGACGTACGTGCCTACCACCCCGACGACTTCCCCACAGCCACGGACCTGATCGGCTCACCGCCGTGCCAGCCGTACTCCATCGGCGGCAAGGGCGCCGGGCGCCGGGCCCTGGACACGGTGCTGCACTTCGCCACGCTCCTCGCCGCCCGCAAGGACATCCGCCGGGGTCTGGCCACCCTGGACGACGAACGCACCGGCCTGGTGCTGGAGCCCCTGCGCTGGGTCCTTGAAGCCCTCGACAGCGGCCGTCCGTACCGCACCGTGATGCTGGAGCAGGTGCCCACCGTGCTGCCCGTGTGGGAAGCGATGGCCGACATCCTGCGCAACGAGGGCTACACGGTGGTCACGGGCCGCATGAATGCCGAGGAGTACGGCGTCCCGCAGACCCGTGCCCGCGCCGTGCTGGTGGCCCGCCGCCTGGGCGCGGCCGAGGCGGCACTGCCCACGCCGACCCACCGACGCTACTCCCGCACCACCGACCAGGACGGCGGCAACCAGGACCTATTGCCCTGGGTATCGATGGCCCAGGCGCTGGGCTGGGGGATGACACACCGCCCCGCGCTCACCGTCGCGGTCGGCACGGCAGCCGGAGGCCCGGACCCCTCCTGCGTCGGCGGGTCGGGTAGCCGCGCCACCCTGTACGGGGAACGCGACGCGGGCCGCTGGATCACCAACACCCGGCTGATGGACGCCGACGAACTGCCCGCCTACCGCGGCGGCCGCAAGGACATGATCCGAGTGTCCGTCGCCGACGCGGCCGCGCTCCAGACGTTCCCGCCCACCCATCCCTTCCGGGGCTCCCGGACCAAGCAGTACGAGCAGATCGGCAACGCGATGCCGCCGCGCCTGGCCGAAGACGTCATCCGGCGGGCGATGGCCGCCGAGCTGGCCGCCCGCACCGGCACCCAGGCAGCCTGACCCGCTCCCACTCTGGCCCCCGGCCCGCGCCCCGCGCGGACCGGGGGCCGCCCCACGCCTGGGCCGCCGCGCCCGTCCCCCCGCGTCGTCCCTCCGGATCGCCCACACCGCGCTGCGCCAACACCCAACTCACGACCGACGCCGTTGTGTTGCAGGGCTTGGCGTGTGCCGGGTCAGGGTGCAGTCACCGGCCGAGGGAGCCGTGACCGCCCTCCCGCTTCCCCAGCCCGCTCCACCCCCCGTCCCGCCGACCGTCCAGAAACCCCGCGGCGGTCCGGCGGTGTTGCGGGGCTTGCCCCGCGCCCCGCCACGGTGCGGGCCGCCGGCCACCAGGGGGCGGTGACCACCCCGCCCCGCGCCCCGGCCCCGACAACCCGATCAACCCAGCCGCGCGCACCGCGCGCTCGAAGGAGAACCCGCATGTCCATATCCACCCCCGCCACGCTGACTGCGACCCGCCAAGCTGCGACCGCCACGGCCAAAGCGCCGCGCAGGGAGCCCCGCTACCCTCACATCCCCGCCCTCGCGGGCAACGCCAATGTCCGCGCGCTCCTCGGCCAGGGCATCCACCCCGCCAGCGGACAGCCCCTCGCCGATGCCCCTGGCGCGGACTGCGGGAACTGCCTGCTCGCCTACCGCATCCAGCTCCCCGGCCGTGACGGCACCGGCGCCACCGAGCGCCTGAAGTGCTCGAAGGCACCGATCAGCCGCCGTGGCCGCCAGGGCCCCGATCTCCGCCCCGCCACCAGCGACCAGCCCGCCACCCCCGCCTGCACCCTGCACTGCACGTTCGCCAACTGGCCGTACGACCCCGACGGCCGCTACGACACCGGCGCCGGTCAGATCG
The DNA here is from genome assembly GCF_043204165.1 of Streptomyces sp. NPDC047982. NCBI lineage: Bacteria > Bacillati > Actinomycetota > Actinomycetes > Kitasatosporales > Streptomycetaceae > Streptomyces > Streptomyces sp. NPDC047982. The sequence goes on along the minus strand of NZ_JBIDBS010000016.1, from coordinate 15,693 downwards.
GCACGGGCCGTGACCACACCGACGACTGGGGCGTGCACGCCGTGTACCGGATCTTCGGCATCGACCCCGACACCCAGCAGGCGTGGGTCGAGCTTGAGGCCGAGATGGTCCCCTACACTGCCGCTCCCACCGGCTACGTCGCCCGGCCGCCGCAGTACTCCCGCCCGGACCAGCCGCACCTGTACCGGTTCTGGACCGACCTCTCCCGCCTGCACACGGCCCAGATCACCCACGCCGCCGACACGGGCCAGTGCACGCACGAACTCGTCCGCAACGGCCGTGTCCTGATCGGCCAACCCGGCTGCTGACCACTCCGCGCCACCCGCCTCACACAGGCGATCTCCACAACGTCGTCATCCGCAAAGGACTCCAGCATGTCCCCCTTCCCTGGCCATCCGGCCGTCACCGACCATGAAGGCCGCACCGTCCCCGCCGACGGCACAGGCCGGGACACGATGGACTCGTACGAGGTCACCTTTTTCCGCACCGAGATGATCACTTTCACCCTGAGCGCCGACTCCGCCCAGGACGCGGCGGAGCGCTACCTCATGGACGGTGAGGAGACGGGCAGCGATACCGTCCGGCTAAGCGTCGACTCCATCAAGCGGCTGGAGGAACCGACGCCCCCCGCCTGACACCCGCCACCGACGGCACACGGCACACCGTCCCGACAGCCCGCCCCCGCACCTGGGGGCGGGCTGTTCCGGCGCGCCAGTACGCACCCGCCTTCCCCGCTTGGCCTCCCGCACCCCATGGTCGGGGCCACCCCGGGCCGGAGAGCCCGGCACCGGGACTCGCCCACCCCTCAGCCCAGGAGGCACTCGTGCTGTTCGCCGAACCCGCCCACCCCTACGACGATCCCGATCAGCCCGACCAATGGGCCTGGCGCTACGGGTACTTCGAGCTCCTCTACACCCCGGGCATCAAGACCCTGTCCCTTTCTCGGGGCCCCAAGTACTCCGTCAACTCGAAGCGTTGCTGCCGCCGCTGCGACGGCAGTGGATACCTCCCGTGGTGGGAGCGCACCACCCCCGACGGCGCCACCACCCCGGCCATCCGCTGCCCGACCTGCCCCACCCACCGCACCCTGTTCGAGCACCTGCCCCTGCCACTCCTCTCCTTCGACTGGCTGCGCAACTGGTTCGGCGCGCGCCGCCGTACCTCCGACCCTTCGCCCGCGCCCCACGAAGGCACCGGACCCGGCTGGGCCGGCGGCTACAGCGACGAACTGCCGTTCTGACCACTCGCCCGGCACCCCGGACGCTGCGCAACCCGGGCCATCTCACGATGGCTTCCGCCCCGGACCACGACCAGCGGTCCGGGGCGGAGCGCGTTTCGGACTGCCGCACGGCCTTCTCGCGCGGGGAAGGGACCACACCGCCCGCCGCCCCACCTGGGCCCGGGCGGCCCGGTGCCGATGGTTGCTCCGCTTGCCCCGCGGCAGGCCAACGTGCTGCCACCCCGACCCACTGCCCATCGGCCGGGCAACCACGTCTTGAGAGGACCAACCCCATGGATTCCGACTCCACCCCGCTGCACCAGGCCCAGGAGGCGATCAGCCGCCTGACTGAACGCCTCGCCGACCTCGGCGTTCCGGCACCCACGATTCAGGCACTGGTCGACAACACCGACCCCGGCCGGTGCGACCAGTACAAGGACCTGAGCCTCTGCCAGCTTGACCTCGGCCACCCGCAGGAGGATCACATCGCCGTCCAGCCCCCTATACCCGGGGAGAAGACACAGACCGAGTGGGCGACCGGCTGGAATGCACGGAGCAAGTGGGCACTGGACCGCCCCTTCACCCTGCCCGACCCGGCGACGCCCGCCATGCGCGCACACGCCGAACTCGTCGACGACCCACGAGTCTTCATCTGCCAGCCGGTCACCGACACCCTGCTGTACGTACACATCCGGCTCGGCAGGAACGACACGGGCCTGTACACCTGGCTGCGCCGTATCGGTCTGAAGCGTGAGCAGGCCAAGCGCACCGCATACGGCGACTACCTCGCGCGCGGCCAGATGAACGGCGCCCGCGTCGCGCTCATCGCGCACGCCCACTCCTACCGCTGATCACTGGCCCGGCCGGAGCAGACCGGCCGGTCCCACGCCTCCCAGCCCGGGGACCGCGCCCGCGGTCCCCGGGCCGTCCCATGCGCACCCCGGACCGCCGTCCGGTGACCCAGCGCGAGGAACAGGCGCACGGCCGCCGCCCATCCGCTGCTTGCGCGGCTTGCCGGCCGCGGCTCCACCATGCGCGTGCACGACGTCTTGTGCACCGCCCGACCCGTCAAGGAGCAGGAGGTCACCAGTGACCGCGACCCGATGGTGTGTCAGCACCCACAGCGGCAAGACCATGACGACCTTGTGGCCCGACCGCTCGTACGCCCCGGTCAACGTCTACGAGAATGGCTGGCTCGTTCGTGTGAAGGCCCGTGTACGCACGGGTCACTGCCGGACCTGCATCGGTGCTGGGTGCGGGAAGCCCGAGGTCAAACCGTCCTACGACGGCCCGTACTCGCGCGTCCCGCACGAAGTGATCACACGCGGCCGCATACTCATGCCTGGCTGGCAGGCGGACCCCGCCGAACCAGTCGCAAACACCCCCGCACTGCAGCCCGCCAACGTCTGAGGGGGTCCACTCAAGGAGGTGCGGCCAAAGCGCTGACCCCACCAGGCCCGGCCCGTCTCGCACCCGCGAGGCGGGCCGGGCCCTTGCGCCCCTTGAGCCACCCCGCACCAGGGTGGGGGCACACCGGCCCGCCAACCGGCTGTGGCCTGTACCGAAGGAAAGCCCATGTCACTCACCCGCCCCACCCCGATACTCATCCTCCTCGTCGCGACCGGCCCCGACACCCCCCGGCGCTCCGAGCGCACCCCCACCCCCACCACAGAGGGTGGCGCACATGGCTGAACTCACCGATCCGCCGAGCGAGAAGCCGGAGCTCGGACGCACCTTGACCCAGCTGGAGCGAAACGTTCTTGAAGCCGCTCAGCTGACAGCCCCCATGCGTCCGGGACCACGGGAGCGCTACATCCGTGAGCGGCTGGACATGTCACCCACGCGCTACTTCCAGCTTCTGAACGCGTTGCTCGACAAACCAGCAGCCTGGGAGGCGAAACCAGCACTCATGAGGCTCCTGGCTGCACGACGGCAACGGAATCGAGCCCGGTACTGGTAGATGCGTGCCCGACGGCCCTATCGATCCCGAGCCCAGAGCTTCCCCCGCCGGGCGCACTGCCATGGCACCACTCCGCCCGAGCGTGATCCGCATCGTCAACTACCGTGACTCGCGGTCCGGAGCGACACCGACGACGCGGTCTGAACCTTGCGCAGGGCCAAGTCCGCGCATAAACGCCTAGCGTCCTGAACCGCGCTCATCGCGCCCGACGGTCCGCCCCTCGGTACAGCCCAGGGACGGACCGTCCTGTCGTTACGCCGGCGGCTCCCGGGCCCGACTACGTCGTGTTACGCCCCGGGCCGCAAACCGGCGGTCCGAGGCGTCTGTGTCCCCGCCGTCTCCTGTTCCCCACCGTGGCAGGAGTCCCCGGCCGTCCCATGCCCGCGATGCAACACCGCTGCCCGCACGGCCGTTCATCCCCTCCTCTGCCCGGCTGAGCTGCTGCTGCTTGCAGCGCTAACCCGACTTCCGGCCAACGTCCCGCTCCGTCAAGGGGCGGTCAGCCCCCGCAGCAGAGTTGGAGGGACGAACGATGACCACCGCCACGGCCCAGCCCCCGCGGACCCGCATCACCAATGAGAAGCACGCGCCCGGCAACCGGGCGATGAAGAAGATCTGGATGCTGGAGAACCTGATCTTCCACGCCCGCACTGGCGAGCAGGAGCGTGCGGCCGCCGAGCGCATGCTGGACCGCGCCATCGCCGCCGCCCAGGAGAAGGGGCAGCTCACCGCGAAGCAGAGCGGCGGCGATGGTGCCTGGCACGGCTACCGCCTCCCGGACATCCGCTACGGCGCCCGGTATGAAGAGGTCAAGCACCTGTCCACCACTGAGATCGCCAAGCGCATCCGCGCGGACATCAAGCTCGCACGCAAGGTCGAGGCGAAGTTGGGCAAAGCGACCGGCTCCGAGGTTGCCCTGACCGACTCGCTCACCGCGCTCGCCACCATGCCCAAGCAGATCAGGGTGTCCGTCCGCACCGACTACTTCTCCGGTGGCAGCTCCATCGACGTCAGGGTCTACAACCTCCCGAAGAAGGGCTGGGGGTACGTCCAGGAGACGGACATGTGGGGGGAACCGCGCTGGGTACCGGGCCCCGAGCTGAGCGCGATCCTGGCGGCCCTGAAGGAGATTCACCGCGCCTACAACTTCGACGGCTCGGACTCGATGGTCGACTACTACCACGTCAACTACTCCGGCCAGGTCGAAGTCGACTGGCGCGAGCGCCCCTGATCCAGCCGCTTCTGCCCCCGGCCCTCACGCGTCCTGCAACTGATCGGCGCTGCGGCCCCCCTGACAGCCCGCCCTCCGGCACACCCGGGAGGCGGGCTGTCCACGTCACACCTGCGGCGTCGCTGCTCCCCACGCCGGAGGTTGCCCGGCTTGGTTGCCTCCAGGTCAGTGTGCGGGCATCGAGAACGCGGCTCCCACTCCTGGCCCCGGCCAGGGGCGGTCGAGCCCCACCGGCGACAACCCGGCCGGATGCGCTCTCGCACTCTTCCCGCCCCGCTGCACAGGAGTTGCCATGCTCGCGCTTGCCCACCCGACGGCTGCCGCCCCGGCAGTGCCCGCCCATCCGGTCTCCTACGACGGCCCCCGCATCGCGGCCGCCGACTTCTTCACCCTGGCCCGCACCGGCCGGGCGCAGACCACGCTGCCGCCCTTCCGCGAAGGCGACAGCGTCAGCTGCCCCCAGGGGACCGAGTGGATGCGCTACGACGGCCGGTGGATCGTCCCCGGCCGGCCGGGCGGCCTGACCCTGGACGACCGGACGGTCACCAGCTGGTGGCACACCCGGCACAGGCCCGCCAGCAAGTTCGCCCTGGTCCACCGCCTCAACGCCGACGAGACGGACCGGATCACCGGCGACCGCTACATCAGCCGCAGTCGCCTCCTGAGCCTGCGTGACGGCGCGTTCACGTACACCGAGCCGGTATCCGGCCCGTGGCTGCGCCAGCTGGCCCGGCAGATCACCCGCACCCGCACCGTGAGCGTCCACCTGGAACTGCCCACCGGCATCGTCACCTGTTTTCGACGGTGTGTTTTGGCCCCACTGGAACGGGGTGAGTTCTAGATCTCGTCGCAACGCAAGACCCCGAAGGTGTTGCAATGGCGAGGAAGCGTCGAGGAGTTAGAGGGCGGCCTGGAAGCCTGCCGCAGGCCGACAAGCGTGATCGTTACCTTCGTCTCATGGCGCAAGGGATGAGCAACTCGGCCGCGTGTCGAGAGGTCGGTATCAACCGCAAGACGGGTACCCGCTGGACCTACGGACGGACGGTGAAGAACAGGAACGGCCAGGACTACGTCTACGCGCCCATCGGCAGGAAGCCGGGCGAGGTGTCAGATCGCTTCCTGTCGCAGGACGAACGCATACAGATAGCCGACCTTCTCTGCGCGGGGCACTCCCTGCGGTCGATAGCCCGCCAACTCGGCCGGAGCCCGTCCACGATCAGCCGTGAACTGAACCGGAACCGGAACGCTGCGACAGGGGCTTACACGCCCTTCCACGCCCAACGTCGCGCCATCGCGCGGCGGGCACGCTCCAAGGAAGGCAAGCTTGGGCGGGACCCGGAGCTGAAGGAGTTCGTCCAGCTGCACCTGAGCAGGCGCTGGAGCCCCGAGCAGATCAGCCGCCTGCTGCCCACCGCCTTTCCAGACCAGCCAGAGCGCCACTTGTCCACAGAGACCATCTACCAGGCGGTCTACCTGCCCCACCGCGGCGGCCTCGATCGGCCCATTGGTGAACTGCGGACCCGTCGTCGGCATCGGCACAAGCGTCGCCGTCCCGACCAGCGCGTCACCAGATTCCGGGCCACCGGCCTCACCATCAGCCAGCGCCCGCCCGAAGCCGCCGGCCGCCTGGTCCCCGGCCACTGGGAGGGCGATCTCATCGTCGGGAAGGACAACCGGTCCGCCATCGGCACTCTGGTTGACCGCACCACCCGCTACGTCAAGCTCGTCCACCTCCCCGAGGGCCGCGGCGCCGAACACGTCCGAGACGCCCTCGTTCGGACCTTCACCGACCTTCCCCCAGCTCTCGCCCGCTCGCTCACATGGGACCAGGGCAGTGAGATGGGCCGCCACGACGAGTTCACCCTCGCCACGAACATCCCGGTCTTCTTCTGCGAACCAGGAAGTCCGTGGCAACGGCCCACGAACGAGAACACGAACGGGCTGCTGCGGCAGTACTTCCCGAAAGGCACCGACCTCTCGCTTCACAGCGCCACCGACCTGGCCGCCGTCGCCGCAGAACTCAACGACCGTCCCCGGAAGACCCTTGGCTGGCAGACTCCGGCTCACCACTTCAGTAGGCTCATCGCAACAGTCGAGTGACCAGGTGTTGCGACGGTTGCTGGAATCCGCCCCGGTACCCCGGGGCCAAAAGAGGCCGTCCTAAACAGTCACCCTCCACTCCCCGGCCGGTGACGTGTTCTTCCACCCCACAACCCCAGCCGACACCCCTGCCCTCTGCGCCTGACAACGCCCCCAAGTCGCCCCGCTGCCACCTGTGTCCGGCAGCGGGGCGCAGCGACCCCGTCGACGCCGACCGTCCCGCTGTTGCGACTGCGGCATCCCTGCGCGCTTGCTACCGCACCCGGACCCGCCGCGGCCAAGCCACACCGTTGCGGGGGTAACCCGCTGGCGGGCCACGCTCGATCCAGCACCGGTCACCGCCCGGCGCCCGAGACAAGGGAGGCCCCATGCACATCACCCCCAGCGGCTACGTCCGCACCCGCCCCGACATACTCGACAGCCTCCGCGAGGAGGCCAGCCGCACCCCCGCCCACCGCCGGTTCGTCGAAACCGCGATCACCGCGTTCGAACAGGAAGGACCGGACGCCACCCCCCTGTTGGACGGCTGCGGGCAGCGCATGGCCCGGATGATCTTCGACGAAGTCACCGAGGCATACGACCGAGCCGACCGCGCCCAGCGCGAAGCCGCCAGCACCACAACAGTGATCCGCGACTTCGCCCGCCCCTACACCAGCCACCGCCGAGAAGCGGCTCAACGCGCTCTGCGCGCCCGACAGCTGCGCAGCGCCCAGGGCCTGGACCGGCTTCGCGTCCTCCTCACGATCGGCTGACCCTCCCGCCTACCCGCTCCCGGCCCCGAACCCCGGCATCTCCCCGGGGTTCGGGGCCGCCGTACACCCCGGTCGACCGTCGGCCCACCGGGGGTGGCGGGGCTTGCCATCGCCCGAGGCAGTGTCGGCCTGCCAGAAGGCTCCCGCACCGCCCCCTCCACGAGCGGTCAAGCCTCCGGACCGCCCCACCCGCATCCAGCGCCCGGCGGCCGCCGGGCAGATCAGCGAGCACCGACACAAGGAGAAGCCACATGGCTACTGACCAGCGCAGCGCGTTCGCCGCCGAGATCGCCAGCCTTGCCAGGAAGTACAAGGGCGCCATCCGGGCCCAGGCCACCACGAAGAACGGCTACACCGTCCTCTTCACCGGCATGTGGGGTGATGACATCGGCGCCATCGTCATCACCGACCCGGACGGCCATGAGGTCCGCCGTGCCGACGGCTGGAAGGTCGCCAAGACCGCCGAGGTCGCCGAGTTCCTGTGGGACGTGATGGAGCAGGACAAGGCCAGGGCCGCCGAGCGCGAGCGTCTCGCGGGCCTCAAATCCGTGAGCATCACCTCGGCGGACGCTATCGGCCGAGTGTCCAGCAGGGACACCAGCAGGTACCACCTCACTCCCGGTCAGCTTGTCGAGCTGCTCACGCTGGCCGAGCAGATGGCCGCCGCGAACGCGCCCGTGCCCCGTTGACGCTCCTGAACCCATCAGAGCCATCTTCGCTTGCGCGTCCGCCGCAAGCGGGGCCTCTTGCGGGGCTTGCCCCTGGAGAGCCCAAAGTCCCGGACACGGCCGCCCTACTTGAGCGCCGACGCCCACCGATTCATAGACCAAGGAGATCCACCACTATGACCACGCCCGACACCACCGGCACTGCCGGACACCACCTGCGCGCCGCACTCGACCGGGCGGGACTCACCTACCGCATCGACCCCTGGCCCGGCGCGCTCGCGAACATCATCGTCACCGACGAACCGGGGAACGTCTTCATCATCCCGGCACCCGACGGCACCGAGGTCAGGATCACCGACGACGAGGGCGTCACCGCATACCCGTCCAACGAACATCGCGGATGGGTGGCCCTGCACTACGCACATGCCGAAGACGACATCGAGCACGCCGAGGTTTACCGCAGCACCAGCACGGACGTCGACGCCGACAGCACGCTCGCCGCAGAGTCCATCGCTGAGTTCATGGCCAGCCGCAGCACGCCGTAACCCTGCCGATCCGTGCCGATGGCTCGAGGCCCACCCCGCCCGGGGTGGGCCTCTTCGCGTTCACCCCTCCCCGGCGCTGGCGGTCGGCTCAAGGGCGCGGGGCTGGTCCATACCCGGGGGAGTGTCGGTGCTGCGGAAGGGGACGCGCCCGCACCCCCGCGTTCAGTCGAGTCCTCGCCGCCGGGCCTGCAGATGGCCCGTGCCTGTGCCTTGCCCGCCTTGCCGACCGCCGCTCCACAGTGCGGATCACCCGCCCCCGGCTGCGGTGACCACTACGCCCCGCCCGCCGGGCCCGGCCTACACCCCACCGTATGAAGGAGCCTTCCTGTGACCACTACTTTGACCGCTCTGACCATCCCGCCCCTGGACCCCCAGGGGCACCTCACCACCCGGCGGCGCTCTGATCCTGCCCGCTCACGGCCAGTCTGCCTGGCTCCAAGAACAGGTCGGTGGCCTGCCCGAGGCCAGCTACTACCACCCGGACGCTGTGCTCCACGTCCACGGCAACGGCCTCGCCGAACACCTGCCGCTCAACCCCGTTACCTGGACCCTCGCGTCCGCATGGCGCGGCGCCCAGCTCCCCTACCTCCTGGCCGGCCCCGCGGTGATCACCGGCACCGAGGACCACGACGGCAACCTCACCCCCTTGCCCGCCCCCCCTCGCCACCCGGACTCACAAGGCCATCGAGGCGGCCACCGAGTGGTGGCACGAGAATCACCTCTACCTGCCCCACTGGCCGTTCAGCCTGGACAGCCCCGCCTTCGCCCCCGCCATCAACGCCACTCGCCTCGCTCTTTGACCCCAGCGACTCCACCTCGCTCACGGCCTCACGCCCAGTTCTAGGGCACCGGAATCGCCCATGCCCGGCCCCCGGCACTCGCTCTGCGGTGCTGGGGGCCATGCGGCGTTCCAGCACCTCCCGCAAGACGATCCGCACGACATGTCGCGTCGGCTTCTCGTGCCTCGCCACGTATGACACGTGGGGCGATCACCCGAGGTGGCGGAGCTAACTGTTCCGCTCCGCACGGTCCTCCCACCGGGCAACCGGCCCGGTTACGACCGATCGGAGCAACACCATGCCCCTCCCCCTCACCTCCCAGTGCCGCAACCGGCACTGCGGTGATCGGCTCGTGCCACGCCCTGACGACACCCCTGATACCTACTGCCTCGCCTGTGTGGACCTCGCCGACGATCACGATCAGGGCGAGCACGACCACGACAGCCATGAGCACTGCCCCGCCTGCCAACCCTGATCAGCGCTCCCTACTCCCACCAGCAGACCCCCAAAGGGCTGCCTGGCCCACCCCCGTCCCCTGGGGTGGGCCTTTCGCGTTCGGCGCCCGCGCCGCCGCCCCGTGCCCGCCCGGCCCCGCCGCCCCGGCGCCCGCCCTCGGCCGGCCGCCGCCCCGGGCCGGCCGGGGGTGGTTGCGGTCGTTGGCCCCCGCCCGGCCACGGTCAGCGCACCGGCCCGGCCCAGGCGGTGACCACCACCCCGCACCCACCGGGCCGCCACCTCCTTTTTCGAGAAGCGGAGCATCATCATGGCCACCACCACAGGCACCACGGGCACCACGGGCACCGGCACCGGCACGGACACGGACACCACGGGCTCCGGGACTGATCCGCTGTGGCAGAACCTCGCCGACGCCCTGAACGCCCTCATCGCCGCCGGACGGTTCCCCCACTTCCACGACCTCTACGGCACGCGCAACGACTGGCAGCACCAGCCCTACGCCAGCACCGCCGCCCACGCTCACGCCCCCTGGGTGGTCTTCGACCTGTCCACCCGGCAGTTCACCGTGTCCAGCCGTGAGCGGACCCTCAGCGGCGAGCACACCGCCAGCACCAGGCGTAAGCGCCGCTGACCTTCCCCCGGGACACCGCCCGGCACCCCGCCGCGCACTCTGGGTCTGCTCAACGCGTCAACCGGGTCAGCGTGTTGCGCCCCTTGCTGCTCACCCCGGCACAGTGCGCTCACCGGGCCGGGGGAGCGGTGACCAGCCTCCCGCTCTCCCGGCCCGCCACCACCCCCTCCGCCCGCCCCCGGCGATCGCCCCAGGCGATCGCCGGGGGGAGGCGTGCCTCTCTTCAGGAGCCGTACGTGACCACGACCCCCGACCAGTGGCGGGCCCACGCCCGCGCCGCCCAGGAGACCGACCGACAGGTCCGCCGCCTGTACCACCTGGCCTACCGAATAGCGCCCATCGGCCGCATCCTGACCAACCCCAACGCGACCGCCGACCGTGTCGCCTACGCCACCACCCGCATCCCCCGCGCGTCCGCGGCCGCCGCCCGGCTCCTCACCCTCCCGGGCGTTGCCGACCACCTGGAAACCCCCTACGCACTCAGCTTCCTCACCACCGCCGAACGCGCTCTGACCGCCCCCAGCACCCAGCTCCTCAAGACCGCCAACACGGCCCGAGCAGCGGCTACCGCCGCCGCGGCGAACAACGACGACCTGCGGTACGTCCTGTTCAGCGACATCGAGGACCGATGCCGTTATCTCGTCGACGCCGCCCGCACCGGATGGACCCGCCACGAACACGCGACCAGCAAGGCCGTCCTGGACCTTGCCGCACGGTGGGGCCTTTCCCCCGACGCCCAGCCGGCCGACGGCGACCAGCCCCCCGTCCCCGCGCACATCGCCCAGGAAGCCGCCCACCGTGCCGAGATACGGGCCCGCTGCGCCGCAGGCATCCGCTGCACCCGCACCACCTGCCTGGCCTACGGCGCCGTATGGACCCACGACGGCACCGGCCAGGGGCCCTTCCTGTGCCCCGGCTGCATCCCCGCCGCCAACGCCGAACGCGCCGCACGCGGGTTCGCCCCCACCCTGAAGGCCGTCCCCGCCCACGCCCGCTACAGCGTCACCCTCTACAACGGCTCCGGGTCCGGCCGCCGGACGGTGACCTGCACGACCCCGCAGGAAGCACAGTTCACCGCCGAGACCGTCCGCCCCTTCAACAACACCGGCTACACCATCCACGTCACGACCACCCCATAGCCCACCCCCGGCCCCGCCCGCCGTCGCGCCGACCGGCCCCGTGCCCGGACACCCGTCCCGGCCCGGGGCCGCCCCGCGTTCCCGCCCCCCACCGCCGCCGTAGTCCCGCTGCCGCGCGCCGGTCACCTCCGCCCGGTCCGGCGGTTGCGGCCGTTGCCGCCCACCCGGTCAGGGTGCGCAGCGGCCGGGGGAGCGGTGACCACCAACCCGCCCCCGGGCCGCCCTTCTCGCCCCTCCCAGGCAAGGATTCCGATCGCGATGCTCACCCACCTGTTCCGCGCCGCCCGCGCCCGGCTGTTCCCCCCGCTGCAGACCGCGACGTACTCCTGCGGCCGGTGCGGCCTCCACGTCAAGATCACCGACCACCCCGACCGCGTCACCAAGATCCTCGACACCGTCATCAGCCACGGCTGCAAGCCGAAGCCCAAGACCCTGTAACCCACGCCACGGCCCCCGCCTCCGCCTGCCGTCGCGCCGACCGGCCCCGTGCCCGGACACCAGTCCCGGCCCGGGGCCGCCTCGCGTCCCCCCAGCTCCGGCACCGGCCCGTAATGCCGCGCCCTCCGGCCTCTACGCCGGTCTGTTGCTGCGCTAACTCCCCGCCTCCGCACGGTGAGCCCACAACAGCCCGGTACTGAAACGGAGCCCCGCATGTCCCGTCCCGAGTCCGCCACGGTCCGCCTGCACACCCCCGCCGACCTCGCCGAGGCATTGCCTTACCTGCTCGGCTACGAGCCCCGCACCTCCCTGGTCGCCGCCATCTTCCACGACGGCCGCTTCACCTGCGCCGCCCGCCTGGACCTCCCGCCGGCCGAATCGGCATGGTTCGACTTCGCCGCCGAGACGGCCCGAGCTGTCACCGACCAGTTCGACGGCCAGAACGCGCCCACGCCCGACTCCGTTGTGCTCTACCTCCTCGACGAACCCGCACCCGGCCAGTCCGGCCGAACGGTCGCCGTCCGCCTCGCGCCCCTGGCCGGGCTCCTGCGCGCCGCCTTCACCCACCACCGCATCACCGTCCCGCTGACCCTGTGCCTCAGCGCCAACCAATGGTGGGACATGACGCACGACATCACGCCGGGCCCTGGAACCGCCATGCCGGACACCACCCCCGGACCCGCAACCGTCGCGTTCACCGTCGCCGGAAAGCTCCCCGCCCCCAGCGAGGACACCCTCACCACCACCTTCGCCCCGCTGACCGGCCGCGCCGCCGACACCCTGCGCACCGCGCTGGACACCGCCACCTCAGCCCACCGCCGCGCTGCTGTCCGGCCCGCCACCGCCCACACGCTTCTGGAACAAGCAGCCACCACCTTCGCCGACCCGGCCACCACCGCACTGCCCCCGGCCGACACCGTCACCCTCCTCCACGCCCTGAACGACCGCCTGATCCGCGACTGGGCCATGAGCCTGCCCGACACCCACACCAACGCCGCCGCCCGCCGCCTGTTCACCTACCTCGCCACCGCCGCCGTCGACCCTCACGAGGCCCTTGCCTGCGCGCCGTTGACGCTCCTGGCCGTCAGCGCCTGGTACGACGACGACCAGGCCCTCGCCCGCCTCGCTCTGCGCCGGGCATGCCGCCTCGATTCCGCTGCCCGCCTGCCCGCCCTGCTCCGGGAAGCCTTCAACCTGCCCATCTCCGTGCAGCAGCTCAAGGAACTCGCCCGAGCCGGACGCCCTACCGACTGACCCTGCCGCCTACCGGCCACCGGCCACCGGCCCCGAACCTGCGGCATCCGCTCCGGGCTCGGGGCCGCCGCACACCCAGCCAGCCGCCCGCTCTTGCGGGGCTTGCCTCCGGCTGGGCGAGTGTCGGAATGCCGGAAGGCGCTCCCGCACCACCCCCTCACCCGGGTGCGGTCGAGCCCCCGGCCGCCGGACCGCCCCCCACCCCCCGGGGGCGGTCCGGCACCCACCATCGGCCCGCTGAAGGGAACCCCTACTCATGCCCACCCGCACCTACGCCATCGCCCAGCACACCGGAACCGACCCCGGCCAGTGCGACGCCACCGCCGTCCGCACCGTCAACGGCACCCGCGCGTACGTTCTCCTGGACGGCATCGGCCGACGCGAGACAACCCACCGGTGGGCCCTCGGCGCCGCCCGGCAGATCGCCCGCACCGCCGCCCACCGGGGCGACGCGGAGGCCGGACTGCGGCACGTGTACAACCTGTGCCGGGACGACGCCATCCACTACGGACCCAGCGACAAGGCGGCGGCCGTGGTCGCCGTCAAGGCCCCCGGCAAGCCGTTGACGGTCGCCTGGTGCGGCGACTCCCGCGCGTACCTGATGGAACGCGGGATCGCGGTGCGCCTCACCGAAGACCACAACAAGCGCCGCGTCTACCCCCCCACCGCCACCTCTCCCTACGGCGGCAACCGCAACCACATCACCTCGTGCCTCGGCTCGGACCGCGCCGACGAGGACGTACGCCGCCTGTACGGCCACCCCGCAATCGAGACCGTCACCCGGAAGATCACCGGTCCCTGCCGTCTGCTGCTCGCCTCGGACGGCGCGTACGAGCCCCACGAGGACGCCCGGCACGACCTGTACGCCGAGTGCGACGGCGACGACCTGCTTCCCACCGTCCGGGACCTGGTGAACCTGGCCGTCGACACCGCCGTCAAGACCAGCCGCGCCCTCGACCCGAACCAGGTCTACGCCGACAACGCGACCGCCCTCCTGGCCGACCTGACCCCCTGACGCCCCACCGACCACACCACCCCGAATGCCCCGGCCCCGAACCTCCGGCAATCCCGCCCCCAGGTTCGGGGTCACCGCACGCCCATGCCCGCGCCGTCCCGCCACCGCACCGCTTGCGGGGCTTGCCTCCGGCTGGGCGAGTGTCGGAGTGCCGGAAGGCGCTCCCGCACCACCCCCTCACCCGGGTGCGGTCGAGCCCCCGGCCGCCGGGCCGCCCCCCCCCCCCCCGGGGCGGCCCGGCGCCCCGCCCGGCCCCCGGCCCCGATCGTGGCCGCCCGGCCACCAGCCCCGCCGGCCGCACCGTGCCGCCCACCGGCCAGAACCGCCCCCACCCCACCTCGAAAGGGAAACCGGCCACCCATGCGACAGATCGTGCTCCAGCCCGACGGCAAACTCGCCGTCTACTCCACCGTCGTCGACGACCTCGTGATGTACGACGCCACCCTGGACGAAGTCGCCGACGAAGCCGCCGACTTCGCCCGAGAAACGGCATCCCGCAACGCCACACCCGAACAGACCGCCGAACGCATCAAGCGTGCTTACGAAACCACCCGCCGCAACGCCGCACACGTCCTGGCCGGTGAACCGCACAGGGCGTACAAGCACCCCCTGTCGTGGCAGGACATCGAGGCGATGTCCGCCGCCGAAGCCGACCCCTGCTGACCCACCTGGACCAGACCGCATACCGACGGCCTGCCCCCGGCCACACCCCGAGGGCGGGCCGTCCCGCGTTGCCACCCCCCGCGAGCCCCTGCCCATCCGAGGGCGTTGCCCCGATAACCGCCCGGCCCCCCACCGTCCATCCCATCAACCAGCAGCACGCCCCGATGGGAGTACCCGCCGTGACGACCGCCGTGACCCGCCCCCTCACCGTCACCGCCCGCATCACCACCACCGACAGCGCCCCCACCGCCCCGGACACCTACACCGTCACCGTCTACATGAACACCCATGACGACAACTTCGACGGCTACCAGCCCCACCACCCGCTCGCCGCCGCGACCCACCCCGACGGCAGCCCCCTGCGCCTGGTCTTCCACGCCAGCGACCGCATCCACGACCACCAGCGCGCTGCCTCAGCCACCTTCGACGTCGGCAACCACCAGCGCGCCGACGACCACGGCCAGACCTGGCCCGGCGAGGCCCTCCGCTCCGTCTCCGTCGGCGACGTCATCAAGATCACCGGACCCGGCCACTGGATCATCCACCTCCGCGTCGACCCCGTCGGCTTCACGCCCGTCCCCGAGCCCACCCACCTGACCGCCCTCGCCGGAACCCGCCCCGCCCGCCACTGCTGAACACGACAACACCCCCCACGGCCCCCGCGCCGGGACACCTCGTCCCGGCCCGGGGGCCGCTCCGCATCCGCCCCCACCGCGACTTGCCCGGCTAACCCCCCCCGCCCCCGCACGGTCACGCCACCAGCCGCGCCCCCGCCCCTGGGGGCTGCGGTCCTCCAACCGGAAGGCGAACCGCCCATGTCGACCCCTGCGACCGTGACCGTCG